>NZ_CP189595.1:0-218539 GCF_050157045.1 Pseudarthrobacter sp. H2
GCACGCATCATCCTCCACCAAACAGCCTGACCCCGGGCCGGGAAACCATCCCCAAAACCCTGCTGACATTCCCACGAATGTCCAGGGACCTGCCCCGCAACCCACGAAGGACCGGAATCAAATGTCTGATGTAGTGCTCTACGAAACCAATGGGCCGGTCGCCACGATCACCCTCAATCGCCCCGAGAAGCTCAACGCCATCAACGCCGAAATGCTCGAGGAGTTCGACAATCGGATCACCCAGGCCGCTGCTGACGACTCGATCAAAGTCGTGCTAATCGCCGGGAGCGGACGCTCATTCTCCGCAGGCTTCGACATGACCGACGAAATCGGGAGCGGGACTGACACGCCACTGCAATGGCTGCCAGTGCTGCGACGGGATTCAGAGGTCACCATGCACCTGTGGTCCCTCCCCAAACCCACCATCGCCGTAGTCCAGGGACACTGCCTCGGTGGCGCCTGTGAAATCGCCATGGCCTGCGACATGGTTGTCGCAGCCGACGATGCCCAGTTTGGTGAGCCTGAGATTCAATACGGGTCCGGACCCGTCACACTGCTCATGCCCTTCGTGCTCGGCCAGAAGAAAACCAATGAACTACTTTTCACAGGAGACACGATCGACGCCAGACAGGCCCTCCTCCTCGGACTAGTCAACAAGACCGTGCCCCGGGAGGACATCGGATCGGCTGCGCTTGAACTTGCCCTGCGAATCGCACCGACCCCACTTCCGATCCTGCAACTGACCAAGCAGGCACTTAACCGTGCATATGAGGCTATGGGACTTCAAACCGCCATCAAGGCAAACATCGACATCTCGGCCATGATCAACGGAGCGAACACCCCGGAACAACAGGAATTCGACGCGGTTGCCTCTGAAAATGGCCTCAAAGCAGCACTCGCATGGCGAGACGAACGCTACAGCAGCACTTCCAAGACCTGAAGCGGGTAAACCCATGGGCCTGACAGAGGAGAGCCCTTGCCCGGGCTCCTAATAAGTCATGTCCGCCCATGCGTTTGGTGCAGGCCAACGGCCGGCGGACGGATCCCGGAACGGACAACCGCGGAAGGTGCCGGCCAGGAGGCGAGTCACGCCAGCCAAATGGCCTAATACCATCATCACCGACGGGAACCCGGCCGGCCCTGCAAAGCGATTCTTATGCCAGGCGGCAGACAATCCGTGCCAACGGGACGGCTGCAGGCTGGTTGTGCCTAAACCATAAGATGCCGCCACCCGGTGAAGGGCGCCCGTGATGCCACCGCCAAGGCCCCCCGCGAGGCAGTCAGCGGACGCTCCGAGCAGGAACAGCTCGACATGCTCGCACAACGGGAAATCCTGACCCACCCCTTCTATGGGGGCGCTAAAGCCAGAGCGGGTGACAACACGGCACCATCCCGCACCGGATCAGGCCAATAGGGGCCGGTGCCGGACCTCGCACCGGCAGGTTGTCCGCACCAAGGCAACCTAAACCAACCTCAGAATCCTTCAGCCATACAGCCTCTGTCGCTGCCCCGCCCCGGCGTGTCGCCTGCTCCTTCGCCCAGTAACCCGTGAATATCCCTCTCGTTGCCCGTGTGGGGCCGCCAGCCATGCCAAACCCTCCAAGCGTCTAAGGAACATCCCGGACCATGTTGAACAACGTTGTTGAAGTCCTCGGATGGATCGGCGCACTTGCCTCCTTCGCGGCGTACCTCTTGTTCTCACTGAACCGCATCCCCAACGGATATGCCCTGCAAGCCGCTTTTCTTGGGGGAGGGCTCTGCATGGCCATCAACGGGATCTACCATGACGCCTGGCCCTCGGCGATCACCAACCTCGCCTGGTGCAGCATCGCCGCCCTCACCTTGATCCGCCTCGCACGCAGCAGGCCAGTCACCCCGGGTCAACGGCAGGAATATCCTCACACCCCGCTACCGCTTCCAACTGCCGACACACCACTGTGCGCATGTAGCCAGACCAATTATGAGGACATTGCCGGTGCCCAAGAATCACAATAGGGTCTGTCGGCAGTGCGTTTACGACATGAGAGAGCGGCGGCGGTTGGTCCTATCAAGGAGCCTTTGCTGAGATGTTCCCCTGGACAAGCGTCCTTTGGGTCGCATCTCGTGCGCCGGGGATTTGGCTGCGTGAAAGCCTCAACTGCCATGGCGACCACGGCCAGGACTCCCATGCACATGTACATGAAGCGCAAGAACTTTATCGTCGGTACCTCGTCAAAGGTGAAGCCTTCCGCCGATATGTCCTTCCTCTCTTTGACATGCGGGAACAGCCTGTGCGGCGCCGTTGACCTCCCTGAAGGCGCAGAGGCCGAACAGGAAAATCGAGAGTGTGGGGGCGCACCGGATGGCGGCGACCTCAGTTGTGCAGACGGCTTCTGACATAGGTCAGGCGACTAGCTCCACGTCGATGACAGCTCGCTGAAGGCCTGGCTGGCTGCGCTCACGTAAGCGCCTTTCCTTCTGAGCAGGGCTGCCGTGCGGTGTGGAATGGCCGGCGACAGGTCCACCGGGTGGAGCTTAGGCTGTTCGCGGGTGATGGCTTCGGGCAGCACGGTGGCGAGTTGGCCGCGGCGGATGATTTCCACGATCGCGCTGATGGAGTCGGCTTCAATCGCGATGCGGGGGGCAATGCCGTGGTCCCGGAAGTGCAGGTCGATATGGCGCCGGGTTGCAAAGTCGCTATTGAGAAGTGCAAGCCGCTCTTGTTCCAGCTCCCGCAGGTCCATGGGTGTCTGCGTACCGGCGCGCGGGTGGTTGTTGCCGACGACCAGGCCAAGGGTTTCGACGAACAATGCCTGGGTCTCGATCTCGGACGAACGTGCCTGGGCGAAAGCGATGCCTAGATCGAGGGTGTCCGCGGCCAGTGCGGCCTCGATGCGGTCCTGGGTCATCTCCCGCACGCTCAAGGTGATGCCGGGATAGCGGGTGCTGAAGCGTTCGACCAGCGGACCGATCAGGTAGGCGGTGAACGTGGGCGTCATCGCCAGCCGGAGCGATCCACGGCTTAGATCCTGCACGTCGTGGATGGCCCGGGTTCCGGCGTCAAGCTCCCGCAGGGCGCGGCGGGCATAGCGCAGGTAGGTCTCGCCAGCGTCTGTCAGCCGCACGGTACGCCCGGACCTGTCCAGGAGCTGGACGTGCAGCGAGATCTCCAGTTGCTTGATCTGTTGGGACAGCGTGGGTTGGGAGACATGGAGCGCCTCGGCAGCGCGGGTGAAGTTCTGGTGTTCCGCGACCGCGGTCAGGTAACGAAGGTGGCGCAGCATCACAACTCTCCAACTATAGGAAATACTTATTGACTTCATTATAAACAAGTCTTGGACACTATAGTTTGTTTCCGTCATCCTTGAGGTATCCCCAAATCATCAAGGAGACGGCCCATGCAGGACATCATCGAAGGCTTTCTGAAATTTCAACGGGAAGCCTTTCCGAAGCGCTCTGGACTCTTCAAGGAGCTGGCCACCGTCCAGAACCCCGGGGCTCTGTTCATTGCCTGCTCGGACAGCCGGGTCGTGCCGGAGTTGCTGACCCAGCGGGAACCGGGCGACCTGTTCGTGATCCGCAACGCCGGCAACATCGTGCCGGCCTACGGCCCGGAGCCCGGCGGTGTCTCCGCGACAGTCGAGTACGCGGTCGCCGTCCTGGGCGTCACGGACATCATCATCTGTGGCCATTCCGACTGCGGAGCGATGACTGCCATCTCCTCCGACACGAACCTGGACCACCTGCCGGCCGTGGCCAGCTGGCTTGCCTATGCCGACGCGGCGAAGGTCGTCAACGCCGCCCGCACCCACGGATCGGCCCAGGAGCGGCTGGAGGCCATGGTCCGCGGGAACGTCATCGCCCAGCTGACCAACATCAGGACCCATCCCTCCGTCTCCCTGGCCCTGGACCAGAACCGGCTGAACCTCCACGGCTGGGTCTACGACATCGAAACGGGCTCCATCGACACCCTCGACGGCGCCACAGGCCTCTTTGCCCCACTTGCGGACAACCCGCAGAGCCATGCCACGCCGGCCGTGCCACGCCGGCCATAGCCGGCCTGGCCGCCTAACCACCTGCTAGCACCCAAGGAAAAGGAAAACACCATGATTCATTCCCAGAACGCCCAGGCTCCGCGCGAGGAACTGACCGCCGCCATCATCGATGCCAAGATGCGCAAGGGCCTCTCCTGGCAGGACCTGACCGATGGCACTGGTCTGAGCCTTGCCTTCGTCACCGCCGCCCTGCTCGGCCAGCATCCGTTGCCGGAAACCGCTGCGGAAATCGTCGCCGAGCGGCTGGATCTGGGCGAGGACGCCTCCATGCTGCTGCAGACCATCCCGCTGCGCGGCAGCATCCCCGGCGGTATCCCAACCGACCCCACCATCTACCGTTTCTACGAAATGCTGCAGGTCTACGGTTCCACCCTGAAAGCCCTGGTACACGAACAGTTCGGTGACGGCATCATCAGTGCCATCAACTTCACGCTGGACATCAAAAAAGTTGAAGACCCCGACGGCGGTTCACGTGCCGTGATCACCCTCGACGGAAAATACCTGCCCACCAGACCGTTCTGATCCCCACCGTGGCTGTGTTCTCGAAATAGGACACAGCCACGGCTGCGCCCCAACTTACCTCCCAGCCCAGGAACATCATGGACTTCATTCAACGCACCATCGATCTCGCCCGTGCCAACGTCGAGGAAGGGGGCGACCCTTCGCGACCGTCATTGCCCGCGACGGCGAAATTATCGCCGAGAGCCCCAACCGGGTGTCCCAGACGAACGACCCCACCGCGCACGCCGAGATCCTCGCGATCCGCGATGCCTGTACCAGGCTCGGTACCGAGCGCCCCTGGAAAACTGACGTGGAGTGAAGAGAGCACGCTGATCCGGGGATGAGCGCCGGACGTTACAGCGCTCTTTGGTAAGTCAGCCCGTATGGAACGGCTTTGCTTGTTTCGACGACGTACTGGCCGGGGCCCTGTCGGGAGATCAGAATTCCGCTCCTCTGCAGATGTGCGTGCGGCATCAGGGAGGTTTCGGCCCTGTTGAGAGCATGGTCGAGCAGATGGCTGTCACTAATCGAGACGTCAATTCTTGAGGAATCGGGAGCAGAATTGATTTCGTCCTTCATTGCTGCGCTTTCTGGGTGGAGATCTCGGCCATGTCGTCGCTGTGGCCTGATGATTGCCGGGGATGGGAAGGATTAGTCCGTTTCTGCACCGGTGCAGTAGTAGCAGTCGGCGGGGCACTCAAATGCAGAGGTCGCTGCCGGCGGAATTCCAGCGGAGGTGGAAGCGCCACGGGTGGAAGCTGGATTTGCTGTTTTGGTGTCCGCCGCTGTCGCACCGACGGCTGGCGCGTCTTTGTCCGAAAGTTGCCTCATTTAGCGGGCGCCTGCGAAATTTTCGTCATGAAGGCGCGGATGCCGTATTCCCCCGCGATTTCGTGTGTGCGGGCGGTGCTGGCCGCGATGTGGCGGATGTCGCCCGTTCCGGGCACATGGCCGAGGAGGTTTTCCCGGCGCTGGGCGACCTCCGGGGCAAGGTTGTTCATGGGCAGGCGCGGCCTGGTTTCCCCGGGGTGTCCCGTGGCTGTGCGGGTGTCTCGGGTTGATTGGACTTGGCCGGCAGGGTGGTGGAATCGACGTGTTTGATGGGGATCCTTCATGTGTCAGGGGTTCATTTCGAAATTCGGATTGCGGGCACAGGGTCTGCCTGTTGGGCCGGACGGCTAGCCTGAACCGGGGCGGCCGTGGATCCGGACGGAGAGTTCGTCCGCGACCTTGCGCACCTGTGCGGCCAGGGCCGGCCACTGCTCCGGCGGCAGCACGCCGCGCACCATTGCTGCCCTGATAGTTTGTGGCGACGGACACCGCGTGACCGACTTCCGCGGCCACCGCTCGGCCCGTGCGCCATTCGCGAGCAGCCGTGTGCACTTGACTCGAAGTTGCTTCGGTCCGGAAGTGTCGTTGACTCAGTCAACAGGTGTGCGCACGAGGACCTTCATCGTTCCCCCCGAACGTAACTGCTCCATCGCTGTTGTGATGTCCGCGAACTCTATAAGGCGCACCCATTCACCTTCTAGTGAGATCGTCCCGTCACGCATCGCGTCGATCACCGCTCTGAAATCTTCATGGGAGTACACCACTGAACTTCTGATCGACCGTCCAGCCACCAGAAGCGATCGCGTGAGAGGGATCGATTCCTTGTACATTGCGATCGTGACCATTCGGCCGCCGACGGCGAGGGATTGCATCCCTTCCACGAACGCCAGGGGGGACCCTGCCGTGTCGATCGTGGCGGCGACGCCTCGTCCTGCCGTGAGCTGACGTACTTCATTCTGGAGGTTCTGGGAGGTTGGATCGATTATGTTGTGGATGCCCACACGCTCTAGAACTGCGCGACGCTGCGCGCTTGGTTCCGACACGATGATCTGCTCGACTCCTCTGGCGCGAAGAGCGAAAAAAGCGCCGATCCCGATCGGGCCGCCGCCGAGGACGAGTGCAGAGTCCCCGACCATCACATCGGCGATGTTGACGCCGTGCCAGGCGACTGCCATTGGTTCGACGAGCGCACCAAGCACGAGATCGACTTCTTCGGGGAGGGCGAAGCAGAGTTCGGCAGGGACCAACTTGCTTTGCGCCATTCCCCCTGATCGGCCCTGTATTCCTTCGAACGCCATGTGTTCGCAGTCAGTGGCGTGGCCAGCTTCGCACGCCAGGCAGTGTCCGCAGTGATAGTAGGGGAATACGGCCACTCGGTCTCCCGGCTTCAGATTCGTGACGTCTGGGCCGACCTGTGCGACCTCACCTGAGAATTCGTGTCCGAAGATCTGTGGCCAGGTCGCCCCGGTGAGGGTCGCTGGCTGGGAGAAATCGGCAGGGTAGATTTCCGATTCGAAATAGAGGTGAAGGTCTGTTCCGCACACACCGGTGTATCCGCCGGTGAGGAGCACCATGCCTGGCGCGATGGACGGATCCAGCAGCTCCTCTATGCGCAGGTCGCCCTCGCCATGGATTCGAATGGCTTTCATTGGATCTCGCTTTCGTTGGGGCTGTCATGCATTGAGGTCTGTGGCAACCGACCTCGGCGTGGGCTTGAGACAAAAAAGAGAACAGCAATCCCCTAAAAAGGGGGTCGCTGTTCTCTAAGTTTTAGCAACCGGTCCGAGTGATCCCGGACACGTATGAAATTATTATGGTGACACTACCACATATCCGCGAAGCTTAACCAGATGGCGAGTTGACTCATCAAAGATGCCCGCGTGGCGGTATTCGAAGAATGATAGGGGTCCCGATTGTTCCGCCGGTCTTATGTGAAAGGAGCGGATTGTTGATGTCGTTCCAGGGTACTTCGTAGGCATCATATATCCGGTGTAGCTGTGCCGGCGTTTGCCATTGTAGAAATCGAGCTAGCCGTTCATGGCCGTCACCAGTTCGATGACGGTCTGCCAGATCCGTTCCGGTCCAACAGCTCCCTCTGCATGCGCCCCCAGAAGGTCTCCATGGCAGTCGCTCACGCTCCGGGATGAGGCGGTGAGCTCCCACTGACGCAGGTTTTCGCTGAATCCCCAGGATGTGAAATTCGTGCCATGATCCGAATGCCCGGATCGAGAGTTCACAGCGACGGTGCTTAATGTAGGTCGACCGGTTCAGGGCGACGGTGCGGCAGGCGCGTCCGGCTGAGAAATCCTGGGCGACGAACCCGTCGACAATCGCGAATTTTCTTTTGGGGGCGCCACCACTTGCCCGTCGTAGAGGGCGCTGGCGGCCTTCACGACGGCCGACTCCTCCTCAAGCTGCCGGATCCTCTTCGCGGCCGACTGCAGCTCCGGGGCCTGCGTGCTGGAGGTTCCCCTCACCAGTCCAGCATCCACCAAAGCCTGGTGCTTCCACCTGTACAGAGCGCCGGTCTACCAAGAGCAGGGTGTCTGCAATGTCGTTAGGCAGGGGTGATCCCGGCGAGTTGGATCGCCCGGTCGGGGTGATTTCGTGCGGCTCTGGTGGCTTTTGCGATGTTCGTTTCGCCCATAAGGCAGTGGACGGTGATGGCCAGATTGCGTAGATACGCCATGACCCGGGTGTCTGGCCCTTACGGATCTGGCTATGGTCTTCATTCGAGGTGGCGTCCAGGCGCCAGTGAAGACCGTTTTCAATGGCCCAATGGCCCCGGATCCAGGCGCCGATCTGAGCCGGTTTGCTCTGGGACGCCGACAGGGAAGTCACTGCGTGGACGGTTTCGGTATGCCATTTGCGGGTCCCGAGGGGCCGGGACTTGCGGATGATCTAGACGGCTTGTTCCGCATGGGGGAAGCCGATGCCGGCGGCGACGCTGACACATTTGACGGTGCGGATGATCTCCCGGCCACGGACCTTGTTCCAGGGCACGGACCTTGTTCGAGGGCAGGGACTGCAGCTGGGTGTTCAACGTGGGCTGGTTGCCTTGACCGTCAGGACCTAGTGGGCGCCCCTGCCGGCCAGATACTTGGCGTGCCCTGCCTGCGTGTGGAGGGCATCCGCGGTCACAATCACCCCGTCCAGGGCGGGAATCCTCTCCAGCAGGGGCTTGAACATGCTGATTTCATTGGTCTTGATGCCGACGTCGACTTGGCCCAGCACGGCCCCGGTGCGTTGGTCGATGGGCCATCAAATGCACGCGGATTCCGCCGCCGTTCTTCGCGCCCCGGCGTCCTTCCGTCGATGGCAATGGCCCTCGCGGCGGTCGTCGCCATCGAACACACCATCCTCACAGCAGCCTGGCACCTCCTCGCCGAAGGCGTCTGCTACCAAGACCCCGGTGTCGACTACTACCTACGCAAGAACCCCGACCGCCAAAAGAACAACGCCATCAACCGGCTCCACGCCCTGGGCTACAACGTCACCCTGACACTAACCGCCAACGCCTCACGCACCCCATTTTCCGATTAGGGGTTCCCGCTCTTTAACAGCCACACTCCGCATCGTCTCACCATTTAAGACGCCAGCCACTCACCACCAACTTCGCAGTCGCCCTGCTACCAAGAGGGACCCGGGGCAACTGGACTCCTACACGGGGACCCAACCAACGACGCTGTCCCGGGCTTTGGGGAAACCGACCAGATTCAAGGCGTCTGCATGGATCTTTTGACCCTCAGCCCTGCCGAAACAGAGGGTCAAACTCAACCGGCTATCCGAGCATAATCAAATGACTCCACGAATCAACATAGGAAGGCATCTTGATTATCCGGGACCCTTTTCGTGGTAGCCGCAGGGCTCTCTCCTACATCCGCCACACGTCGCGGTTGGATGAGGCTATGGCGATGGCACCTGCGCCCAATGCGCTTGTCACGTCCTGTTTGTCGCAGACTAGCCCGCCGGCGATCAAGGGAATATCCGTATCTTTCCGGATCCACGAGATTACCCGTGGCATGCATCCGGGCATGATTTCGATGGCATCCGCATTGGACAGGCTGACCTGCTTCGGCACATTGTGGTAGCTGAACGAGTCGATGAGAAAGAGGCGATGGATGGCTAGGAAGCCCGCCGCCTTCGCGGTTTTCACCATGATCGACTTCGAGCTCAGTACGCCATCGGCTCGTGTGTGCTCCTTCAAGAAATCGACGACGACGGGCTTGTTAGAGAAGCCATCAACGAGATCCACATCCACGAAGACCGTTCTTCCCGCACCCTTCAGTGTCGCTACGATGCCGGGAATCGTCATGATCGAGCCGAAGAGCACGAACACAACCGGACAGCTCACGCGTAAGACCGCCCGCAGGCCATCCTTATCCTTGATACTGGCGATCACTGGATGGCGCGAGAGAACGTCATCGATCGTGGGATGCTCTTCGACCGCGTGGCGGTTCTCACCTGACGAACCGGTCACGGTCTCGCTCTCTGTTGCCGTTTCCACGGTTCTTGTAAGTCGGTATTCAGCATGCCCTCCTCGGTCGACCGGGTCAAGTAGGCGACGGGACTCTGACCCCTTG
Organism: Pseudarthrobacter sp. H2; assembly: GCF_050157045.1. NCBI lineage: Bacteria > Bacillati > Actinomycetota > Actinomycetes > Micrococcales > Micrococcaceae > Pseudarthrobacter > Pseudarthrobacter sp. H2. Next base: position 9,950 of record NZ_CP189595.1, read on the forward strand.
GAATGGGGGAACACGGTAATGACCACTGCTGCAGAAGAATACGCTCACTTCATCAGTGTCGGCACCGCGCAAGAACCCACGTCTTATGACATCATCACTACCACAACGGGTGCCCGCACCGGCTGCGAAGCCTTCCCCGTCTCCACCGCCGGAGTGAAGCGCGTCAGTCCATGGATCCGGCGCAACACGACCGAGCAGGCGCTTGCCGCGGTGGAACGCACCGTTTCCTACGGTTAATCCCTCAACCGGATGCTGAAAGCCGAGAGCGTCGTGGTGGTTGAAGCCAGGCCACCTCGCAAGTCTGTACGTGCCGCCCTCGGGGTTTTCGGCCTGGTCAGACCCTCTCGACGCCACCTGGTTAAGCTTCGCGGATATGTGGTAGTGTCACCATAATAATTTCATACGTGTCCGGGATCACTCGGACCGGTTGCTAAAACTTAGAGAACAGCGACCCCCTTTTTAGGGGATCGCTGTTCTCTTTTTTTGTCTCAAGCCCACGACGAGGTCGGTTGCCACGGACCTCAATGACGAACGGAATCTGTTTCCTTGCTACTCATGAACGAAAAGCTAACCCGCGAACAGATTGTGAGCGCCTACATTGACATCCTCGGAAGTGAGCGCGTCATCACCGATGAGCAGACGCTCAAAGAAAACAGTGTCGACCGCTACTACAAGGTCGAGAACATCTTCGGCATTTACTCGTTGCCGCTTCCCGCAGCGGTTGTGAAACCCGGCACACCGCAGGAAGTGGCAGAAGTGCTCACCTTCGCCAACGAGAATGGCATTAACATCGTGCCGAAGACCGGCGGCAGCGCGACCGAGGGTGGTCTCGAAACTGTGATTGAGAACTCCATCGTGGTCGACGGCTCGACCATGAACGAAATTCTCACCATCGACACTGAGAACATGCTCGCCACCGTGCAGTGCGGTGTGTGCCTCGAAGACCTCGAAACCGAATTGCGTAAGATCGGCTACACCACAGGCCACTCGCCGCAGTCCAAGCCGCTGGCGCAGTTCGGCGGGCTTGTCGCAACGCGCTCGATCGGGCAGTTCTCTACCCTCTATGGCGGCATTGAGGACATGCTCGTCGGAGTCGAGACCGTGTTCCCAAATGGTCAGATCTGCCGCATCAAGAACGTACCCCGCCGCTCCGCCGGACCCGACATCCGCCATCTGGTTCTAGGCAACGAGGGTGCCCTGAACTTCATCACCGAAGTCACGGTCAAGATCTTCCGCTACTATCCCGAGAACAACAAGTTCTACGGATATCTGCTGGACGATATGAAGACCGGCCTCAAGATCCTTCGGGAGGTCGTCACCCAGGGCTACCGGCCCTCGGTCGCTCGGCTCTATGACAGAGAAGACGGGCTCTACCACTTCAAACACTTCTCCGATGGTCGCTGCGTCTTGATCTTCGTTGCCGAAGGCCCCCAGCGCATCGCCGATGCAACGGGTGCGGCGATTGAAGAGATCGTCGCGTCCTTCGGTTCTGCCGAACGTGTCGACGGCGCGCTCATCGAAGACTGGTTCAACAATCTCAACTGGGACATCTCGAAGATCCAAGAAGAGCGAATCGAAATTCTTGAGACTCTCAACAACGGTTTCACGACCGAGATCTCCGGCAACTGGAGTGTCATTGGCGACATATATGAGAATTCACTCGCTCGCATCCGCAAGGAAATCTCTGCTGACTTCACGCTGCTAGGCGGGCACTCCAGCCACAGCTATCTGAACGGCACCAACATGTACTTCGTCTACTACTACAAGGTAGACGTGGACCCCACCGAAGAACGCACGACCTACCACGATCCCATTCAGAACATCATCGTCGAAGAAACCCTGAAACTCGGCGGCTCGATGTGCCATCATCACGGGGTCGGCAAGCACCGTACGCACTTCTTGGCCGAGGAATACGGTTCCTCGCTGTACATGCTCGAAACTCTCAAGTCTGCATTCGATCCGAACGGCATCATGAACCGCGGAACCATCTTCCCACTCGAGAAGTAGCAGACAACCTCCGACACGGGGCGACCCCGCCGATCCGATATCGCGCTCCCCGGGGTCGCCCCTTTCCGAACTCAACACACACAGGCAGGTACACATGAGCGAAAGCACTATCGCCGACTTTGACATGGCGTTCTTTTCGTTGAAAGGCAAGAATGCCATTGTGACCGGAGGAAACACCGGGCTCGGTCAGGCATTCACCCTGGCGCTGGCAAAAGCCGGAGCCAACGTTCTGGCCGCGAGCATCATGCCCGACGACGGCACAACGGGCGCATTGGTAGAGGCCGCAGGATCGCGGTACGCGTACATCCGATCGGACATCACGGTCGAAGGGAATCCTAAGAAGGTCGTCGACGCGTGCATCGAGGAGTTCGGGAGTATCGACATCCTAGTGAACTGCGCCGGGCGGGGCATCAACGAGCCTGACGTCCTCAAGTACACCCGCAAGCAGTGGGACCCGATGGTAGCACTCAACCTGACCGCCGCCTTCGAGATGTCTCACGAATGCGCCAAGCACATGATCCTGCAACGCAGCGGCAAGATCATCAACATTTGCTCTGTGTTTACCTTCCTCGGCGGCCAATGGTCGCCGGCCTACGCAGCCACAAAGCACGGCATCGCTGGGTTGACGAAAGCCTATTGTGACGAACTGGCGCAGTTCGGCATCCAGGTGAACGGGATCGCACCGGGCTACTATGCCACCGCATTGACCGCAGAGACGCGGGCGAACACCGAAACCAACCAACGGATCTTGGACCACATCCCGGCCAACCGCTGGGGGCAGACGCAGGATCTGATGGGCACAACGGTATTCCTGGCCAGCCGTGCCTCCGACTATGTCAATGGTCATATCCTGAGCGTCGACGGCGGATACCTCGTGCGCTAAGCGCCGACGACAGATTGTGACGACTTTAATGACACACAAATACATCATCGGAATCGACGGAGGCTCTCAAAGCTCCAAGGTCGTCATCTTCGACACCGACGGTCGAGTCGTGTGCGAGGCGACTCAACCTCTGGTACCGATGTATACGCCGCAGCCGGGCGTGGCCGAGCATCCTGATGACGACCTCTACGACTCCATCGTCACCGCAGCCCGCCGAGCAATGGAGAGGTTCCCGGGCGATACTGCCGACATCGTGGGCGTGGGCCTGTGCACGATCCGCTGCTGCCGTGCACTCGTACGTCGAGATGGAACGCTTGCCGAACCCGTCCAGAGCTGGATGGACCATCGTCTGTCCAAAGCATATGAGCACACCAATGACGATGTGGCCTACGTCACTACGACCTCCGGATACCTCATGGGTCGGATCACGGGAGAACTGACCGACACGGCCGCCAACTATATCGGCCCGTGGCCGATGGATGTTCGGACCTGGGACTGGCTCACTGATCAGCAGACGTTCGACTCGTTCAACGTGGGGCGCGACATGCTGTATCGACTGCAGATGCCAGGTGACATCGGCGGCTACGTGAACGAATCCTTCTCCGCGAGGACTGGCATCCCACAGGGGCTCCCCGTCGTCCATACCGCCAACGACAAGGCGACGGAGGCGCTCGGCGCGGGACTGCATGACGAGACTACTGGTCTGGTGTCTCTCGGAACCTACATCACAGGCATGATCGTCGGGAAAGAATTCATCGACGATCCACAGACGTACTTCACGAACTTCGCATCCGAGCCGCACCGATACATTTACGAGTGCGCGGGTATCCGGCGGGGCATGTGGACCGTCTCGTGGCTTCGCAACCTGGTCGGCGCAGAGATCAAGCAAGCCGCCGCCGATGCAGGAGTCAGCAGCGAAGAACACCTCAACACACTGGCTTCAGCGGTTCCCGCCGGCTGCGACGGCCTCATGTGCATACTCGACTGGCTTGCCCCGCCGACTCAGCCCCACCGGAAGGGGATGTTCATCGGCTTCGACGAACGTCACAGCTACGCACACATGTATCGAGCCATCTTGGAAGGCATCGCGTTCCGGATGAAGCAAAATATGTCGGCCATGGAATCCGAACGAGGTATCCGCGTCGAGAGACTGATCGTGTCGGGGGGAGGCTCATACAGTGACCCGTGCATGCAAATTTTCGCCGACGTGTTCGATATCCCTGTTGTGCGCAACGAGGTGCGCAACGCCGCCGGGCTGGGAGCCGCCATCTGCGCTGCGGTGGCCTGTGGCATTCACCCCGACTTCGACGAAGCGTCCAAGCACATGGTTCACCCAACCGACCGATTCGAGCCCAACCCCGAGAACGTAGAGCTTTACGCCCAGCTCCGCTCGGTCTCCGCCGACATCTCGGCGCAGACCGACGCCATCCTCGAACGGACCCACCGCATCTTGTCAGAACCCAAAGGAGTCAGATCTCATGCCTAAGCTCTCCGAATCAAAGAAGATTTTTGAGCTCGCCCTACTCATTCTCGCCGCAGGGTCCATCTACCCGCTGGTGTACCTACGCCAGAACTTTGAAGAGACCATTCTCATGGTGTTCGGCATGAACCAAGCCGAATTGGCGAACATCTACTCGATCCTCGGCATCATCTTTGTCGTTGGCTACATTCCCAGTGGCTGGCTGGCCGATAAGTTCCCGGTCAAGTTTCTGATCATCTTCTCCTTAGGGCTCACAGCCGCCACTGGCTTGGTGTATGCACAGATCCCAGATAAATCGTTCCTGATCTACATCTACCTGGTGTGGGGTTTCGCCACGGTCTTCACCTTCTGGAGCGCAATTCTGAAGACAGTCAGCCTGCTCGCAGACCGAAACAAAGAGGGAAAGTTCTTCGGTGCCCTTGACGGCGGTCGAGGACTGGTCGAAGCGCTACTCGCCAGCGCGGCGGTCGGCATCTTCGCGCTCGTTGCGGGTACCGGCGCCATAGATATGGCCCACACCAAAGCCGGCTTTCAGGCAGTGGTCTACATGTACTGCGCAGTCATCATCGTGATCGCGGTCCTTCTCTTCTTCATGCTCCCGAACGTTCAGAAGGAGAAGGAGGCGAAGTCAGACAGCGAACCCGTCGAGTCGACGCTTGCTGCCGTCCGACGGATCGTGAAGATCCGCGAGGTGTGGGTGATGATCGTAATCCTCTTCTGCGGCTACTCGCTGTTCTGGGGCCACTACTACTTCTCAGGCTTCCTCAACATCAACCACGGCGTGTCACAGCTCGGAGCAGGAGTGGTGACGGTGATCGTTCTATGGATGCGACCCGTCGGCGGCTTCGGTGGCGGGTACCTGGCCGACAAGTTCGGCAGATCCCGGGTGCTCTCGGTCTCAATGGTCGCCACGGCTCTCGTGCTGATCGCCCTTGCCCTCGCGCCAGGCAGCTTCCCGATCGGTTTGATCTACGCGCTGATCGTGTTCGCAGGCCTGATCATGTATGTGATTCGCGGCGTCTACTGGTCCATTCTCGATGAATGCCGCGTTCCTGTGTCCGCGACGGGTATCGCTATCGGAGTCATCTCGTTCTTCGGATATCTTCCCGACATCGTCCTCCCGCAAATTAGCAGCACGATCTACTCCGCCTTCGGCGACAATGTCGCCGGTGCCAATAGCCTGTACTTCGTGATCACCGGGGTGATCGGACTAATCGGTGCCGTTGCAGCGGCGTACTTCGCCGTTTTGATGAAGAGGCGCAAGATGGCTGAGATTACCCCATACGACGGCGCGTTGGGCGCATCCGCCTTATAGGTACAAAGCTCAATCAGGGAAAGACCGCCACGTTCGGCCAGTTCATCATCCGCCGAATACTCCGGACGGGCAGGAAACTGAACCACCTCACTTCATATCTCTGCAGTCACGCACAGAGAAGGGCCGGCATCCAATGGTGTCAGCCCTTCTCTGCGCTACCACCTCCGCTGGCGGACGAGCTAGTTCAGCAGAAGCGTAATCACGTCGGCGACAGGACCCTGGACGGCGAAAACATCCAGATTCCACCGGTCTACTGATCTCATATGTCAGTTTTCGAAGTCGTCTGCACTGGATCATGCGGAAATACGGGGGCGGTGCAGGCGACTTCGGACACGGAAGCGCTCGAAGTCGCCTGCACCAACCGTCATTTTGTTCGAAGTCGCGTGCACCATCCGCCACGGACGTTCGGAGCCGTTCTCTCAGTCGTTCTGCTGGTTCTCGGCAGACAGCGTCTCCGGCGGCCGGGGCGGCGGGTAACGGTAGAGGCTGGAGCGAGTGATACCGGTGGCTTTGACGATCTCGGAGATGGACTGGTCCTCCTGGTCGCGAAGGTGTGCGGTATAGGCGAGTTTCGCTGGATCGACGACGCTGGGCCGGCCGATCCTTTTGCCCTTAGCAGCAGCGACGGCACGCGCGTGGGCTGCGCGTTCGATCGCGTAGGTTCGTTCCATTTGGCCGAAGAGCGCGAGCATCACCACTGCCAGCTGCGACATCGGATCCTCCGGATTGGCGGAATCAACCCGGATCGGGTCGGCCAGGTTCCGGACTCCGACGCCGCTGCCTGCCAGGTCATGGATGAGGTTCAGGGTGTCCCGAACGGTGCGGCCCAACCGGTCCAGTGTGTGCACCACGATCACGTCGCCCTCGCGGGCTTGGTCGAGGGCTTCGTGCAATCCGGGCCGGTTTGTGTGGATCCGGATTTCTTGTCCACGTAGATATGCCGGGCGGGAATACCCTCGCCGCGCAGTGCATCGATCTGCCGGTCAAGGTCCTGCTTCGCGGTCGAGACGCGGGCGTGTGGATTTGATCGTTTTGTGGCGGCATTCTGTGATCGCTCGGTGTCGTGAATATTCACTCTTGAGGGGTCCATATGTGGTGCGGCTTAGCGCCGGGGTCCGAGCCCACGATTTGCGCTTGTCAGCGCCAGTGTTGGTGTGGTTGAGCGCCACCTGAAAAGCTCCTTCCACCTGGCGGTCCTGCGCCTGTCTCGTAGGTTCTCACCAGCCCGGGTGGAAGCCGCCTGCCAACTCGCGCTGCGCGGGCCGATACGATCGCCCCGTTACGCCCACCTGCGGCCGATCCTGGACACCGGGCAGGACAAAACCGGGCACGTCGAGGAGCCTGATTGTCAATGGCCAATAGTTTGTGCCCACGGGCGGCCAGCAAAAATGCCCGCTGGTGGCCATGAAAACTGCCCAGTCATGGCCACCGGATCTGCCCACCAGATGTTCGGTGGCGTTGGCCATGTTCGGGACTTGTTTAGCTCATTGGCGTGACTCCTTTTCCGGCCAGGGCCTGGCTGAGGCGGATCGATTCCCCTGAGGTTTGGCAGACGTGCGCGTGATGCAGCAGCCGGTCCACGGTCGCCGTGGCGAGGGTTTTGGGCATGAGCTCGTCAAAGCCGGCAGGATGCAAATTTGAGGAAACCGCGATGGACCGTTTTTCATAGGCCGCGTCGACGAGACGGTAGAGCCCCTCCGCCGCGTCAGTGCCCACCGGCAAGAGGCCTATGTCATCGACCACCACCAAATCTGCGCGCAGGATCCGCGCGACGACTTTCGTCACGCTGTCATCGGAGCGGTGGGCGCGCATGAGAGCGCCGAGGTCCTCGAGGCGGAACCATGCCACCCGCAGGCCGGCCTCGACGGCCTGCTGGCCGAGAGCCTCAAGGAAGAACGTCTTGCCCGTGCCGGAGGGGCCGCAGATCACGACGTTTTCCTTCCGCCCGATCCATTCCAGCGTCCGCAGCGCCTGCTGAGTCGGGGCCGGGATCGAGGAGGCTGCCGGGTCCCAGGTGTCGAAGGTCTTCCCGGTCGGGAAGCCCGCGGCCTTGCGTCTGGTGGCGAGCATGGACCGGGACCGACCGGCGACTTCCTCGGTGAAGAGCGCCTTGATGACCTCGGCCGGCTCCCAGCGCTGGGCGCGGGCAGTCGCGATCAGTTCCGGCGCCAAAGCCCGCGCATGGGGCATCTTCAACTGCCGCATCAACGCCTCCAGCTCCGCCGGCAACGCCGGTGCGGTGACCGGGACCGGACTCATGCGCTTTCTCCCAGGGCGCCGTCAACACGGGCGGCAACAGGTGGGCGGCCGATCGCGGCCCACCCGGCGGTGCCTTGGGTGAGGGACTGGGTTTCCCCGGCGGCATGGGTGGTGGTGCGTGAACCCGCGGCGTTCAGGATCGAGGCGAGGTCCTTGTTCGCGAAGCGGCCATGGATGGCCGCGGTCCCCAACGCGTGATCGACTTCGGCCTGCCCGGCGATCTTGGCCAGGGCGACCGCTTCGGCCATTTTCACGTTCATTCGCCCGGTGCCTGCCGCGGCGGCCTCGAGCAGCCAGGTCCGGGCGCCGTCCCCGATGCTAAGGAACTCCGCCTCCGCGGCCGTCCTGGCTTTCGCCGTGTAGTCGCCCGGGATCCTGGGCCGGTGGTCCGGGAAGTGGGCGTCGTCGATCGCCGGGCTGCCCGGGCGGGCGCGCCGGTGCCGGGCGACTTCCACCGGGCCCTTGCTGCCGTGGTGGACGACGATGACCTGCTCGTCACCTCCGGCGCCGTGGGATCTGACGAACACCCGCGCGCCGAGCAAATGTGCAGGCACGGAGTACTGGCCGTTCTCGAACGTGACCATCGGCGTGTTCTCCGGGACGGCCCGGGAGAGGCCGAACGCAACCGTGTGCGCGGTGTCCGGGATCCGGTGCAACCGCGGCGCCTCCTCGGCCAGCATCACCGCGGGTTTGCGGCGGGTGGCCCGGTGCTCCCGGTGGTTGACCTCGTCCATGAACGCCTGGCAGGCCGCTTCGATCTCCGCGAAGGAAGCGTATTCGGCACGCAGGTTGGTGTCCTTGGGCACGATGTCGGCCTTGGCGAGCTTCACCGAGGACTCCACGCCGCCCTTGGACGCGGGATCCGCCGGCTGGCAGGTCAACACCGTCACGCCGTAGTGGCGGGCGAAGTCGACCGTCTGCTGGTTGCGCACCGGGACGCCGGCGACATGGGAAACCGTCACGGTCTTCTCGTTATCGGTCAGGACATAGGTTCAATGCCGTTTGGTTAGCTGTTGGGGTCGGGGGTCAAGATTCTCGTGGTGAGTGTCGCGGGATAGGTGTGCCGGTCGATGTCGCGTCCTTTGGCGCGGTATTTGGAGATCGCGCGTTTAATCACGCGGGGCCGGGTCCGGGTGCGGCGGGCGGGCAGGAGTTCGGCCAGGATCGCTGTCCCGATGCGGCCGACAAGGTCGACTGTGCTGTGGGTGATGATCCCTGCGGCCTGAATGATCTGGTCGCGGGCGGCCCGGAGCGCGGTGGTGAACGAAGCCCGGTCGGGATCGATATCGGGCCGGTCCAGGATCGCGTCTGCCATCGCGGTGCGGAGCACCTGGTAGACCGTCAGCAGCGCCCAGACTTCCTGGGTGACTGCCGCGGGATACCGGCCTCGGAGCACCCGCCCGCCCAGGATCGTGGATTTCAGTTCGCAATAGGCGGTCTCGATCTCCCACCTTTCGTGGTAGAGCCTCACCAGCTGTTGTGCTGGCGCCTCCCGCGGGTCCAGCAGTGTGGTGATCAGCCGGTATTCGCCGGTGCGGGTGGCCGCTTCGGTCCTGACCGTCACTTCCGCGTCGATGACCCGACCGGCACGCCGCCGGCGTTCGAGAGGTACGAGCCGTCATGGAGGCGGGTTGTGGCGGGGAGTTTCATCGCGCCGGTTCCGCTCTTGCCGCGGATCAGGAACCCGGCCCCGGTCCCGGTGACGGTGGTGAAGAACTTGTAGGTGGCGAAGTTCCGGTCTCCGAGCAGCAGCATCCCCGGTCGTAGCGCGGCCGCGACCTGGGATGCGTAGCTGAGTTCCCCGGTCCTGTCACTGCCGAACACGGCCTCGATCACCGATCGGGTACCGGAAGCGACGAGTGCGACCAGCCGGATCATGGGGTATCCCGCTTCCCCGTTCGGGCCGCCACGGGGTTTGGGGAACATCACCCGGTTCGCGTCAGTATCGGCGACCGGGATCTGGGTGCCATCGATCGCGACCACCAGACGGCCTGCGAACTGCACCGTCTGCCTGGCGCTGGTGACCGCTGGCCCTTTGAGCAGATCGAACAGTTCACGCAATGGTGCTGCTCCGACCCGGCGCATCGCCTCAGTGATCGCCGCACCCGATGGCCTCACCACAGGGCCGGGAAGTCCAGCAGTAAGGCGTGAGAACACTTGCCGCCACCCTTGGCCGGCAAACAGAACACCTGCCAGGAGGAGGTACACCACGACCCGTGAAGGCAGGAGCCGGAGCCGGTGCTGCGTCCGGCCAGTGGCAGTCAGGGCCGCATCGACCATCTCGAACGGAACGACCCGGGTCAGCTCGCCCAGATGCCCGGGAGCGAATACCCCGGGCGCGTGATTGATGACAGAATCATGCATTGCAGCCCTTGTTGTGATGTAGCTCGGTCTTGGCGGACAGAACTACTTCTACAAGGGCTGCACTCCTATTTCCGGGAACCGCGCCGGTTTGACATCACACCGCACCCCCTAACCAAACGGCATTGGGCCTAAACCCCGACCGTGACCAGCACGGCGAAACCACCCTCTCACCGGAGGACCGCGACTTTATCCAGGCCCAGGCCAATCCGTCCCCGCCAACCGGACCGGAGCATCGCTTCTTCGACGCAAACCAGCCTTAATCAGGCACGTCCGGCCGGACACAGTCCCGGCTTGGGTGCGCTGGGTGCTGCACGGCCACCGCAGGCAAATGCCCAGATGAGCCCACCCGGCCGCGCCGGGAACCCGGTCCCATGCCCCAGCGTCGCCCGGATGGGCCGGACCCTGAAGCGCAGCCGCACCGGACCCGGTGTTCTGCAGTTCAGCGCCCGCTACCTTCATTACGGTGAACCGGGGAAGATCCAGGGCAGCGACCTGGATTCTGCCCTGCAGCGGAACAGTGGCTGGCGCTAAGGATACTGTCCCGCCTGGTCTCAGCACGTCTGGAGGCGGGTCCCCACCTTCGCGGTATTTTGGCCCGCGGTGTCGGACCCGGGCACGTAAAAGGGGGCCAGCGGTCAACCGGTGGCTCGGACAAACACCGGTTCTGGTGCTGGGCCGGGGTAGCGAGGGTCATACTGACAGAATGCGGTGTGCGTGCCCGGCCGCAGAATGACGTCTCCGCCCGGCGCGCACCCACAGATCCCCCCTTTCCCGCAGAAGGGGACTCAGGCGCCTTGCACCTGACATTGGCACCCAACATACGGTGCTTATTCACGTCAGGACAACTGCAGACTAAGGCGAGGGCAAACTGCCGTGATTCAGAGACCGCCCAACCGGCGAGGCGCGAAGAAAGCCCACCGATGGGGGGACGATGGGCTTTCCGGAAACAGACGCTACAGGCAACAGGTTTCAACATCGAATGGAACATACCCCAGGGTCAATCTGGGCAGCGCCCGACGTTCGTGCGTCACGTCGTCCGGGTTCAACCCGGGAACCCGAAGGCCAACTCGCCTCCCGGATGACCACCTCTGCGCTTCACCTGCAAGAAGATGACATCGCGGGCAACATCAGCTCCGCGCATCGGCGGCGGGGCCTGAATCCGAGGACGCGGGCGGGGCGGACGAGGAACGCAGGGCCCCGCCGCCGGCCGTTTCGTGCCGCCGGACCGGGCCGGATCCTGCCGTCCCTGCTGCGCGGGCCTTAGGGCCTGAAGGTCGGATCAGGATTTGGCGTCCCCGGCCCGGGACCGGGAGCCGGATCCGGTACCGGACCAGGACCGGGAGGAAACGGATTTGTCGGGTCGGGTGAACCCGGTGTCGGCTCCGGCCGGGGAGGAAACGGTTCAGGCTCCCGTTGCGGCGGTATGGTCATGAGTTGCTCCCTGGATCGGTCCGGTTACGGGCTGTCCGGATAACAGTTGAGAATACGTCCGGGAAGGGCAGGAAAACACAGTCCCTCGTGAAACCAGGCGACCAGGGCCCGGACGATCCCCCCTGGATGGCGCGTTGTCAGGCCTGATGTTCGACGCCGTGATTCACCCGCCAGCCAGCCATTCCGGCAGCCCTGCCGCGCTGGGGATCCGTCCATGGTCCGTCCCGCCCAAACGACCGGTGTCCGCCCGGGGGTGTGCTGCTTTTGTCCGGGTCCGGACATCACATCGGGTGGATGTTCTCCGCCTGCGGGCCCTTCGGGCCGGGGGTGATGTCAAACTGGACTTTCTGGTTCTCCTCCAGGGAGCGGTAGCCGCTGCTGGCGATTGCGGAGTAGTGGGCGAAAACATCCGCTGACCCGTCGTCGGGGGCGATGAAGCCGAAACCCTTCTCGGCGTTGAACCATTTAACCGTGCCTGTTGCCATCGCTGCGTCCTTCGCTGACTCTGCTTCTCCGCCGGCTCCAAGGCCGGACGTGGCGGAAGGTGTCTTCCGCTGCCCCCAAGCTACGGGCCCGGAACCTGCCGTGCAAGGGTCAAGGCTCCGGGGGGCGGCATCACTGAGCGCCGCAGCGATCATTCGGGCAGGCCGTGGCGGATGGCCAGGTACACGGCCGGCACAGGCCCCGGATCCGGAATCATCGGGCCATTGAGGTCCCGGATGCCTGCCCGGCAAAAGGTCGGGGTCTAGCCTGAACCGGGAGTACGGCTCCAGCAGACAGGCAGAAAGCCTCCCCTTCAAAGGATAAAGCCAATGCCGACCATCTCCGATCCATACCTCCCGGACGGCGCACATCAGCCGGACGGAGAGCACCTGCAGTGCCCCGGGTGCCACACCGGCAGGCCCCTGGGCATTCACTCCATCGAAGCCCCCCCCCGTGCCGGGAACGGCCGGGGTCACGTACGCCTGCGCCGGATGCGGTGATGACCACGGCCACTCCCCGGCTGTTCCGCAGATCGCGGCCATCCTGAACCGGCCCGGACCGCAGCACACCCCGGGGGTCCTGCAGCTCGGCGGCGCATGCGGGCACCGGCCAGCCCCGGGACGGGGCCGGGCTATGGTTGTGCCGCGGCGTGGCCGGCTCTACATTTAGGCATGACCAACGCCGCGGGCCAGCAATCCTTCCATGAGCTTCAGAACATGATCATCAGCACGGCAAGGGCCGCCAGGTCCCGGCCGGAGGGAGGGCCGGGATGCGCATCGGCCTGATCGCTCCGCCGTGGATCCCGGTGCCCCCGCCGGCGTACGGCGGCATCGAGTCCATCGTCGATGTCCTGGCCCGGGGGCTGGCCGCAGCAGGACACGAGGTGCTGCTGGCGGCCGCGGCCGGCAGCACCTGTCCGGTTCCAAAGGTTCCCGGTGCTCCTGCCGCGGATCCTGCAACAATGGGCGCGTGCGCTGACGAGCTCCGGCACAGTGTGTTCGCCTACGAGGGCCTGGACGGCGTCGACCTGGTCCACGATCACACTCTCGCCGGGCCCCTGTACCGGCACCGGCCGGAAAAAACACCCCTCATCACCACCGCGCACGGACCCTTAACCGAGGGGCTGCGCGGGATCTACCACGCCATGGCTGCCGAAGCCTCGCTCATCGCCATCTCACACCACCAGGCCCGCTCCGCCCCGGATCTGAGGATCAGCCGGGTCATCCACCACGGCATCAACACCGGCGCGGTTCCCGTGGGACGCGGCGAGGGGGGCTACGCATGCTTTCTGGGCCGGATGCACCCCGACAAGGGCCTGCCCCAGGCCATCGGGGCCGCACGGCTGGCCCGGATGCCCCTGCGGATCGCGGCGAAAATGCATAACAGGGACGAGCACGAGTATTTCCGCACCGTCATCGAGCCGCTGCTCGGGCCGGACGTGGAGTATCTGGGCGAACTGAACACGGCGGACAAGTACGCGCTGCTCGGAGGCGCCGTGGCCCTTCTGAATCCCATTCAGTGGGCCGAGCCCTTCGGCATGGTCATGATCGAGTCCCTGGCCGCCGGCACCCCGGTGATCGCCACACCCCGGGGCTCCGCCCCGGAAATCATTGACGACGGCGCAACCGGATTCCTGCGCGGCGGAATCCGCGAACTCGCCGCAGCCCTCAACGAGGCCGGAACGCTGGACCGCAGCGGATGCCGGCGTGCGGCCGCAACACGCTTCAGCGCCAAACGAATGGTCGCCGAACACCTTCGGCTCTACGAGGAAGCCCTCACCGGCGTTCCGGCCCCGGCCGACGCCCGCGCACCGCTGGACGCAAGCTCCCTCGTCTGAACAGGGAGGTCGGCCGCTGATGCAAGGATGAGGAAGCAGCCCCGTGCCGCGCGTTCTGCAAAGGAGTACGCCATCAGCCCGGACAACAGACGTTGCCCACGTGGGCCGACCGTAAGTCGATGAGCCAGGTGAGGTGTCCGCACTCTCCAGGCAGTTGACATCAGCCGATCAACGCGCTGGTCCTCTGCGGGCGGCAAGGGTCGGCACAGGGTGGCGTCCTGGGTGAGCTGCGGGAAGACGATGGCGTCGTCAACACGGTTCAGGAACTCGGGCGGAAGTGCTGCTTGAGTTCTTCCGTGACGCGGGCGCGCATCCGGTTGTTTCCTTCATGTCGCAGGGAGAAGTTCGGTCCGGAGGGTTAAACCGACGAGTCACAAACCCGTCTGCCGCTTCCAGGACTCCGGAACACAGTGCACCATCGGGCGGACGTGTTCTTAGTAGATGACGGTTCCGGTGGTCTCCACGGTGGTGCCGGAAACGGCCTTGCGGCCGCTGACCTCGAGCTGGATTCCTGTCCGCCGCAGCGGTGTCTCCAAGGCCGTGGAGAGGTCCGGAATGACCCTGGTGTTGATGCTGTGGAGGACGTCCTGGATGTCGGCGCGGTTGTTAACCGTGACTTTCATCGTGAGATCCGGTTCCCTGGCGGTGCCGCGCAGCAGCGCCGAGGAACCCACGACCCCGGGCAGGGTATTGATCTGGTTTTCCACCGCGGCGCCCAGCACCGAGGCATCACATAGCGTGGTTCCGGAGGCGGGGTCCTGATGCAGCCGGTACCTGTCGGCGGGATTCCTTCGTGGAATCTGTGCCAGAATCCACAACAACCCCAGGGCGCCCATGAGAACCCCGGCCACCAGGACAATGGCCGTAACAGGGGCCGGCTCGAAGACCGTGTGCAGGTCCCCTGTCACGACGGGACCCTCTGCAGCGACCGTTGCAGGGCTCATGGCGTGCAGCGTTCCGCTGGCCACCAGCAGTATCAGGACGCCGCCGGCCAGGGCGAGAATGCCAAGGATGACCAGCCAGGTGCGGTTCAGCGCTCCGGCGTGTTGTCGCATGGGGTGCCTTCTTTCCGGAATACGGGAGGATGGTTGCCGCGGTCATTCCTTGGACCGGACGGACGCCGTGACCTTCGGGACCGGGTTGAGCCCGGTACCGGCCAGGCGTTCCCTGACCACGGCAATGACACGCCCGCGCAGCTCCCCTGTTTCGTGCAGGGCCGTGGTCACGTTCAGGTGGACCGCGCGTTCCGAGGCCGTGGCCGATGCTGAACCGACGCCGTCGACATATTCACAGTGCGCCGCCGCGTACCGCGCAACGGCCCGCCGCGTCATGACAATCTCCTGCGCGCCCGCTCCCGGGGTCTGCCCCCCGTCCCCGGGCGCCTGCAGCCGCAAGGCGTTAAAGCGGCCCGGAACCAGTGCTGCCGCCAGCAGGACGACTCCCACGACCGCCGCCGCAGCGCCCACGGCCCAGACTCCCGGATCGTTCCAGGTCAAACCGGCCAGCCAGTCCCGGGGGCCGGCCAGATACACCGGCCACGAACCCGTGACCAGCCGGGCCACTGCCGCCCATACCAGTGCCACGCCGGAGGCCAGAAGCAGCGTTCCCAGGATCAGGGCAGGAACAGCCCGGCTGGGACGGTGCCGCAGGGGCGTGGATTTCCCATCGTGCCGGCTCATAACAGCCTCCGGCGGCCGGTGGTTTCATCGGCAGGTTTCAGCCAGGACACTGTGATGTCGATCTGGCGTACTTCCACCCCGGTCAGGGCGTTGACGCGTTCGCTGATCCGGCGGCGCAACTGTTCGGTTACCTGGCGCAGCGGTACCGGGTAGAGCAGCCCTATTTCCACGCTGAGGGCGGCGATATTGCCCGCAAGCTCCACCGTGACTTTGGGCCGGGCGGAAAAGTCCGAATGTGCTCCGATGCCCAGAAACCCTCCGGAGGACCCGCCGGCAAAGGACTCTTCGCTCGCGACCTGACCGGCGATCTTCTCCACCACCTTCCGGTCAAGGACAGTGCGCCCCCGCGAATCCAGGTCCCGGGAGCCGGCAGGTGCTGCGGGGGTCTTCATCGGCTGGATGCTTTGCCGAACAGGGCCTGCAGATCCAGTTTCCCTTCCGCAATCCGGCCCACTACCAGCCCAATCAGGCCAAAGAGGACCGCTATCACCAGGGCTGTAAAACCTCCGAAGGCCAAAACGATTCCTAATACCAGACCGATGGCCAGACACCATCGTGTAGTGGACATGCGGCACTCCTTCCAAAATCGGTTACCGCCCGAAAACGGGGCGGAGCGGGTGAGGTGGTTACTCCAGAGGCTTCCTGGCGGCCTCCTGTTCGGGCCGCTCATCCTCGGGCAGATGAACATCGGTGACGTGGACATTCACTTCCAGCACCTCCAGACCGGTCGCGCGCTCCACCGACTGGATGACATTGCGCCGGATCCCCTGGCTCACCTCGACAATGGACGTTCCGTACTCGACGACGATGCTCAAGTCGATGGCGGTCTGGCGTTCGCCCTTCTCCACGCTCACCCCGCCGCTGACATTCGTCTGGGAACCGGGAATCCGCTCGGTCATCGCGCCGAACGCGCGCCGGGCAGCGCTGCCCATCGCATACACGCCGGGAACCTCACGCGTGGCCATGCCGGCCAGCTTCTGGACCACGGTTTCCTCAATGGTGGTATCCCCCCGGTCCGTGTGCAGCAGGTCAGTCGTGCGGCGCGTCTCAACGGGGGCGTTCCGTTTCTGCTCCTCCTGGGTTGCCACCATGCCGCCGGACTGTCCTGGGAGCTGCGGGTCTTCTGTCACGGGAACCATCTCCTCAATCAACCGATGCGATGTTGCCTACATGGTTAAAGACGCACGTCACCACCAAACGTCACGCGGAAAGGCAAACTGTTTTGTCCCTGCTTCCCCCCGCACCGGGCATTCCCATTACCGGCCCCGTCTGAAAATATTGGTCTTAAGCCCCGGAACCCGGGTGGCGCGGTTCGGGGGCAAAAGGGGATAGCGGTGACGATGGATGAGCATGAACCCGTTGTCCTGACACGGCCCGATGATCTGGACGAGGCGACCGTCGTCGCCCGGGCCCAGGACGGCAACCTGGACGCCTTCGAATACCTCGTCGAGGCGTACCAGGGCAGACTTTTCCGTCTCGCTTTCCGGATGCTCCATGACCGGGGAGAGGCCGAAGACGTCGTGCAGGACACCCTGGTGGCCTGCTGGAGAAAGCTGCCGCTGCTGACAAGCGTGCAGGCTTTCAGCGGGTGGCTTTACCAGATGGCCACCAACCGCTGCCTGGACAGTCTGCGTCGACGGTCCAGTCAGGCGGAGGTCGTCCAGGAACCGGTAACGCTGCAAACAACCGCGGATTCCTTCACCGGACCGGGAGCCGGAGGCGATCCCGCCCGCGAAGCGGAAATCTCCTGCGAGATCGACGGCCTGGCCACAGCGCTGCTGACCCTCCCGCCCGGGCAGCGCGCCTGCTGGCTCCTGCGGGAAATCCACGAACGCAGCTACGCTGAAATAGCCGCAACGCTGAAGATCAGTGAACCGACGGTCAGAGGCCGCCTCGCCAGAGCACGCGCACAACTCGCGGAAAGGATGAGTCAATGGCAATAGACGAAACCATCCCCCGCCTGGGCTGTGGCCGCAGCATCGACGAGGTCTGGGCAACCATCAGCCAGCCCCCCACCGCCCATGAAAACGGCTGCGCCCAGTGCCGGACGGCACGGGCCAGCCTGGCAAAGCTCGCCGAGGCCGCCCGCACGCTTCGGGACAACGATGCAGAAGACGCCTCCCTGCAGCCCCATCACGCCGTCAAGGACGCCATCATGAACGTGGCCCGTGCCGAAGTCCGGAGGGGCAGCCGGCTGCCCGTCTACCGGTCTGGCCAGGGGGGCATCACGATCAGCGAACAAGCCATCACTTCAGTCATCTGGTTCGGCGCCGATGCCCTTGCGGGAGTACGGGGCCGTCGCTGCCGCGTCCGTCCTGACCCGGATACCGCGGACGCCCCCCGCCCGGCCGGGACCGCCGGCATCTCGGTGGACCTTCGAATCGCCGTGGCCTCCGGCACCGACATCCCCGGAACCGCCGAGCTGCTGCGTCAGCGGATCATCGGCATGATCACAGCACACGTCGGACTCAACGCCGGAGCCGTCAACATCACCGTGGAGGATTTCTACGATGTCTGAGCATCCCCTCGAAGCCCGGCTGATCAGCCGCCGCCTCATTGCCGACCTTGCTGCCCGCACCGCCCTCGATACACCAGGTGTCCTCCGGCTCGAACCGACCCTGAAAAACCTTCTCACCCACCTGGGAAAAGGAACAATCCAAAATCTCCGCAGGACAGACACCCGTACCACTCCCGCCCGGCACGACGGCGTCTTCGTCACCGTCCACAACGGCATCGCCGACGTCCAGCTCGACATCGCCACCGATATCGCCTTCGCAGCCCTGAACGTCGCCCAGGCCGTGCGGGAGCAGATCGCCCGGACCATCGGCTACACCGGCCTCATCCCCGGGCGCATCGACATCTCGGTCCTGGCCATAGAGCACCCACCCACCGCCACAGCGGCCCGTCCTCCCAGGCCCCTCTGATCCAGCACACCCGCAGGACGGCCACCCCACCATCATCGTTACGGATCCGCCCGACGATTCCGAACCACGGCACCGCACCCGGACTCCCGAACGCTACCCCATCGGCATGGAACCGGCATGAACTCTGAACCCGACAACCAGGAAAACCCGACCGAAGGCATCACGGACGGAACCGGCCGCCACCAAAGCAAGACATTCTGGGCAACGGCCATCCTCCTCCCGCCGGCGCTGCTGCTGTGCGGCATCTGGATGCTGATGATTGCCAGCTACCTTCCCGCCACCGTGTTCTTCTTCGCCGCCATGGCCTCTCTGGCCTACTTCGCAGCCAGCCGCCGGCGCGGCCGCATCCCAAAAGATGGCCGACCCTAAAACCGGAAGCTCACCCGACCCGGCACAGGAACGACCTTCCCCAGCCCATTGGCCCCCAGCGGCAAAGCCGCCTCATTGTCATCCTGGCCCTGCAGATGCCCTGCGTTCGCCCCACGGCCGGCCAGCAGGCTTAACGTAGAAGTCCAGCCACGGCTGCCGGGAGTCGGTGCGTGCATGGTTCGAGGTGAAGAGCCGGCGGCGTGCGAGGCAGAGCATGGACTGGATGCGGGTTTTGCCTTAGAAGCGTTGCAGCCAGCGCTGGGTCCCTCTTGCGGCGACGCCAGCAAGGTCGAGTCTCACAAGGAATTGGGACGTCGTCGCCGCAACAGCGCCATACGTGCCCGACATGGCTCTCGACAGCATCCGTCACTGACCAGCTGAAACGATCAGGGAGGGCAGATAACCCGTCCCGGCTCCTCAAACTCCGCACTGCGGACCTTCACGCTGCGCCGGAACCCGCTCTCCACCCGGTGGTGCCTTGAGTCCATCAGCGACGGCGGCTAGGCCCGGTGGCCATGAACCCCCAGCCGATCAGCGACCAGATATGGGAGGGGATAGGGCGGAACTCACGCTGCCTGCCCTGGAGCAGGTCCGCCGCCGGCTCTCCGAGCTCATGGAAGACCCCGAACCGGTCATGCGCCAGCTCGTCCGGTTCTTCATCGGCGAGGGAACCTTCTGCCCCGGATTCCAGTTCCTCCCCGGAGGGCAGCTCCATCCAACGGTCCTGACCCTGTTCCAGCGTGCGATGGAGCTGCAGCTCCCGCACAACTACTTCACGCTCTTGATGGTCACCCCGCCCAGGGACCTTGCTGGGGCCCGCCCCGTTGACTTCCTAAAGAACAGCCCCTCCCCTGTGCTTCGCGCCCTGGAATCCTTCTTCATGCGCCCCCAAAAGTAGCCTCGGATCAACCGCTAGTGTGGGGACGTGCTGAACCTCCTTGTAGACACTTCGACCCGAATCGAGAATCACCGCGCCTGCGCTCCGCTGCGGCAGCTAGCTACCTGTGCCCTTTCCTCGTGCCTCATAGGCACGAAGGCCGACCTTAGCGTTTGGGCCCGCCGGACCGATCACCAAAGGGGTTTAGGTCTCTGCGCGGGCTGATGCCCCTGGCTGAGCCTCATATATGGGGAGAGTCGAATGCCCCTCACCGCCTCAGGGCGGCGGGGATATGCTGGCCGGATACAGCAACAAGCGGGGGTGTCATGAGCTTCAAAGACATCGACAACGAGCGGGTCAGCCAGGTCCGGGAGGAACTCGCGGCCAGGTCCGAACTGCTGCGCACGTTCGCGAAGTCCGGCCGGACGGCAGCCAGGAGCATGCGGAACAGTCTCTTCGTGGCAGCCCACACCCTGTCCCGTCATGCTGTCCCCACTGACCTGGCGGTGGTGACTACAGGGCCAGATGGTTCCGGCTGGCACTACAAGGTCGTGGGAGAAGGCTGGCACCTGGCCGGCGACCCGGAGGTGCTGGCGTTCCTGACCGTGGACGGGAAGATCTTCCTGGGCGGCAGGAACCGTGGGCTGCCCGCCCGCTACCTATCGCCGGAAACCGCTGAAGCACAGCTTGATCAGCGCAACCCTGACGGGACGCTTAGGACGCTTCCGAAGCCGCTGGAGAACCCAGAGGGCCTCGTCCCCGGCACCGGTGAACTTATTGATCTCGGCCGCGAGTTGGACGGGCCGCCTCTTTGGTCCGACAGCCCCGAGGCCCTCATCAGCCTTGGCGCCGGACCGGACGCTTACCGCGTGACCGCGCTCTGGCCGGCAGACGTGTCCCTGAGCGCCCCCGGAACCAGGTTCGACCGCGACGGAAGAGTTTGGCTCACGCACGGCGACGGCGAATCCCACAGCGCTATCGAACTGGACCGTTGGCTTGCCGAACGGGTCGCCGCCCGCATCGCGTGACGCCTCCAGCATCGGCGGATCCATCCACGACGCCACCGACCCCGTCGGCAGGCTGCTCTTCAACGTCCTGGCCATGGTCGCCGAATTCGAATCCGGCCTCATCCGCGGCAAACAGCCCAAGCTCGCCAAGAGCCAGGAGGCCCACCTCGGGTCCCTATATAAGGGAGAACAGCACACCACCGCCGAGATTGCCGAGCTGTTCAAAGTTGCGCGAAGCACCGTCTGCCGAATCGTTCAACGCACACCGGCTGCCCGACAGATCCCCCTTAAGGTTGTCGCCAACCCCACAGCGCCTTCTGGCGCTATGCTCTCAGTTAACAGTCACAAGGGTGGATAAATGGTTGAAGTCCGTGTTGAGCCCGATTGCGGCAAGGCGCCGAAGGGACAGGTCCTCCTCGCCTGCACCGTTGCCCTGGCCCGGCACGACGTGGAGGCGGTAGTGTCTGCGCTCACCGATGATGTCCAATGGCACCGGGGTGGGCGTGGGCGTCCCGCACGGTAAGCCGGCGGTGCGGGACGGGCTCCGCGCCGCATTTCCCGCACCCGTCCCGGTCTTGACGATCCCCACGGTTCTCACCCACGGCAGCGCCGGGAGCATCAGCGGCGTCTTCCAGGACCAGGACGGCCGCGAGGCCGGATTCTGCGGTGTCCATGAGTTTGCCGGACACAGCAAGACCTCACTTCATACTGGGTCCCGGCGCAGCCCTGGGGCCGGGCCGTCACCGGGACGAGGGCCTTCGCCGAGGATCCGGGCTGACGCCACCTGCACGGCCGGCGTCATATCGGCCAGTTTCCGGCGTGTCCTGCCGCGGCGAGCACTGCCCGGGCACGGTCCAGCGCCTGCCGGCAGACCCTGGCCAGGCGTTCGTGTCCGGCCGCGCGGTACAGCCCGCACGCCCAGTCCAATTCCGCGGCCGCGTCCGCGTACCTGCCCTCGTCAAAGAAGCACCGTCCGATCTCGTACCGGACCAGCGCCTCCCTGGCCGGGAAACGCGCCAGACGCAGGGCCTGCTCGTGCAGCAGCGCCGCCTCGTGCCACTGGTACTGAAACCAGCGGGCATGGGCGAGCACGAGCAGGGGCCGGAGCCGCTCCCTCGAACCGGACAGCAACAGCTCGCCTTCGGCGACGGCCTGGCCGCCGCGGCCCAGCAAAGACAGCACCCAGACCCGCTCCACGCTGGGATATTCACCCAGCCGCGCCTCCATCGCCGCCCGGTCCACAACAACCTCGCGAAGGGTACGGGGGTCCGTCTGCCAGATCCGGGCCTCAGGACCGGCCGGTCTGCCGCCGTCATCGAAAACACCCGTCATCATCATCTGCCAGCTCAAAGCCATCACAAGCCAAGGATTCCACACCCCACCGGCGCTACCCCCGGGCACGGTGCGGCCGGGTTGCGGCTGCTGCCTCCAGGATGGATGGTCCTGCCGGATCAGGTCCGGCCTGTTTAAACCCCAGGTCTGTTCCCTGCCGCGCCCGGGCCGCGGGTCAGCCAGGCGAAGGCGGCGTAGAAGAGGGGTGACGCCTCAACACCTTCAGGCGGTGTCGACGGGCCACGCCGGTCCCGTCCGGAACGTCCGTGTGGGCACTCCGGCGGGTCTTCATGCGGTCGGCTTTCCGGGCCCGCCTCAGCGCCCGCCGCTCCGGACCATTGACCCTCGACAGCATCAGGAGGGTAAAGGCGAGCCAAAGGAGCGCCGTTAACAACACCAACCCGATCGACACCAGAGTGTGCATGCGGCAAGTTTAGTAGGCGCCCAGGAAAACAGTAAGTAGCCTTCTGAGCAGAGCGGGGCCTTCAAGCCGTAAAGCGCTTTGAGAGGATGCCCCGCACGTGCCCCCTGCCGGGTTGCCTGGTGGGCACCCACACGTCCCGGGATCTGACCGACGCTGCTCTGGCAGTCGCTCAATGAGGTGATCGGCTTAAAGTAGACGAAGGATTGTGACAGGTGGCGCACCGGCCCCCGCCCTGGCACCCTGGCGACCGGCCTGGGCGGAGCGCAGGTGTGGCCCGCCCCCGAAGTAATTGCCTCGGGCCACAACCCCTTTCGTATCCTACGATTGCCCTCCGAGGGCCACAATACTCAAATTGACTGGAAAAATACTCTAGCCATATGCTGGCTGCGTTCCGTGGCATCCCCCAATAGCCACGGAACCACAAACGCCCCCGCACCGCTCCTCCCCCGAGTCGGCGCGGGGGCGTTTCCTATCGGACCCCAGGAGACGAGAATACCTACAACGTAGGGACTTCCGGCTGCCTCCCTTATATCGGACCCGTTCCTCCTGGCTTTCGGCCGCTACCGCGTAAGCCCAAAAGTTGAAGACCACGCCCATGACCTGATGCTTGCTGGCATTCGACTGCGTTCTCCTCACCCCCAGCCCTCCCGACGAGCGGCCGAGGGCAGAATTGCCTGCAGGGCCGGGCGTGATTGATGAGCAGTCCCCGGAAAACCGCGCATCCGAAATCCGGGGGCGCACCCCCACGGACGGACTTGCAGATGGGTGAGGGAAGGACGGCATCCCTTCCGGCAGCATCATCTGCGACGGCGGGTTGGGTACACGCCCCGCACCCTTAATATGTTGACGAACCCGTTGGTTGAGCGTAGACCGTGCCGTATCAAATCGATTGTGGGCCGTTGCCTCGCGGCCTGCCGCCCGTAAGGAGAGGGACATGCCCGTCGCAGTCATCATGGAATTCAGCGGTGCTACCTTGGAGCAATATGACCAGATCATCGGCAAAATGGGGCTCACCCCGGGAGGGCCCGGCCCGGCTGGCGCTCTCGGACACTGGGTGGCGGCCACGGACGACGGGATCCTTGTCACGGACCTCTGGCAGACGAAGGAGCTCTACGACGCCTTCGCGAAAGAGCAGATCGGACCCTTCAGCGCCGAGGCAGGAATCTCAGAGCCACCGAAAGTGACATATCTGGACACCCACAATTACTTCACCCCGGGCCCTGACGCATGACCATCCCCAAATCCGGCCCCAGCGGCATCCTCGTCGGCTGCCTTCCGGGCGTTGCTCGCGGGACTGCTGACGGCTCAGTGGCCACAGGGTCAGAACGCCCGTAACAGCGGGCCTGTCGGCCCCGCCCAACCGCGTCGACAAAACAGCGTGGGATCGACATCCGCTCCTTCGCGAGAGGACTGCGGGAGCCCCGGGTTCCAGCTCTTCAAGGAGCCGAACCCAGCCGGCCGCCGCCAGAGGGCAGCTGCCGGATTCAAACCCACAACAACAAACAGCACCGCCCATAGGAGGTCACGATGCCAGGCTTAGCCTCGGTCTTTCATGAGGGAGTGGCTGGAACGCGTGTTTAAAGCCTGAAAGGTGCCCTGAGGCGAGTTCTAGCGGTCGTTGCAACACCCCCTGAAAACCGGGAGTTGCAACACCTTGGAAACACCATTGATGAATAGTTCTTCCTTAACGGAAAACTCGCCCCAGAGGAAGAGGCCTGTGCCGTCCGGCGCGCCTCCCCGGAAGCGGGCTTATCGGAGCTATTCCGCGTCCGATCGGGCGGATTTCTTCTTGGCCTTGGAGCGCCTGGGGAGCGTTCCGTTGGCCGCCCGGGAATTGGGATTCAACTCCGCTACCTGCCGTGCCTGGGCGGGACCTTCCGGCAGGAAATCGGGCCAAATATACGCCCAGGCTGAGAAGGACAGGTTCTTTGTCTTGCTGGACCGGTTGGGGAGCGTGAGCCTCGCGGCCAAGACCATGGGCATCAACGTCCAAACCTGCTTTCATTGGGCTTACAAGGCTGGCGCCGTCACCCGCAAACCCCGCGCAAATCCGGCGGCCAAGCAGTCTGCCACCAAGGAACAGAAGGACGAGTTCTTCGCCGTCCTCGCTCGTGTGGGCAGTGTCAGCGTGGCCGCCCGGGAGGTCGGTCTGGCGAGATCGCAGTGCGTGAGCTGGGCGCGCCACGCCGGAATCGGGTCCATCCACCCCGGGGTGGGGAAACGCGCCGAATTCCTGCGGTTGCGTGAAGCGGGCGTCGGCCGGATGGAAGCCGCTGCGACCGCCGGCGCCAGCCGCAAAAGCGGGTACCTGTGGGAGAACGAGCGGGATGCGGCCAAGGACCGCGCCGCTGGCTCCCACGCCCCGGAAGTACCGTATAAACAGGAAGTGATTACTGCTTTAGCCGAACCACCGGCACCCGCTACGGCACCGGAAGCCCCGCCGGAGCTGCTGCCGGCGCTGCCACCACCAGCAGCGGCTCCGGTGGCTTTGGAAGCCCTGGAACAGCCCGTCAGCACCCGCTACCTGTCCCTGCCAGACCGGGAGAGGATCGCGGACCTGCGCTCCCAAGGAACCTCCATGCAGGCGATCGGCAGGGCCCTGGGCCGATCCGTGGGCACCATCAGCCGGGAGATCAAACGCAACAGCCACCCCGTGCTCGGCTACCAGCCCTACGGCGCCCACCGCGCCGCCACGGCGGCCCGGGCACGGCCCAAGGACAGTAAGCTGGCAACAGCCGGGGAGCTGCGCGGCTACGTGACGGACAAGCTGCGCATCCGCTGGTCCCCGGAACAGATCTCGAAGCTGTTGATCAAGGACTTCCCCGATGACGAGCAGATGCGCGTGAGCCCCGAAACGATCTACCAGGCCCTCTACTTCCAGGCCCGCGGCGGACTCAAACGCGAGGTCAAAGAGGCCCTGCGCACCGGGCGGACACGCCGCAAAAAGCAGAAAAGCCCGGAGGAACGCACCAGTCGTTTCCGGGACCCGATGATCAACATTTCCGAACGCCCCGCAGAGGTCCAGGACCGCGCCGTCCCGGGCCATTGGGAAGGGGATTTGATCACCGGAACCTACAACCAGTCGGCGATTGCGACGCTGGTCGAGCGCACCACCCGCTACGTGATGCTGGTGCACCTGCCGGTGGATCACACCGCCGAATCGGTCCGCGACGGGCTGATCAAGACCATGGGGACCCTGCCGGCGCACCTGCGAGGATCCCTGACCTGGGACCAGGGCGTCGAAATGGCCAAACACAGGGCGTTCAGCATCGCCACCGACATGGACGTCTACTTCTGCGACCCGGGCAGCCCCTGGCAGCGCGGATCCAACGAGAACACCAACGGGCTGTTACGTCAGTACTTCCCCAAAGGCACCGACCTGAACGCCTACGGACCCGAGGACCTGGAACACGTCGCCCAGGAACTCAACGCCCGACCCCGCAAAACACTCGACTGGAAAACCCCGGCCGAGTCACTTCGTGATTTACTGATAGCCAGCTGACCTCGAGTGTTGCATCGACCCCTTGAATTCGCCTGACGTGGGAAAATGTAGTTACCACACAACATTTTTCATGACACATCAGGAGCACCCTGCAGGTGAGTTACTTTACCGGCTTTTACCCGTCTGTCCGTGTTGATTCTTCCGGGGACGGGGTGGTGTCGCAGGCTGGCGGGGTGATCCTGACGTCGATGGTGAAGGGGGCTGGTCTTGGCGCTGGTTTGTCGGAGGCTTTGGAGCCGTGGCGCAAGCCCTTTGCCACGCACGACCCGGGCAAAATCCTCACCGACCTCGCCCTGTCGTTGGCCACGGGCGGCGACAGTGTGTCTGACATTGACCGGCTTCGCAACCAGCCCGAGGTGTACGGGCTCGTGGCCTCGGATCCGACGATCAGCCGGCTGTTCAAGATCCTGGCAACAGTAAAGCCTGCCAGGGCGCTGGCGGCCATCAACGGCGCCCGCGCCAAGGCTCGGGCCCATGTGTGGGCGCAAGCCGGGAAGGATTCACCCCTGCACGCGGTGAGCGCCGGGAATCCGCTGGTCATCGACCTCGACGCGTCCCTCCTGAATTCCCATTCAGAGAAGGAAGACGCCCGTCCAACGTGGAAGAAGGGCGTCGGATTCCACCCGCTGTGTTCCTTCCTTGACCACGGGATTCTGGGCACCGGTGAGCCGCTGGTGACCCTGCTGCGGCCCGGCAATGCCGGCTCCAACACGGTCAGTGATCACATCCAGGTCGTGAAGGACTCTGTCAAACAACTCCCGAAAGGGTACCGGTCGGGGAGGAAGATTATGATCCGCACCGATTCCGCCGGCGGCACGCACGGGTTCCTGGACTGGCTGACTGCCAAGGGTCGCAACTTCTCCTACTCCGTGGGGTTCCCGATCCACGGTGCGGTGGCCGCTGTCCTGCCCCTGGTCGCCAAAGACGGGTGGACCAAGGCGTACGACAGCGACGGGGTTGAGCGTGACGGCGCCTGGGTCGCCGACATCACCGGCATGCTGGACCTGTCCTCATGGCCTGCCGGGATGCGGGTCATCGTCCGCAAGGAAATCCCGCACGTCGGCGCCCAGCTGCGGATCACCGACATCGACGGGCACCGGTACACGGCCATCGCGACGAACCAGGAAAAGGGCCAGCTGGCCACGTTGGAGGTCCGCCACCGGCTCCGGGCACGCTGCGAGGACAGGATCCGCAACGCCAAAGACACCGGCCTGGCCAACCTGCCCTTCCACGCCTTTACCGGCAATGAACTCTGGTGCCACGTGGTCATGCTCGCCGCTGAGATCATGGCCTGGACCCAAATGATTGCCTTCACCGGCACAAAGGCCAGACGCTGGGAGCCTAAGAAACTCCGCGCCAGGCTGTTCGAAATCGGCGGCAAAATCGCCAGCCACGCCCGCCAAACCACCTTGCACCTGGCCGCGACAGCACCGGACGTGACGCTGCTGCTCAAAGGAATGAAACGCCTCGCAGTACTGAGCCGCCATAACCTGGACCGCCAACCGTCCGCCGCTCATCCAGAAAGCACCAGCATCACTGACCGGTGTGGAACCTGTCACCGACAACCGCCATCAGGCCAGCGGTCCAAATGTCACACCCAAATGCCACCATAGGAACCGTCAGGCAGCCGGTAAGCCCAGACCCACTGGAAACCACGCCTCATGAAAGATCGAGGTTAGTCCGCAAAAGCCTCGATTCACCCGAGGAGACCCGTCCCTTCGAAGGTGGCAAGGGCCAGCTTCAACTCGTCAACGTGGAAGAGGGGCCCGTGGGACGCGCCACGTTCCTTCCCGGATGGCGCTGGTCCGAGCACGTAAAACCAATCGCCAAAACGGAGAGCTGCCAAGCCGCCCACATGGGGTATTTCGTTTCCGGACGAATGAAGGTCGTCATGAACGACGGCGAAGAAATGGAGTATGGGCCAGGGGACTTCGCCACCATGGCCCCAGGACACGACGCCTGGGTCCTGGGGGACGAACCCTGTGTCGTAATCGACTGGCAGGGATTCGCCGACTACGCCAAACCCTGAACCCGGGACCCGGCACACCAGCGATTCGAAGTCCGCGTCCGAGCCTGGCTCGGGCTTCTCACCAACCACCGGCGGGGACACCGGTATTCTCAGGGCCCTGCGCCGCGGGGATGGTCGGAGTGCGCGACAATCGTATTTCCGCCTTTGGCCGCGGTGACTTCACGGAACGCCGTGCCGGAAAGACAGGCCGCACCGCCTCCACCGTTGATAGTGAAGGAAACAGGCATACGTCCCAATTTTCTGACGACCGCGACGGCGGCCTCGACATAGAAGGCGGTTCCGGCCAAGAAAAGCCGCGCCGCCGTTTGCCGATGAGGACGTAGATAATGGCTTCGTCATAGACCTCCGTCGTCCGCTAAGCCGGTCCCCACCGTGGCACTTTCGGTGCACTCCCCACGCGAAAAGTCCATACAGCTGCAGACTGCTTGGATTCGCGCATACCCGGCCCCGCAAAACTGTCCCGCGTGGCTCAAGCGGGGGGCTCAGCGCATTGGAGGAGCGTCTCGCAAGCCTTGGGATACAAGACGTCTCACTGCCCGGGCAACCGGCCGGTGAGCGCTGGTCCAACTTCGCCGGAATCGCGCACGTTCGATTACAACCGGCGATTCTCGTAACCATGTCTCGAAACCTCCTGATCAAATCGGCGAGTTCACCGTTAGTTACGAGACACCGACTCCAGTTCGGGAATGCTTCCGGCGCACGAGCCCTGCTGGCTATTCTTCGAACTGCCGGCTGATGAAGCCCGACATGCCGGGGACTGTGAAGCGGACGGCGCCGTGATCGGGGGCGTAGATGAGGCCTTTGGAGATGAGGCTGGAGCGGGCGACGGTCAGCTGGCTGGCTGCACGGTTTAATCTTGATGCCACCTGGGCTGTGGAGGAGGCTTCGTCGTGGTCCTCGGCCATGGCGCGGAGGTATTGGCGTTCTGCCGGTGTCGCCCGTTGCCATCGTGATCGGAAGAACCCTGCGTCGAGTTGTTCGGTTCCGATTTCGATGGCCAGCCGGGCGTCGTCAAGGTTGACTGTTGTGTTGGAGGATACGTCCCAGACGGCCTTGCCGTAGGCCTGCAGGAAGAAGGGATAGCCGTCGGCCGCGTTAACAAGCGCCAACAGGGCATCTACCTCCAGGTGCGCACCCAACCGGTTCATCGGGAGGCTGATAGCGTCCGCCGCCGAGGCCTGGTCGAGGGCTCCGATGGTGCGATAGTCAAAGAGGCGTTCAGAGTAGGATCTCGTAGCGCTGAGCTTTCCGGGCAGGTTGGGCAGCCCGGCCCCGATGATGAAGAACGGCCAGCCTTTCTGGCCGGCCAGGTGCTGGACCGAGATCAGCGCGCCCAGGAGCTCCTCGTCCAGGTCCTGCATCTCGTCGATGAAAATTCCGAAACCGCTGCGGGATTTGCCCATGGCTGTCGCGATGTCTTCAACGAGCTCCTCGAGGTCGATATCCAGGTTCCCTGAGTCCGCCCGGCCTTCCGTGGTCCCGAGCGTCGCGGACACACCCGTAACGCCCAGAGAGACATTGAACGAACCGATACTGCCCAGGACATCCTTCACGTAGTCCCAGGCAGACCTCGTACGCAGCCTTCGCGCCCCCGCCTCAATCGCCCTGGCCAGTTTTTGCCGGATTGCCTTCCGACCCTCCGGAGAGGGCTGGGCTTCTATCTGCACAACGAACCAGTCATGCCGCTCCGCCTGCGCGACAAAATTGTTCAGCAGAACTGTCTTCCCGACACCCCGGAGCCCGGACAGGAGCATTCCCCGCTCGGTGGCTTGACGTTTAGTTCTGACTATCAAGCGGTCGAACGCTTCTATTTCTGCTTCTCGTCCCTCCAGTGCCGGCGGTTTGAGGCCGGAGCCCGGGGCGAAGGGGTTCATGTCAGAGTCCACCCAAACAGTCTATAGAAAAATATGGGCCTCTATAAGGTTTCTTTTATACGGACGGATATTTTTTTATGGCATCAGAAGTAGGAAGAAAGGGTGGCTAGGACAAGCGGGGTCCCGACAAGAAGGGCAAGGAGCCATCCCGCGCGGCGGCGTCGCGCGCTGTCCACGAGAGCCGGCAGCCTGGCGAATTCGTACTGCAGGAAACCAGGGTCCACCACGGCCGGCGGATTCCGGTGCCACGTTCCGGGCCGCATGGCCGCAGCTGTGATCACCGCTATCTGCCTGGGGGTGAGTAGGTTCGGGCGGTCACTCAGCCACCGCAGGAGCTGCCGGTCCGAGACCACAACAACCTCGGAAGGCCTTTCCCTGACAGTCATGCTCTTCGGGGCAACGACGACCACAACGCCGGTGACCTCAACGGTCGCATTCGCTCCGCGGGTAAGAAGTTTCGCAGCCCGGGCGGCTTCGTGGCTGGCATTGTAGAGATGGCGCTGTTTCTTGCCGGACACCATCAAGGTCCGACCCGCAATCCAAACGGATTGCCCGGAGTGGTTCTTGGTGTTCAGGGTAAATACGCCGGCCGGACCTATCAACACGTGATCAACGTCGGACGCGCCGGTGCCCACCGGTACGGCGTGCAGGACCATCCACCCAGGACCTAACCGTTCAAGGATCCGTCCTACTGCTATCTCCCCGAGAGCACCCTTGTACCAGGGGTAATTCTCTGAAGTCAGCGGGTCGGCACCGAAAACACGACCCAGCAACGACCGCGGCGGCAAACCCTCCCGATCGGCCAGCAGCTTCTCGATCACCGCATGTCCAGCGCCCCGCTCATTCACCCCGACGCGCTGAGGGATATCATCTCGCCCTGACCCAAATCCCTGTGATGCAAAGTCAGACGTCATGGGGCTCCCCTATCCCGAATGCACGAAGGCCTCTCGCCCCAGCTGGAACGAACCCTAGCCGAATCTGGGAAGAATACATCGCTGCGGTCACAGATAAACGGTGCGTCCAACTTTCGGGACGGGTAGCTCGTTCGCCTCAGGACTCCATGCTCAGGTACCGGTACACGGTGGCGCGGCTGGCCCCGATGATCTTTCCGATGTCGGCCGGCTTGAGCCCCCGCGCTTTCAGCTCATGCGCCCGCTGTACCTTCTCGTGATCGGCGGTGACCTCCCGGCGTCCGGCCTTTCGGCCGGCGGCCGCT
This sequence comes from Pseudarthrobacter sp. H2, assembly GCF_050157045.1. Lineage (NCBI taxonomy): Bacteria > Bacillati > Actinomycetota > Actinomycetes > Micrococcales > Micrococcaceae > Pseudarthrobacter > Pseudarthrobacter sp. H2. Next base: position 41,242 of record NZ_CP189595.1, read on the forward strand.
GCTGCGGCCATGCCGGCCCTGGTGCGCTCGGAGAGCTGGTCTCGTTCAAGCTGGGCAAAAGCAGAAATGATGGTGACCATCGCCTGGGCGATCGCTCCCCCGACCTCACTGTCAGGGTCAGTGGCGATGCCGTCCCGCAGCGAGCGGAATTTGATGCCCCGGGACTTGAAGTCATCCAGCAGCTCCAGCAGGTGGCGGGTGTTGCGGCCGAGCCGGTCCAGCTTCCACACCACGACCTCATCACCGCGGCCGAGACGGTCCAACAGCCGGTCCAGCTCCGGTCGTTTGATCCGGGTCCCGCTGACCCCGTGGTCTGTGTAGATGCGGTCGCACCCGGCCGCGTCGAGGTCGCGAAGCTGCAGATCGGTGTTCTGATCCGCCAGGCTGACTCGTGCGTAACCAAGACGCGCCATCGTACTCCTCGAAGTCTTATCAAAGGACGAAAATGTGTGTCTCTGAGAATATCAAAGTGAGACACGTTATTGGGACAAAGGATTGCTGATCAACACCGCCCATCCATCGCAGAAAGCCGCCAAATAGCGGCGACGTTCAAGGTTGGCCCCGAGCGGCTTCCATACGTCTCAGCAAGGGATCGTATTTGAGATGCATCCGGCCACCGCGATGTCTTCGCGGAATGCGTACCCACGGTCGCTACGAGGATTTGGCGCAGTCAAAGGTTGTTCCTGGGAACGGACCAGCTTAGGGGATGGTGAAACTGGTGCTGTCCGTAGTAAAGGACGTCTCGGTGGCGGTCAGGGTGTAGGTCCCGGCCCGCCAACAAGAACGACGGCGGCCATGGGAACAGAAGAACTGGGCCCGGGAGCCTGACGCGCGCTTCACGGTCTATTCCCCCGCAACAGAAACTGCTCTCCAAGCAACGCACGGAGCGAAAGTAGTCAAGAAACACGATCAGGCGCTCACGCCACACCAGCGGACGGTCACACACCCCGCCTAGGCAAACGCCCAGTTATCACCATTGAACGCCCAGTTCAAAAGCCTAAACCCGCGGCTCTATCCCGGCAGATCGTCGCCCCGACCGGTCAACTCGAAGCACCCGCCGAAGCAAAATCCGCGCCTCGACACTACAAGTGTCAACACATGGTTCAACCCGGCCCCGAAACGGACCCTTCATCTGAGGCAACGAAGCCACCTTCCCGGACCTATTGTCGTGAGGCAACAGGAGGGGCATCCTCTTGTCGGTCGGGACAGCGCCCCGGCGCAGGACCTTTCTGCCGGAAGCAGGCCCTGCGCCGTGGCGCCGCGGTTACGGTGCTAGACGAGCGTCGCAGCCTTGTCCGGATCCCAGCGGTAGTCCTGGAGCTTGCTTGTGGTGAGGGAGAGCTGTACAAGGGACTCGCACCACTTAACCGCCGTCGTCAGACCGTCCACTACGGGGACCCCGCAGTTCCGCATTAGATGCTCCTGGATTTCCAGCATCCCTGCCCCGGCGAGCAGGATCACGTCCGCACCTCCGGCGAGCAAGGCCTGAGCGCCCACCATGAAGGATGAGGGGTCGGACGGGTCAGCGCCCGAGGCGACGTGGATCGTAAGGAGCCGGGACGCGAGCCCCATCGCTGCAATGCTGTCCCGGATGGGGCCGACCATCAGGTCCGAGGTGGCGAGTATACCCACCTTGTTCCCGAGAAGGCAGGACGCCATCATCCCGGCCTCGGTGATGTCCACGACGGGGACGTCCATGAGCTGCCGGGCACCCTCCCGGCCGTGTTCACCGAACCCGACCATGATGACGCCATCGCATTGTCCGCGCCAGCGGGCCATCATCTGAAGTCCCGCCGCGGCGCTGATGAAGCTGTCGTAGAACCCGACAACGCGCTCGACCCCGAATTCCGGGGTTGCGACATCCACGCTGGTCGTCTCCGCCGCCACCGCCGCTGCTACGGACCGGATCCGCTCGCTGGTAGTGCCCGAGGTGTTGCAGTTGACCAGAAGCAGCCTCGTCGGCCCCGTCACGTCAGCCACGCTGAGCTGCCGTCGCTGTCAGGGCCTCATCCGGGCCCACCAGCTGGATGCCGTTCCGCCGGCAGATGTCCTGAACGTAGGCCTGTGAGTCGGCGACCCATTTCCAGCACTCGTCCTCGCCCCAGACACGCTGGTCGAACTCGTCGAAGCCGGGCACCTCACCGGCGTCCACCCGGTCGCTGAACGCATTGCCCAGGCGGATGTACTCAGCCAGTTCCTCACCGCTAAGATCGGGGTGTCCCGCACGCCATACGGGGTTGGTGAGTTCGACCCGGCTGCGGACATCCTGGCTAGCGAGTTCGGGGAAGCTCACCCCGGCGGCGCGGACGAAGGCTACTTCAAGGGAGAGATTGAGGTCAGGATTGTGCTCGGCGAGGATCGGCAGGATCGGGTCCAGATCCACGAGTCCCTGGCCGTTCGGACGGGACTGGTACTTAAAGCCGTCGTGGCTCCTAATGAGCACGGCGTCCTTGATGTGGGTCTGACGGACGTAGGGTGCCACCCGGAGTGCCGTCATCTCGGGGACTTCGCCGCGCTGCAGAGGGTTGGCGGTGTCGTAGGTGATTCCGACGACGTCGGGTCCCACCTCCTCGATCAGACGGACCAGTTCGAAGGACGTAATCTCCTCGTGGGTCTCCAGGTTGATGTGGACGCCCGCGTCCCGCGCAATGGGCGCGAGCCTCATCAGGAGCCGTTCGATTCCCTCCAGCTGCTCATTCCAAGGCACGTCAGTCCGGAAGCGGTCATACATGTGGTATCCCGGGAACGCCTTGATTCCGCCGGTGGCGGACCACAGTTCGTAGATGCCGATCCGTGACGCCGCCTCGATAATTTTCCGAAATCCGAGCAGGGTGTCGCCGTCACCGAGCCCCCGGATCTCCGGGGTCTCTGCCAAGGTATAGGGGTTGGTCTTGCCCAACCCCGCCTCCAGATACAGGCCCAAGTCATCGGCGCAGGCGCGCACCTCGTCCAGATAGCCCGGGTCCAGGGTGGGGCTCAGATGGAGTGTGGAGCGGAAGTAGAGGCCATGTAGCCCCCTCTCCGCGGCCTGCTGGAGCTGCTGCACGGGGGTGAGCCGTCCGGCGCCAGGCAGTTTCAGAGCGTCGCTTCCGAGTCTCATGGGTGAGTCCTTTCATTTCATGGTCAGCCGACATCACGCGTCGGAGAGGTCAGGTGAAGGATGCCGCCATGCGTTCGACCGCTTCCTGCACCAAGTCGGGATGGGTTCCGAAGTTCAGACGGACGAAGCCTTCTCCCCCGGCGACGAATTCGAGTCCCCCGCTCAGGGCGACGCGGGCGTGTTCCAGGAAGTGCGCGGCGGGATCGGGTCCCAGCCCCAGGGGCTGGCAGTCGATCCAAGCCAGGAAGGAGGCCTCGGGCCGGACTATTCTCGCCTCGGGCAGGTGGGCCGCCACGGTCTCCAGCAGGCGGTCCCGAGCGTCTGAAAGGTCGGCCCTCAGCGCGGTCAGCCAGTCCTGCCCCTCACTGAGGGCGCTCACCTGGGCGATGACACCGAGCTGGCTCGCGCCGCGGGCCAGGGAAACCGGCAGCCGTTCGAGGGTGCCGACCCCGCCCGTGGCCGCAATGGCCGCGGCGATCTTGGCGCCGGAGAGGTTCCAGGCCTTGGACGCGGAGAACAGCACGACGGCGTCGGATTCCGGGGCGACCTCCAGATAGGACACGTGTCTGGCCCCCGCGAGAGCCAAGGGGCTGTGCACCTCATCCGACACCACTTTCACCTCGAACCTCCGGGCCGCGTCCGCGAGGGCCGCCAGTTCCTGGCGGCTGTGCACCACTCCGGTTGGGTTGTGGGGGTTGCACAGGATGTAGACGCAGCCTCCTTCCTTCGCCGCGGCCTCGGCAAAGGCCTGTTCGATCACCGTGACGTCCAGGCGCCAGTCCGGCCCGAGGGGAATGGCGCGGACGGTACGCCCAGCTTCCGCGGCGGCATGGGCGAAAGGTCCATAGACCGGGGTGCTCATCATGACCTCCCCGCGGGTGTCGCCGCCCCGGAGGATCTCTGTCAGGCCGGCAACGACGTTGGCGAAGGTGCGCACCTGCTCCCGGGCCACCGGGACGCCCCAGACGGTAGCGGCGTAGTCGGCCACGGCGAGCTCGTATGGCTCGCTCCAGGCGTAGCCCAGGTCCCCGGCCGCGACGACGGCGTGAAGCTCTTCGGTGACACACCGCGGCGGCGCTGCGTCCATCTCCGCCACCCAGAGCGGCAGGACGTCGGGCGGATAGGCGCGCCACTTGAGACTGCGGCGGGCAGGCAGGGCAGCGCGGTCGATGGACCACAGGGGGTGCCGTTCCTCCTCCGGAATGGATGCGGTCACGAGGCCGCTCCCTCGGCCGCCCGGCGGGCAGCCCGTGCGGCCAGCCGCTCCGCGAGCCGCGCCTTGGCCATCCTCGGGTCGGGGATGGGCACGGCCTCGAGCAAGGACCGCGTATATGCATCTTGCGGGTGCGACATGACCACGTCGGCGTCACCGGACTCCACGATGCGCCCAGCGTTGAGGACGTGAACCACGGAGCACACCTGCTTGACCACGGCGAGGTTGTGGGCCACGAACAGCAAGGACAGATCCAAGTTCCGCTGCATGTCCACCAGGAGACCGAGGACCTGGGCCTGTACAGAAACGTCCAGTGCCGAGACGGGTTCATCACAGACGAGGAGTTTCGGCTTGACCGCCAGCGCGCGGGCGATGGCAATGCGCTGCCGCTGTCCTCCGGAAAAGGACGCGGGGTACCTCGACAGGTCACGTTCCGCCAGGCCCACCATTTCCAGGAGCCGGGTGGCCTCGGCGCGGCGCTTTCCGGAATCCGGGTAGAGCTCGTGGACCAGCATGCCCTCACAGATGAGCTCCTCGACCGTCATGCGCGGGTTGAGGCTGGCAGTCGGGTCCTGGAAGACGATCTGGACGTCCTTGGCTAGCCGACGCCGGTCGTTGAAGCCGGACTTGACCTGCGACTGCCCGTCGAAGAGGATCTCGCCGGAGTCCGGGGAATCCAGACCCATGATGCACCGGATGATCGTTGTCTTGCCGGAGCCCGACTCACCCACCAGGCCGGTGATGGTGCCCTGTTCTACCGTAAAGCTGACGTCGTCGAGCGCCAGGGAGCGGCGCTTTCCGCGCCCGAACGACTTGGAGATGGACCGCACGTCGAGGATGGTCATTCCGGGCTCCCTTCGAGGGCGTATAGGTGGCAGGCCACTGTGCCTCCCGCCGCCATGAGGCGTTCGGCGGGAACTTCCACTTCGCAGATTTCCGTGCTGAAGGGACAGCGGGGGTGGTAGGCACAGCCGGTCGGTCGTGCGCTCGGATGGGGTGGAACGCCAGGTATGCCGACCAGCTGGTCAATGCGGTGGTCGATCCGCGGCACGGCCTTGATCAGTCCCCGGGCATACGGGTGGGCGGGTTGCGCGAACAGCCGCGCTGCGTCGTCGTCCTGGATCTTACGGCCGGCGTACATGACTACCACGCGGTCCGCAAAACCCGCCACGATTCCCAGGTCATGGGTGATGAGGATGACCGCCAGGTCCCTTTCGGTGGACACTTCGTGAAGGAGGTCGATGACCTGTTCCTGAACCCGGACGTCCAAGGCCGTGGTCGGTTCGTCCGCGATGAGCAGCTCCGGCTGCGCGATGAGCGCCATGGCGAGCACCACGCGCTGCCGCATGCCGCCGGAGAACTCATGGGGATAGGCCCTCATCCGCTCGGCAGCCCTGGCGACACCGAGTTCCTCAAGGATCGCCACCGCGGCACGCTCGGCTTTCTGGCGGGAGACGCCTCGGACGCGCAGGGGCTCAGCCACCTGCTCCCCGATGGTCTGCAGAGGGTTCAGGGCACCCAATGGATCTTGGAACACCATGCCGACTTTTGAGCCGCGGAGGCGGGACATCTGGCGTTCCGAGAGGCCCGTCACCTCGGTGCCGCCCACCTTGATGCTGCCGGAAGTGCGGTAGCTCTGCCCGAGCTGCAGGACGGAGCGAGCCATGACAGACTTCCCCGAGCCGGACTCCCCGACCACTGCCAGACGCTCCCCGGGGCGCACAGCCAAGGAGACGTCGTCGAGCAGTCGGATCCGGCCCGTTGGGGTGTCCACGTCCACGCAGAGCCCCTGGACGTCGAGGGCCGGGACATCGGACGCCGATCTGGTGCGTTCCATGGTTTCTTGATTCTGGGTCACTAAGTTCCTCTCACCTGTCCGAAGTGCTGGCGCACCTCCGGATTGAGCCGTACCTGCAGGGACTCCCCCAGCAGGCCGAATGTGACGGCCGTAATGGTGATGGCCATGCCGGGGGCGAAGGCCGCCCACCACGACGTTGACATGTATGCCTGGGCGGAGGCGATCATCGCGCCCCATTCGGCGCTGGGCGGCTGGGCCCCGACTCCCAAGAAGGAGAGCGCTCCGAGGACCAGGATGGTGTTGCCGATGTCCCCCGCCCACTTCACGATCAGAATATCCAGGGAGTTCGGAATGACGTGCTTGACCATGAGCCGTCGGCGGGAAACACCCATGATCAGGGCGCCCTCCACGAACGGGAGGACCATCGTCTCCCGCATGATGGTCCGCAGCAGCCGTGCCGTGTAGGGCCATCCTGTGGCGATCATCGCGATCATGGCCGAGTTTAGGCTCGGCCCCATCGCCGCGGACAGCGCCAGGCTCAACACCATGGATGGGACTGCCAGACCGGCGTCGGTAAGCCTCATGAGGATCTCGTCCACGACGGGGCCGCCGATAGTGGCGATGGCCGCCACCAAGACGCCGATGATGGAGAACCCGACGACGACGACGACGGAGCCGAGGATGCTGTAGCGGGCACCGGCCAGGACGCGAGAGAAGACATCCCGCCCCTGTTCATCGGTGCCGAGCCAGTGCGTGCCGTCCGGCGGCTGTGAGGCGGCGGCGATGTTGGAGTCCAGGATGTCGTACGGTGTAAGGTATGGTCCGACAACAGCCAGGAGGAGCAGGAGGAACGCCATGATGGCGACCACCCGGTCGACGCCCCGGATCTGTGTCAGGGCCCGCAGGGGCCGGCGCCAGGTCGATGCCCGGGGCGTTGCGGCTGAAATTGTCTGCATCATCGTCCTCCTCCGTTCTGTGCGGCACGTACCCGCGGATCGCGAATAGCTTGCAGCAGGTCCACCGCCAGGCTGGCTGCAACCACCACGAGGCCCGTCACCAAGACCGCGCCGAGCAGGGCGTTGACGTCTGCGGAGCCCACCGCATTGGTGAGGTATGAGCCCAGCCCGGGTAGGGCGAAGATGGACTCCACCAGCACCGCGGAACCTACCATCATGCCGAACTGGACACCCAGAATAGTGATGGCCGGTCCAATGGAGTTCGGCAGGACATGGCGCAGGACAAGTGGCATGAGTGGCACACCCTTGGATCGCGCCACCGCGATGTGCTCGCGGGCCAGGACACGGATGATCTCCGTCCGGAGGGCGCGGAACAACTGCGCCCCGAACAGGACCGCCAAGACCCCCGCCGGCATCAGCAGGTGCAGGAAGGCGTCCCAACCGGCCTCCAGGCCGCCGGAGATACTCGCGTCGATCAGCATGAAGCCGGTGTGGCGGTCCACCCCGTACTGGCGGGACACCGCGCCTGAGATGGGCAGGAGCTGCAGCTGTCCGCCCACGAAGAACTGGACCAGGAGAGCCAGCCAGAAGGTGGGTATTCCGGCGGTGAAGACCGCGCTGGTCCTCAGGACTTGGTCCCCGGCGCGGCCCCGCCCGAGCGCAGCGATCGTCGCTGTAGGCAGGGCCACCACCACCATCATGACGATGGCCAGGAACACCAGTTCAAAGGTGGACGGCAGCGCCTCGAGAAGGCCGTTCACCACCGGTGAATGGGTCGAGATCGACCTCCCCAGATCACCTTGGACCAGGCGTCCGAAGTACAGGACAAACTGCACCAGGACGGCCTTGTCTAGGCCCAGCCTTTCCCGGGCCGCAGAGATCTGATCCTCGGTGGCGTTCTCCCCGGCCGCGACGCGTGCCGGGTCTCCCGGGACCAGGGTGCTGATGAAGAAGACGATTGCAGCCAGGGCGATCAAGGTGACCGCGCCCAGGGCGAGTCTCTTAGCGATCAGGCGTACGATCCACATGGCTACCGGCTACTCGAACCGCAGGTCGCTGACGCGGATCGGGCGCGCATCAGGGTTCAGGCGGATGCCGGTCAGGCCGTCGCGGTAGCCCACGACGGAATCCACAGTCAGAAGGTTCAAGACGGGACGGTCCTTGAAGATCTGCGTTTCGGCCTGCGTGTAGAGTCCACACCGCACCGTGGTGTCCGCCGTCTTGGATGCCTGGTCAAGCGTGGCGTCCACCGCAGGGTTGCTGTACGCGGAGCGATTGGTCGTGCCGATACGCGACGTCGTGTACTGCTGGAAGAGCGCGGCACCCGCCTCCGGCATGGGGACACCCTCCAGCGCCAGCATCATCTGGGGGATCTTTGTGGGATCGCTGAGCTTGGCCAGGTAATCAGGGAACCCGATGGGGACGAGGTCGAGCTGGACCCCGATCTCCCGGAGGTTGGACTGCATCAAGGTGGCCATATCCTGGGCCAAGGGCACGACAGGTTGGAAGTTGAGCGTCAGCTTGGTGACCGCGGCATCCGCCATCAGCTGCTTGGCCTTGGCGAGGTCCTGCTTGTGCTCCGGCCCCGCAGGGGCACAAGGCAGGGTGTTGGGAAGGATGCCCTTGGAGATCTGCCCATGGCCCTTGCGAATACTCTCCAGCGCGCCCTTGTAGTCGAAAGCGAGCTGCAACGCCTCGCGTACCTGTGGGTCGGCGGTGGGACCATTCTGGGAGTTGAGGTAGATGTAGTCCGAGCTCGGGGCGGCCATGCTGTTCACCTTGACCTTGGTGCCCTTGAGGGCGTCGGCATCCGCCGCATTCAGCCCGAAGGCGATATCCACACTACCGTCCAGGAGGTTCTGCCTCTGCGTGGCACTTTGGTCGATGCGTTTGAAGACGACGCTGTCTGCGCGCTTGCCGTCGAACTGCCAGTAATCGGCGAAACGCTTGAGCACGATGTCGCCGGAGGTCTGCTTCTTCTCCAGCGAGAAGGCGCCGGTCCCGGCCTCGTTGCTCTGCAGCCAGGCCTGGGCGTGGTCGCTGCCCTCGTTCGGCTTCACGAGCTTCTCGCTGACTATGTAGACCAGGGAGAGCCAGTCAAGGAAGATCGCGTTGGGTTTGGAGAGCTTGATGGTAAAGGTGCGGTCGTCCTTGATATCGGTCGACTCATAGTCTCCGAGGTAGCCGGCCACGCCGCTTCCCACAGCGCGGTACCGCTCCAGAGAATATTTGACGTCCCCCGAGACCAGGGGGCTGCCGTCGTGGAATTTCACACCCTCCCGCAGCGTGATGGAGATGGACTGAGCGTCGCCGGAGACCTCATACTTCTCGGCCAATTGGCCACTGAGTGCGCCGGAGTTGTCGTGGGACACGAGGGATTCGTACATGTTCTGAACGACATAACCGGTCTGGGTCCGCGTGGCGACCGGATCGAGTGTGTCCAGCTGGCCGAAGTAGGCGACCACGAGGGAGTTCTTGCCTGAGCCGCCGGGCTGGCCGGTGTTCGCGCCACCGGAAGAACAGCCATTCAGTGAGCCCAAGGCACTGAGGGAGAGCACCAGGACAACGCTGGTCTTGAAGAATTTTGGCATTCTAACTCCTAATGAAAAGGGGCAGACGTGAACGTGGGGGGAAACAGGGTGTCGATGTCGCGGCCATGGACGTCGCGTTCGGGATAGCGGTTCTTCATGCGGTCGAAGAGTGCCTGTGCCTCCTTGCGCAGGTTCTCCAGATCCAGGCCTGGGAGCTTGCCATCCCGCATGACAGTTCGTCCGGCCACAACTGTCATGCTGACGTCGCGGGCGGTGGTGTGCATCAAGAGGGTCCTGATGGGATCTTCGACCATGCCGACCATGACGTCCTCAAAAGAGAAGACCGTCAAGTCCGCTTGCGCACCAGGCTCGAGGCGGCCGAGATCAGGCCGACCCAACGCGTCGGCGCCACCGGTGGTCGCCGAACGCAGAAGCGCTGCGGCCGCTCCGGCGTCAAGACGGCCTTCCATGATCTTGGCCAGGTTGCTCGACAGTTCCATGCCGCGAATGAGGTCCGGCGGGAAACAGTCAGAGCCGAAGGCCATGGGAATGCCGGCCTCCAGGTAACGGTCGAAACTGTCAATGGCATAACCCAAGCGCGCCTCCGTCAGCGGTGTGTGCACGACCGTTGCACCCGACGCCCCGAACCGCCGCAGTTCGACGTCCGTGGGACGGCCCGCCGACTCCAGGCTCATATATTTCGCGTGAGGGACCAGGAGCCGCTCGTTCAGCAGCCCGATCTCCTCAAGGAGATCCATGGGTGTCATCCCGTGGGCGGCATCGACCAGCTCCAATTCGCGCATGCTCTGCATGCAGTGCAGGCGCACGCGGACGTTCAAGTCCGTCGCCAGCTCATGGGTCCTCGCCAGCAATTCCCGTGTCATGGTCTCGATCCGACATGGTGCGAAGATCGGCTGAATCAATTCAGGCAGGCCGGCGGCGTATTCAACGAAACGCCGGGCTCCGTCGAGGCCGTCCTCGCCGTCCGGGACCGACCACATGACATCCGGGGTCCCGTCTTCCCGCGTGACGTGGACGCCGCCCCGGTAACTCGGACCCAGGTAGACACGCAGGCCAAGTTCTAGGGCTTCCTGGCTGATGTCGACGAAGTCCTCATAAGTTTCGGCCCAGGAACTGTGGATCTCCGAGGCAATCGGCACCGCCGTCGTGACACCGTGCAGGAGCAGCTGCGCCAAGGCGAACTTGCGGATCAGTCGGCGTTCGGAGGCGGTGAAGACATCCATACGGTGATTGGCAAAGTACCCGGCCGACCACTGATGTCCCTTGCGCAGGTCCGCGCCTGACCAGGAATCCAGGATGATGTGATCCAAGTCGGCAACAGCGTCTAGGTCGATGAGACCCGGAATGATGAGCGAGTTGCCGAGATCGATCATCTCGTCCACGGGACCGACCCAACCCGGTCCGACGTGGACGATGCACTCGTCGTCGTAGACGACCGAGGCATCCCGATGGATGACGTGGTCACCCTCGAGATGGCCCAGGACGTATCGAGCGTGAAGTTGAGTTCTCAATTCGTGTACTCCGGCTCCGCCGCACTGCGCGGCTAGGGGGTCGTGCTTTAGGCCCGGGCTAGGGCGCACGACATCTCAAAATGGTTGCAAGAAGTGAAAACGACCGCGTCAGTGACGGTCGGTGACAGATGCCGTGCCGGGCACGGATCCGGAGCCTCAGGAAGGCTGTTGCCGGACGATGTCCTCTTGTTCGTTGAGGATTCCGAGGGCAAGAGCCGACGCGAGACCCTGGTCCCGGCCACGGATGGCGTCGAGCAGGTCTTCGTGGTCATGGGCAAGGTGGTCTGGCCCCAGGTAGGTACCGACCACCATGCTCTTGCGGATGGCCCCCAGCAGGCCCTGGTACAAGTCCTGAAGGATGCTGTTGTGAGCCGCTTTAGCCACTCCAAGGTGGAATTCGATGTCAAGCAATACGAACTCGCCCTCGGTGGTCAGCTCCGCAGCCCGCCGCCGCCGCGCGAGAATGCCGTCCAGCTCCGCAAGGTCCTCATCCGTCCTGGCCAGGGCCGCCGCCCTCGCCGCGGCAACGTCGAGACCCCGCCGGACATCGATGACCTCACTGGCCTCGGCTTGCTGGCCCCGACGTGCGATGGCCCCGGAGGCTTCATTGACCGCAATGACGTAGGTGCCGTCACCCTGCCGGGCCTCCAGCAGACCCGCGTGCACTAGGGCCTGCGTCGCCTCGCGTATGGGTGAGCGGCTGACTCCCAGATCATCGGCCAGTTTGGTCGCTGTCGGCAGGCGATCACCGATCTGCCAGGTCCCGTCCTTGATCTGGGCGAGCAACTGGTCCGTTGCTTCCTCGACCAGGGTCCGCCGGCCAATCGACTTCATACCACTGTGCTTGCGTTGTTCGATCACGAGATCACTTCCGCTAAACGTTGAGATCAATCCACCGACCTTGTGGGTCCGCGCGTCTTCTGGACGATGACCGCCTACAGTGTGGGTCACATCACAAACATAATATAACCATATGAATGAAGATCTGAAAAGCAGATCTTAACTTCCTCTTCAATTTGACCGAAAAGGGGTGGAACAGGATATGCATGAAGGGGGCAATACACCGTTTTTTGCGTGGTTTATGTTCCTGGCGGGAACAGCGTTCTTGGGATGAGATCGAGTCGGGTATTGGGCTGTTGGGCGGGAGGAGCGAGATCGGGCTCGTATTCCCCGAAGTGTCGGAGAGTGTGTTAGGTGAGCGAGATGGTGGCGCGATCCTCGGGATCGATCTGGTGGGCCCTCAGCGGTCCAGGTGCGGCGCTGTCCCATCACGACATGCACCACGCCGTCGTCCTTGCGGTGGGCGATGACGGGTTCCATCACGCCATGCTCTTTGATGCTGGCAATGAATTCCGGCGTCAGTGCAGCGTCTTTGCGGACGTTGATGTCCACAGTCAAGGTGGCCGGGTCGAGCATTTCGAGGGTGGGTGTCGTGTTCATGGGGTTGCTCCTTTTCCCTCAGCTCCCTCAGCAAAGGGAAACTTCTGGGGCAGCGTCATCGCTGCGGAGTCATCAGTCCAGCGGGGAATTTTCCCAGGAAATGTCAACGGCGGAGAGGCCCTGAGCCATGGTCAGCGGGGACAGCTCGAGCACGTCCTGGGGACCAGCCGAAATACCGCGAGATGTAGGAACTGCGTTAAGGGCTGCCGGCGCCCACCACTTAATCGGTAGATGACCTGCTGTTCAGCTGTCTTTGAGTCGTCTACCGCCGGGAAGATTTTCACCCCAGGACGGGTACATCTCACCCGCATTGTGTTCGATTTCGCGACGGGCCGTCTCCGTTTCGATCGCTTTCGCCACAAAGTGACTCCAGGTGTTATCCCCCTCGGCGTAACTGGTCGCCCGGTACGCGGCCCGCGCCCGGTTCCGCAGCGCGGCAGGGATACTCACCGTCATATTCGCTGTTTCGGTTTCCTTGGGGTTCCGCCTTCTTTGGCGTTTCCGGCCGGTGACCCGGAAGCATCCGTGCCAGCGGCGCCTCTGCCGCCGGCGCTGCCGTGCGCCGCGGAGGCAAACCGAGTGCCGGTCGGCTGGGTGTCGGTTCGGCGCTCACGCGTTGACCTCCTGGGATTCTGCAACGGCGATGCGACGGGTCACTTCCATGGCGACCGCGTGGAGGTCTTCGGCCACACTGGAAGCCGACTTTGGCCCCGCAGGTCCGGCCTTCGCTTCACCGCGCAGGACCTCCCACCACTTCGGTCCCTTACTCAGCTCCCGCTCAAGCTCGTGGGCCAGCAATCCACGCTCACGGCACGCCTGGGCCGTGGCCTCCGCATGGCGGATGCTCATCGGGAACAGCACTTCGTCGGTGCCAAAATCGGCAGTGAGATGGTCACGGGTGACCTTGTGAACCTGCTTGGACTTCGCACCGGTACCGACAAGGACAACGCCCAGCAGGCCCAAGGAGGGATTGAGGCCGACGACGCTGTCCATGCGCGCCGCGACGGCGGCGACACCCTTACGGCTGGACATATCTGTCTTCAGCGGAACCAGTGCGTAACGGGCGGCAGCCACCGCGGCAGCCTGTAAAGGCTCATTTCCCGGTGGGCAGTCCAGCAGGACCAGATCGTACTCCCCCGCGACGCTGTCAAGCAGTTTGGCCAGAGCCAGCTGCGCAGCGTCACGATCCTTCTGGGCTTTGGCTCCAAGGAATGCCGCAGCATCGTCGAGATGGGGGCCGCCGGCAATAACATCCAGGCCGGGTCGGACGCCGGCCAGCAGGTCAGGTTCTCACCCGAAACACAGCGAAGTCGCCAGACTCCGCCCACCGTCCCCTTGGTCGGTGTAGCCGAGATCCTCGGCAAGGTTTCCTTGCGGGTCGAGATCCACGAGCAGCACACGCAATCCGCCCTCGGCGAGGAGACCACCTACACTGGCCACCAGGCTGGTCTTAAAGACCTAGCCTTTGCCGTTGATTACCGCGATAACGCGGCTTAGGGCACCGCGGTCCAGATCGTGTTTCATCAAATCCCCTTCCAACCCAGCAAAGCAATGGACACGGGCATTCGGACTCCAATTCGTCTCAGCAAGGGATCCTTTGACAGGACGAAACGCAGCCGTCCTTACGTTCCTCAAATTGTCATTTTCAGTAGTAGTTTGCACGTCCATTCCGTGTCCGTATGGGAAACCCCAATGGTGCACGCCGTGTGGGCTGACAGATCCAAGGCCTGGCTTTCTTCCAGACATGATGGCCGTGCCCTTGATTCGAAGGTCCCGTATCGAGTCGTCGGAAGCCGGTAGAACCTGGCGATGATGAGTCTCCCCACCTGGTGTTGAGCATGGGTGGGTTGGTGTATGCAATGAAGGAACTGCCGATCGGTACTGCATACGCGGTGTGGGTCGGGATCGGCGCGACGCTGACCGTCGTCTATGCGATGCTCACCGGCACGGAAACCGTGTCGATCCTCAAAGTGCTTTTCCTGCTGATGCTCATCGGCGGCGTCATGGGCCTCAAGTCTCTTCACTCATAACTGCCGTCACTATCAAATTTTCGGGAGCACACTATCGTCGGGTGAATGAACAAGGTGAGCGTCCTTCTGCGGGGACCGATGTGCAAAAACCATGCTCCTCGATGAGACATGGGAAGGGATCCGGGCGGAATTCACGCTGCCTGGAAGGGGCTTCACCATCCGTTGCTGGCCTACCCCCGATCAGCATGCCTTCTATGCGGTTCGTATCCCTCGGTGCAGGGATTTTCCTGCCGCTTCCTTCCCACCCCCACCTCACGGTGACGCAGTGTGGCCATCAGCTAGAAGTTAACCCGGATTTTTCATCGGATGGCGGTCGGGGCGCCGGGCCTGGTTTTTGCCGTCCCGGCGGGCTGAATCGGATTTCGGGCGTGGCTGAAGGCCCGGGGGCGCCGGGCGGTGCGCGGGTTTCCACTGATCCCGTTGGTGTTCTTCTTTCCTGCTCGTGATTGTCCGGGGGGCTGTGGTGTCAGGTCCGCAGCAGGGGTGCGGGGCGGTTCGCGGCCGCGGCGATCCGGCTGATGGCTTCGAGCAGGGCGGCGATGAGGGGTTGCTCCGGCGCGGCGGCGGGCAGCAGCAGGTGGTTCCGGCGGGCGCGGGTGATGATCTTCCCGGCGGTGGCGAAGAGCCGGTAGCGCCAGCGTTTGATGTCCCAGCCCCGTGCCTTGTGGCCGTCGGGCAGGGCGGTGAGCTGGAGCCAGGAGACCAGGTTCGCGGCCAGGACCGCGAGGTTGGCCCAGGCCTGGTTGGCGGCGAAATCGAAGAAGGGGAGCTTTCCGAGCCCGGTGTTCTTTAGGGTTTTGATGCGGTTCTCGGCCCGGCCGCGGGCCCGGTGCCGGGCATCCAGAAAAGGTCCGTGCCAGCGCGGGGCATTCGTCAGGAACGCTGTCACACGGTGACCGTCGATGTCGAGCAGGGTCGGTGTCGCGCCGGGGTGCAGCGGTTCGGCGCGCAGGAAGATCTTCGTCCCGGGCGGGTAGTCCTGGAGCGGGATCACCTGGGTGGCGTTGATGACCCAGGCGTTGTCGCGTTCGACCCCGTCCTGGTCCAGGGCCGGCTGCCAGTATTTCTTGTCGTTGATCCAGTCGATCATGTGGGCCTTGCCGACCGGAACCGGGTACGAGGCGGAGAACTGCACGCCGCGCGAATGCAGGTACCAGAGGAACTTCCGGGACGCGCCGGCGCTGTCGGTGCGGACCAGGATCTTCTCCCCGTCCAGTTCCTCGTCCTCACCGTAGAGGGCGTCGGGCAGGACGGCGATGGCGGCCTCGAAGATGCGGATGTGGTCCTCGGCGTTGTTCGCGGTTGCCCCGCCGTGGCGCAGCAGCACCGCGAGTTCCTCCCCGGTGCCGCTGCCGGCACCATAATCAATGCTGGCGGTGAACGGGGCGAATCCAAACCCGCCCTTGTAGTTTCCGGTGGCTTGTTCCTTTTCCGAGTGCGAGGTCACCAGTGTGGCGTCGAGGTCGATGAGCAGCGGGTCCGCGGCCGTCGCCTTCACCGCGGGGCTGCGGTCCCCTGCGGCTTCCCAGGCCCGGGTCCGCAGTTCCTTGGCCAGGGTCGAAAAGCCGTAATCGAAGACGTCCGGGTTCTTCACGGTGCGTTCGAAGAACCGCGAGACTGTCGCGTTCGAGGGCACCTGGCCGAACACGCCGGGCTGGGAGCGCAGGATGTCCAGGTCGGAGGCATGCTCTCGCCGCCGGCGGCGAGCATCACCGCCAGCGACCCGAGCAGCCTCCCGGGCCGGTGCGAGGCCATCGCGGGCACGAACTGCCCGAGCCGGTCCTCGCACAGATCCCGGAACCCGAGGGCGTCGATGAATGACGTCAGGATCCGTCCTCCGGCATGGGAGACCAGAGACTGGCCGGTGAAAGTGACCGGGACGGACGGGAAAACCTTGGTAGGCTGGTGCATCGAAAAGGTGCTCCTTCAAGACACGGAAATAACGGCGTAGACACCCCTATTTTCCCTTGTCAGAGCACCTTTTCGTCTCTTAAACACACCCCTCAGCCCAACATTGATGAAAACCCCGGGTTAAACCACCGTCTCCTGCAGAGGACTCACACCTCCAAGCAAATGCCCATGCTGGGCGTACAACCAAGGGAGGGCCAGCACGTGCGGGCCCTCCCCGGGTTTCCCCGGAAATGGAAATGCGCGGGTTCCGCCTGGCTGACCTCGTGGTGATGCTGCCGTGGCGGGGAACGTCGCGGTCACGCTCAGTTCGGGGTTCCTCGGTCCGATGTTAATTTTCGCTGGTTCGCCCGGTTGTGTAGGCCGCGGCGGCCCTGTGAAGGGCAGCGGAAACGGCGGCTATGGCGGGGCGGGTGCTGGAAGCTTCTCTGGCTACGAGGAGGATTTGACGGCTTTGCATGCCCGCGGCCGTGGGAAACCGGCGAAGGTTCGTCGACGCACCAACGAGCGCGAGTCCGGGAAGGACGGCGACGGCCAGCCCGGCTTCGACAAACCGCAAGTGCACCGAAACATCTTCGGAGGAGCAGATGACCTTGGGTTCGAAGCCTGCCTTCCGGCACTGGTTGGTTAGCCAGGTCCGGGAAGCCGCGTCTGCGGTCTCCACCGCCCAGCGGGTGTCCGCGAGCTGCGCGATCAGGCCTTGGCCCGGGTCCAGGCCGTCGGCGATGGTCGCGTCCATGACGAGCCATAGTGGATCGTCCATGATCGTGGTGACCGTGATCCCCGGCCGTGACGGCAGCGGCAGTCCGGGGAATGACTCGGCGATCACAAGATCGTATTCGGAGGAGGCCAGAGACGGCAGCGTGGCCTCCGGTTCACCCTGTTCGAACTCCACGGTCAGCTGCGGGTGCAGGCGGCGCAGCTCGTTCAGGGCGTCGGGAATGATCGTCAGGGCCGCGGACTGGAAGGCCGCGACCTTGACCACGCCTCGGGGCTGGGACATGGAGGTCGAGACGTCCGCCTCTGCACGTTCAAGCAATTCGAGAATCTGCTCAGCGTGGGCGACCAGGATCAGGCCCTGGGGGGTCAGCTGCAGACGGCGCCCGGAGGGCTCGACGAGGGGGACGCCGATTTCCTTTTCCAGCAGCCGGATCTGCTGCGACACCGCTGACGTGCTGTAGGACAATGCCGCGGCCACCGCTGTCAGGGTCTTGCGGTGATGCAGCTCCCGCAAGACCCTGAGCCGGACGACGTTCAGCACATCTGTCCCCTCTGCCGCATCGATTCGGAGCCTGGCGCGCCGGTCAGGAAAACTCTACGATAATCTCCACCTCGACGGGGGCATCCATGGGCAGTTCGGCCACCCCGACTGCCGAGCGGGCGTGCTCCCCGCGGGCGCCAAAGAGCTCCAGCAGCAGCTCGGAAGCACCGTTGACCACCGCCGGCTGACCATTGAAGCCGGCGGCGGAGGCGACGAAACCGGTGACCTTGAGGATTCTCGCCTGGTCCAGGTCGCCGAGGGCCCCTGCAGCGGCCAGCGCGTTCAGAACGCACGTCCTGGCCAGGCCGGCTGCCGTCTCGACAGAGACGTCGGACCCGACCTTGCCCACAGCAGACATTCTGCCCTCCCGGAGGGGAAGCTGCCCCGAGGTGTAGACGGTGTTTCCGGCCCGGACGGCCGGTACGTATGCGGCGACGGTTCCGGGGACGTCAGGGAGTTCCAACCCGAGTTCGGCGAGTCGTCCCCGGAGGGCCCGGTGGGACAGGGTGGTGGTCTGGTCAGTCATTTTTGTCCTTCAAAGGTGTGTTTAGTGGCAGAATTCGGTGGCGGTGGCGGCAAGGATTTGGCTGACCCTTGTCAGCGAGTCGAGGTCGACCCATTCGGTGGCGGCGTGGGCTCCGCCGCCGTCGACGCCGAAGAGCAGCCCGGGAATCCCGGCTTCGAGCATGAGGGAAGCATCGGTCCAGAACGCTTCGCCACGGACGGTGGCGGCCTGGCCCGTGACCGCCCCCGCGGCCGCCGCCACAGCACGGACAATCGGGGCGTCGGCGGGGACCTCGAACGCGTGGCGTTCCAGACCCGCGGCCAGGCTGTAGCTGAAGTCGGGGTCGGAGGCGGCGATGGAATCGAGGATTTGCCGCAGCTCGGCCTCCACCGTTGCGGCGCTCTCCCGCGGTACCGTGCGTCGTTCGAGCGAGACGGTACAGGCCGCGGGGTAGCTGGACAGTTCCTCCCCGCCGCGGATGAGCGCGGCATGGATGCTCCCCGTGCCCAGCATCGGGTGGACAGCGCCGCCGAGCAGCGACCGGCTGAGCTCCTCGAGGCCGGTGAGGAATCTCCCGGTCTTGGCGATGGCGTCGATGCCCAGATCAGGGCGGGAGCCGTGCGCGGCGGTGCCGTGGATGGTGACATCGAACCACACGAAACCGCGGTGGGCGATCACGATGTCCTCGTGCGTGGGTTCTGAGACGATGGCGGCGTCGGCCGTGAAATGCCGGAGGACCTCCTCGGTGCCGGCGCTGGCGAACTCCTCGTCCGCGACGAGGGCCACGATGATGTCCCCCGCATGCGGCCGGGATGCGGCGGCGGCGGCGGCGACCATCATCGCGGCGATGCCGGCCTTCATGTCGAACGTCCCGCGGCCATACATGCGGCCGTCCTCCATGCGGGGCTCAAGGGGCTCCCCGTCATAGCCGGCAAGCGTGACGGTATCGAGGTGGCCGTTAAACATCAGGCTCTTACCTTGGCCCGTGCCGGCCGCGACGGCAACGATCGAGGGGCGCCCGGGCACGGCTTCGAGCCGGGTCACGGTGAAGCCCCGTGTCTGCAGCCAGGCGGCAGTGAAGTCTGCAAGGGCTGTTTCTCCAGCCGCGCCGGGAACCAGGCCCGGGTTGACGGAATTAATCCGGACGAGGTCCTGCAGGAGCGCTGCCGGGTCCTCCAGCACGCCGGGCACGGTTTCTGGACTGACGTTTTCGCTGGTTTCCATGGGCAATGAGTCTTTCATCGGAGCGGGTTGGCCGCGAGGCCTTCGGTGCTGACCAGGACGATCACGGAGGTTTCGTCCAGGCCCATCTGCTGTCGCCGTTCCGGTCTGGAGAGGGCGGCCCGCACCCCGGCCAGGGACGCGGCCCCGCAGGGGCCCACATCCTGGCCAAGATCGGTCAGGTCCATGACGGCCTGCCGGCAGTTTTCTTCGGTAACACTGACAGCTGCGTCCATCCCTGCCAGCAGGGCGGGCCATCCCATCTCGGAGGGCGTCCCGCAGTTCAGCCCGGACATGATGGACGGGTAGGAAGTGTCGACCACGACAGGACGGCCGGCGAGCAGCGACTGGGCGACGCAGGCGGCAGTTTCCGGTTCCACGCTGAGCAGCGACGGTGCGGCGTTACCGGGGGTCCGGTAGTGATCCACCAGTGCGTGCGCCAGGGAGCCGACGCCGACCGGGCAGGCTACCAGGTCTGCCCCGGCATAGCCGGACTGCGTCAGAGCCTCGTCAATTTCGTCAAAGAGCGTCGCGTAGCCGTCAACGATCCAGCGTGGGACGTCGGTGTAACCGGCCCACGAGGTGTCCTGGATCAGCAGGTCGCAGCTGCTGCCTTCCGTTGACGCTGCGGCGACGGCGACCACGTCGTCGTAGATTGCGTCCACATGGTGGAGTTCTGCACCTTCGCCCCGGATGGCGTCGACCGCGGCCGGGCTGAGGCCATTGGGAACGTAGATCCGGGCCTCGAGCCCGAGCAAGGCGGCCATGCGTGACACGGCGCGCCCGTGATTTCCATCGGTGGCAGTGACCAGCACAGGCCGTTCGTGGGGCGTGGTGCCGGCCCGGAGGTAGTCCCGGAGCGCAGGAACGCTCATGGTCTCGGCGTCCAGCCCGTAACGGGCGCTCAGGGCCCGGCACACGGCCCAGGACGCGCCGAGAATCTTGAAGGCGGGCAGTCCGAGCCGGTTGGACTCATCTTTGAGGAATACCCGGCCCACCCCGAGTTCGGCAGCCAGACTTGGAAGTTCGGTCAGCGGGGTGGGGGCGTAGCCGGTCAGTGTCCGGTGGAAGGACGCTGCGGAGTCCGGGGCCGCGGTCTGCCAGGTCCGGGCGGCGGGATGGGCGTACCAGTAGGCGGTGTCTAGTGAAGGCATGCCACCATGTTCCGACACTTTGGACTAAAGCAAAAGCAATGGTTACTGCTTGGTTATTTTTACTTTTCCTTCAAATATCACTTCGTTCGCCGCCTCGTGGAACGTCCTGTTTTTGTGGATCTTACCGGCCACGAAAATCCGCTTTTACTTTCGACGATGGACCGTCATGATGGAACCCAACCCACACGTGACTGTCGCCACATTCCCCTTAGAACGGCGAAAACGATCTTCAGACGCGTCATCCGGCCCAGGGCCGGAGGATTTACGCCCCCCGCCCCCCGACATTGCGCACCAAATTCGAATGTTTTCCTGAACACCATCACCTCGAAGGACAAAGCCTGTGACGAGTATGCAGCCGCTACTTAGCAAGAAACCGATGCTCATGGCGCCGGGGTCCGAGCCCGATAGCCCGGAGGCCAGGCAAACGCTCCGACGCTCCATCACCGGCTCCGCGCTGGGGAACGCCGTTGAATGGTACGACTACGCCGTCTATGGATACCTCACCATCTACATGGCAACAAATTTCTTTGGGTCAAAGGCGGGCGACGGCGGCGTGGGCGTTACGTTAACGCTGGCCACCCTGGCATTATCCTTCCTCGTCCGGCCGCTGGGCGGCATCATCTTGGGTCCGCTGGGCGACAAGGTAGGCCGACAGAAGGTCATGGTTCTCACCGTGATCCTGATGACGCTGGCATCAGGCTGCATCGGCTTGCTGCCCACGACGGACACCGCCGGGATTCTGGCACCCGCCCTGCTCCTGATCTGCCGGCTGCTTCAAGGCTTCTCTGCCGGCGGAGAGTACGGCGGCGCGGCCGTCTACATGGCGGAGTCGGCTCCGGACCGCCGCCGCGGTTTCTTCGGCTCCTTCCTGGAATTCGGAACCACCGTCGGATTCATTCTTGCGGGCATTCTGTGTACCGGCCTCGTCAGCATCGTCGGCGAACAAGGGATGCTTGAGGGCTGGTGGCGGCTCCCGTTCCTGGCCACCATCCCGATGGGCATCATTGCGCTGTGGATCCGGACCCGGCTGGACGAGGCCCCGGTCTTCTCGGAGGCCTCCGCACACAAGGAAGGCACAAAGGCGCCGGTGCGCCAGGTCCTGAAGCATCACTGGAAGCAGATCCTGGTCCTTTCCGGTTTCGTGGTCCTGCTCAACGTGGCTTTTTACATGGTCCTGGGGTACATGCCCACCTACCTCAGCAGCCAGCTGGGACACGACACCGCCGAGGGCAACTGGATGCTGGTCGGGATGATGGCCCTGATGCTGATCGCCATCCCGCCTGTGGGAGCCTTGTCGGACCGGGTGGGCCGCAAGCCTCTGCTCCTGCTCGCCGCCACAGGCTACGCGGTGCTCTCCGTCCCGGCCGTTATGATGCTCGGACTGCCGAATCCACTTCTTCAATTTCTCGGACTGGCCGTACTGGGCCTGCTGTTGGTGATCCTGACGGCAGCGGTATCCTCCACCCTCCCGGCTTTGTTCCCCACCGCCGTGCGCTACAGCGGTTTTGCGATCGGCTACAACTTTTCGACGGCATTCTTCGCCGGGCCGTCCCAGACGGTGGCTAACCAGCTGATCGAAACCACCGGGAACCAACTGATTCCCGGCTGGTACATGGCGATTGCCGGTGTGATCGGCTTCATCAGCATCCTCTGCATGCGGGAAACCGCGCAGGCCACGCTCCGCGGTGAAGAATTGCCCGGCGACGCGGCATCGCTCGGCTTCCCCAAACTCAAGTACGTCGAGACAAACCGCATGGACGCCGAAAACCGACGGTCGACCTTTCGTCCCGTGGCTTGAACTTCCAGCGCCCCCTCAACAACCTGGGTAGTCACCCGCACCAAGGAGTCACCAACCGTGAATATCACCAGCGAACCGACCGACCGCACCAGTAACACGCCCCAGACCGGGCTGGAAGGAACCCCGCCGCTGAGCGCTCCGCGCCGAGGCTTCGATGACAAAGAATTTGAGTCCCGGCTGGTGCGGGCCCAACACCTCATGGCCGAGGCCGGGTTGGATGCTCTGTTCCTGACCACCGAGCCAGAATTCCGCTATTTCACGGGGTTCCTGACGCAGTTCTGGCAGAGCCCGACACGGCCGTGGTTCCTTCTGGTACCGGCCAACGGGCAGCCAACGGCAGTGGTTCCGGGCATTGGATACCCCCCGGTGGCGCAGACCTGGATCGATGACATCCGCTCCTGGACTTCGCCGCAGCCCGAAGATGAAGGGGTCTCGCTGCTGGCCGAGACTATGCGCGAAGTTCTGGGAGACCACGCCCGAGTAGGGGTGCCGATGGGCCCAGAGACCACACTGCGCATGCCGCTGAGGGACTACAACCGGCTCAAGGGCATGCTGCAGGGCTTCAGCTTCCACGATGCCACCGGGGTCGTGAAGTCCCTGCGCATGGTCAAATCGGAGGCGGAAATCGAAAAGATCGCGCACGTTTGCCGCATCGCTTCCGATGTCTTCGACCTGGTTCCCGGCATAGCCGCCGCCGGCCAGCCACTCATCGAAACCTTTCGTGCAGTCAAGATCGAGCTGCTCAAACGCGGCGCTGACGATGTTCCATACCTTGTTGGCGCGGCCGCTCCCGGCGGATACGACAATGTCATCTCCCCTCCGGGGAATCGTCCACTGACCGACGGTGACGTGCTGATGATTGACACGGGCACGGTCTACGACGGCTACTTCTGCGACTTTGACCGCAACTATGCCATCGGCTCCGCGGACCGGGCAGCGGCCCACGGGTACGCCACACTTTTCGAGGCCACCAATGCAGCCCTGGACATCGCGCGGCCCGGCGCAACGTCAGGCGACCTCTTCCGGGCGATGCAAAAAGTCATTGTCGACAACGGCTATGCCTGCGGAAATGTTGGGCGTTTAGGCCATGGGCTGGGCATGCAACTGACCGAATGGCCCTCGCACACCGACACGGATGAGACCGTCCTCGTTCCCGGCATGGTCCTTACCCTTGAACCCTCGCTGGACATGAAGCCCGGCCAGGGCATGGTGCACGAGGAAAACTTCGTGCTCCGCGAAAACGGGCCACAGCTCTTGAGCCGCCGCGCCCCTGAACAGCTTCCTGAGGTGCATTGAGATGAAGTTGTCCTACGAATCAGATACTGGTGTGGCGAAGCGCGCCCGGCTGGGTGTCATCGTCCTGCAGGTTGATGAAACACTCGAATACGAATTCCGGACACTCCTGAATATTCCCGGCGTCGCAATCCACCACACCCGCGTGCCCAGTGGACTGGACGTCACCGAAGAAACCTTGGCAGCCATGGAACGACATATCCCCCCCCGCCGTCGCTCTCCTTCCCACCGGGGCACCCTTTGATACGATTGGCTACGCATGCACGTCCGGTGCCAGCGTGATCGGACAGGCAAATGTGGCGTTGGCCGTCCGGTCCGCCTACGCCACCTTCTCCCAGAACGTTCCCCAAGCGCCGGCGGTCACCGATCCCTTGACCGCCGTCCGGGCAGCCTGCAACGTCTTGGGCGTCCGCCGGCTGGGATTTGTCAGCCCATATGTAGCCGGAGTCTCCGAACACCTCCGCACGAACTTGGAAGCAGACGGCCTTACGATCACAGCTTTGGGCTCCTTCGACGAATCCGAGGAACGCAAGGTTGCCCGCATCAGTCCTGAATCGGTTTACCAGGCGATCCTGCAAGTAGGACGGTCTTCGCCTTGCGACGCCGTGTTCGTCTCCTGCACTAACCTCCGGACCCTGGAAATCCTTGAACGCGCGGAGGTAAGCCTTGGGAAGCCCATTATCAGCAGCAACCAGGCCCTCGCCTGGCACATGCTTCGCATCTCCGGCATTAATGACCCGATTCCCGGATATGGACGACTGCTGCAACTAGGGCTTACCGCGGACGCCGAAACCGTCAACACCGGCCCCGCCACATCCCCGAAGGGTGCGTAGTCGTGGAAAATGTTGTCTCTAGGCCTGAATGGTCTCGTCCAGAATCCGTGGAGTTGAAGGCCGATTTCGACGCCGGCCGCCTGGATGCGGAAGTCGACGCGTTTGGGGTCCAAGAGCTTCAGTTCAAGGATGTCAACGGCATAAATATTGCCCTTTCCGACGACAAGCCCGACCTGCGCGTTGGTGCCAATAAGAACCCTCCCGAGGCTGCCTTCCCCATCACCAAGGGAAATACGAGTCTTAAAGAAGCCCTTGACACCGGAATTATCTCTCAGCGTGAAGACGGAACGATCGGCAAGCTCCTAACCGACGCTGGCCTCTCCAAGGGCCTCGCAAAGGTCGCAGCTAAGCAATACGTAGTTCCGGCCAGTTAGCCCGACTGGCGCAACAAGACTTTGTGGCATTTGGTCTGGCTCGACCCTATTCCTTGGGAAAGAATTGGGTCGCTAGTGTCAAAAGGGCTCTTCTTTAGGGGCTGTCAGTAGTCACGAGCCCTAGAGCGATTTCCGGCGAAGCGTCCAATTTGCGGACGGACTTTCCAGTAGTCAATCGACGGAAAATCCGCAACCAGAGGCCCTCCAGCCGGCATCCCTTGAGCCATCGTGCCGCGAACATCCAGACCTGCAGCGAAGAAGTAGAGGTTCTGAGCCTTGAAGTTCGGGAAGCAGCCCGCCCCCGTCGCGGACATCAATGAGGACAAGCTCGAGGTCCACAAGCCGAAGACCGAGGCCGCCGGCGTCAAGGCCGTCATGGTGGCACTGGAACGTGCGGTGTCGCAGGCCGGGTTACCCGCCCGGCGGAGTCGCTGCTGCGGTTGAACCAGCAGGGCGGGTTTAACTGCCCGGGCTGAACCAGGCCCGGAATCGGCCATGAAACGGAAGGCGGGCGAGCCATGCGAGAACGGGGCCAAGGCGGTGGCCGAGGAGAACACCCTCCGCACGGTAGGTGCCGAATCTTGTGCCACGCACTCCATCGCCGAACTTTCCGGGAAGACGGAGTACTGGCTGGGCAACCAGGGCCGCCTTTCTGAGCCTGTGGTGATCCGCGAACCTGGTCCTGTCCCACTTCGTTCCCGCCAACAATTCTCCGGCCCGGTGGTAGGCGGCTGAAAAGGGGTTCAACGGGAAGCTGATTGTGGGTGAAGACCTTATGGTGCTCGGTGTAGGTAGTCAGCTTCGCTGATGCTGTGCATAAATAACTGAAACCGGCCCCATAGGGGTCGGCCTCAGTTATTCCCTCAGCAAAAGGAAATCTGTCGTTCAGCCTCGTCGGTGCGGGAGTTATTGGTCCAGCGGGGATTTTTCCCAGGAGATGTCCACGGCGGAGGCGGCCTGCTGCTGGATGGCCAGCATGGACAGTTCCAGCACGTCCTGGCCGTGGGTGGCTCCGGCGGGTGCGGCGTCGTCGTCCGTGAGGATGAACCTTACTTTCGGGTTGGCGGCAAGGGTGACCACGTCGGCAAGCAGGTTCGCCACCACATAGAACAGGGCTATGACGATCACCAGTGCCTGCACCACGGGCAGATCCCTGTTGGTGACGGCATCGATCAGCTGGAATCCGACGCCCGGGAAGCGGAACAGGAACTCAACGATCACCACCCCGCCGATCAGCCAGGCGAGCTGCAGTGCAATCACCTGGGCAACCGGGCCGACGGCGTTCGGCAAGGCATGACGCAGGATCACCACGCGCTCCGGAAGCCCCTTGAGCCTCGCCTGCTGGACGTACTGGCTGTCCAGGACCTCGAGCATGGTGGCCCGCATGATGCGGACGATATACGGGGAGACAGCCAGCACCAGTGTCAGGACCGGAAGCACCAGCTGTGCCGGGTTGCTCCAGACCTGTTCACCCGGGGTGAGGACGAACACGGCCGGAAACAGATGGAAAAGCCCGGTTGCCAGAAACAGCACGCGTTGGTGTGGCGCTGAGCCCGCCGACGGTGCAGCGTTCTGTTAGCCGGGCCCCGGGGCTCCCATGGTCTGCCGGCATGCGTCCCTGACTTTGGCGACCAGGGGTGAGTCGGTCATGTCGTTGCTGTAGATCAGGCTGACGCGGGAGATGGCGGTGGTGTCGTTGATGTCCAGGTAGGCAAGGCCGGGGATGGCGAAGGCGCGGAGGGATTCCGGGACGACTGCGATGCCCAGGTGGGCGGCGACCAGCCCGAGGATGGTGGGGAACTGGACGGCCTGCTGGGCGAGGTCGAAGTCGACATCGGCGGCGTGGAGCAAGGCGGCGATGTGGTCGAAAAGCCCTGAGATCCTGTCCCGCGGGAAGGCAATGAACCGCTCGCCCTTCAGTTCGCCAAGCCGAACTGATCCTCGGCCCGCCAGGGGTGGTCTGTCGCGACGGCCACCACGAGGCGTTCGTTTTGCAGGAGTGTGGTGCCCAGGCCCGGCACGGTCCGGACTTCCCGGGCGATTCCGGCGTCCAGGGCGCCGGCGGTGATGAGCTCGATCTGGGCGTCGGTGGTTTCCTCGCGGAGCTCGAGGTCGATGCCGGGCCAGTGGGACCGGAGTTCCCGGACCACGGGTGGAAGGGCCGAAATGGCTGCCGAGGAGACGAAGCCGAGACGCAGCTTGCCGATTTCGCCGTCGCGGGCCTGCCGGAGGGCCGCGGTCATGGCCCCGTACTGGCTGAGGACTTTCCGTGCGTGCTTGAGGAGCAGTTCGCCGTCGGCGGTGAGCTGCACGTTGCGGGAGTTGCGCACGAACAGCTGGGTCTTGCATTCCTCTTCGAGTTTGCGGATCTGCTGGCTCAGCGGCGGCTGGGCCATGTGCAGCCGCTCGGCGGCTCGGTTGAAGTGCAGTTCTTCGGCCACTGCGACGAAAAGCTCCAGGCGACGAAGGTTCATACGAACAAGACTAAGTGAGTATTGATGGGAGTCAAATAGATACTTCAGTGGGCCGGGTTTCGGGTTTACCGTTTGATCGTGAGGACAGTCACAGATCACCAAACCCTAAGAGGTTCCAGAATGCCCGTCATGACCAAGCCCGCCAGCAGCTTCATCAACGGAAGGTGGGTTGAAGGGACCGCGGACACGACGTCCCGGTTCAACCCCTCGGCACCGGAGGAAGCGGTCACCACCTATCACCAGGCCGGTTCCGAAGAGCTGGCGCAGGCGATCCAGGCTGCTGCTGACGCGGCACCGGCGTGGGACAGGCTGGGGATTCTGGCCCGGGGCCGGATCCTGGCGGCTGCCCGGTTCAGGGGCGAAAAACGCATCGAGATCGATGCGGTCGCAGCCGTAACAGCCTGACCGGACCACGGCCACGGATCTGTTGGGTTACCAACGTCGTTTTCCCTCTTCCCAGATCGGAACCACCATGCTTTCCCACGCAGCACCCGGGTCTCAAATGACCATCGATTCAGCGCCGCTGAACTCCTTCCACAAACGCCTCACCCTCTTCAGCTCAGGGGGCCCGTTCCTGGACGGCTACATCCTGGCCATCATCGGCATCGCCCTGGTCCAGGTCATCCCGGCCTGGCAGATGAATGACTGGTGGAACGGTCTCATCGGCGCCTCCGCCCTGATCGGTGTCTTCCTCGGCGGGCTCGTTTTCGGCAACATCACCGACAAAATCGGGCGCAAGCTCATGTACACGATCGACCTCATGGCCATCATCGTGTTCTCCATCGCCCAGTTCTTCGTCCAGGAACCCTGGCAGCTGTTCGTCCTGCGGCTGCTCATCGGCATCGCCGTCGGAGCCGACTACCCCATCGCGACCGCCCTGGTCGCCGAATTCGTCCCCGCCACCTGGCGTGCCCGGCTCCTCGGCGGGCTGAACGCCATGTGGTTCGTCGGCGCCACCGTCGCCGCCTTCGTCGGCTACTGGCTCCTCTCCTTCGAAGACGGATGGCGCTGGATGCTGCTCTCCTCCGCCGTGCCCGCCGTCCTGATCCTCATCGCCCGGGCCACCATCCCCGAATCCCCCCACTGGCTCGTCGGCAAAGGCCGCCACCAGGAGGCCCTGGACATCCTGAAGAAAACCATCGGCGAAGGCGCCACCCTGGACGGCATCACCGCCCACGACCCCAACGCGGCCAAACTCAGCAGCGCCCAGGCCTTCAAACTGGTCCTGACCGGCGGCTACCTGCACCGGGTCATCTTCATCTCCATCTTCTGGACCTGCACCATCGTGACCCTGTTCTCCATCTACGCCTTCGGACCCCAGATCCTGGCCCTGTTCAACCTCCAGTCCGGCGACGAAGCCAACATCGGCTACGGCCTGATCAACCTGTTCTTCCTCGTCGGCAACGTCGCCGCCCTCCTCGTCGTGGACAAACTCGGCCGCCGGCCCGTACTGATCTGGGGCTTCATCCTCTCCGGCGTCGGTCTGCTGTTCCTGGCGCTCTTCCCCGCCGCGCCCCTGGGCCTGATCGCACTGGCCTTCGCCTTCTACGCCATCTTCAACGGCGGCCCCTCGATCCTGGAATGGATCTACCCCAACGAACTGTTCCCCACCAAGGTCCGGGCCACCGCCGTCGGACTGTGCACCGGCACCAGCCGGATCGGCGCCGCCATCGGCACCTTCGCCACCCCGCTGGCCCTGACACACCTCGGACTCTCCGGAACCATGTGGATCGCCGCCGGCATCGCCCTCCTCGGAGCCGCAGCCAGCTACTTCATGGCCCCCGAAACCAAAGGCCAGAACCTCGAAGAAGCAGCCGCCCTCCACGCCTGACACCCGCATACCCACCAACCGCGGCGGAGGCAGCCGGTCTCCCCAGGCCACGCTGCTCCCACCGCGGCGCCCGCCCCACCGCGCACGACAGAAAGCAAAGAACCATGCACCCGACCACCCTGACCCTGAACGTCAGCGGCAAAGACCCGGACACGCTACAAACCAACCTGACCACCGCCGTCGATACGGCCATCACACAGGCCATGGCAATGGGCCACCGTCACGGGATCATGGTCACCCAGCACGACTACAACGACTTCACCGTCACCCTTCACCCCGACGTACCCTACGGCCAAGCACGCGAGGAACGACGGTTCGGCAGGGCCCACGGGTAGGCAGCCTCTGGAAACGGATGTGTAGGTGTAGAAGTAGTCGTTCCCACGCCCGGAGATCATGAAGTTCGGAAAACGTAGTTGAGCTACCAGCGACCATGGAGACCACCACCGTCTCCTGATGACTGGCCCTCGGGATCTTCTTCACTCGCCGAGTTAGAACGCGAGCTGATCTCCGCACGCGCCCTCGCCAGTCTCACCTCCGCCCGGTGCGGCCGGAAAGACGCCGGTCTCTAACAGCCGGCGAAAGTCCGGCGCGCCGTGACATCCGTGGGCCGGCCCGAAACCGACGTCAGCGACATCTGAGCCGATCTCGGGATCACACGGCAGACCTGATCTTGTTCGGCAAAAGCCGAGGCCAAGACAACCTCGCCGCCAGCCTAAACGTCGCCGAGCAACAAATGCTGCCGACCCAGCTCGACGGCCTCTGGCCGCTGGCATCGGATTGCCTCTCGCGGGCTCTGGTTGTGTCAGTCGTTCATGGCCCAGGCTTCACGGAGAATCTCAGCTGGGGTCAGATGGGGTAAAGCTGCCACTGATGCTGGCTGGTCCCGTAGCGCGATCGTCTGGGACGGGAACCAATCTCGATGCGATGCAGCCGCCTATGTCGCTGCCCGCGGCGGTGCGATGAGGCTCTCGAGCATTTGTTGTTCGGCGATGTTCAGGCGCTGGGCGAGATGTTCTTTTGCCTGTTGAATTTCGCGGGCCAGGATCAGGTCGCTGAACTCCTGATGCTGTGCGAGACCTTCCGAGGTGGCTCCGCCGTCGGCCTCCAGATGTGTCATTGCCAGGCGGAGCCGGCCCATCAGCGAGGCATGGGTTTCTGAAAGGATGTGGGAGTTCAGGAAGGCCACCGTCCGGGCATGGCATTGTGTATCGGCCTCTACAAACCCGGGGATGTCACCGTTTTCCACCGCTTCACGCATCTGCGCCACTGCTTGTTTGAGTCCCAGCAACGCCTCATCGGAGGCATCGGCAGACGCCTCCACACCGGCAAGTTCGAGCACCCGCCGGGCCTGATAAATTTCGGCCACGTCGGCGGCATCGAGGCTCAGGACTTCCAGTACCCGGGTCGCGGGATTGCGGACGAGGAGCCCTTCCATGACCAGTGAGTTCAGCGCCTGACGGACCGTGGCGCGCGAAATGCCCAGTTCGCGCGCCATGGCGTCTTCGGTGATTCTTGATCCAGGCAGTATCTTCCGGCTAAGAATCTGCTCCCGGAGTGCGGCGATGCTGAGTTCTGCCGTCGTCATGCGGTGGATCTTGTTCACGGGTGGGCTCCTACTGTTGTGGCGGTACTTCTTTATATCGGGGCTGGCGCCGCCAGTGCCTGATTCACGATCCTAGGCGGCCGCCCGGGATCCGCGGCTATCGGGTTTACTGCTGTCCGGGCTTCCGAGGGGCCGCCAGCTGTACGGCGGGGGCGTTGTCGAGAAGGCGATCCGGTCGGAAATCCGCGAACAGGGGTTCGGTCTCCCCCATGATTTCTGCCGTTACGCCCACTCCGAGGAAAGGCGCCAGGGTGACACCGCTATGGGTGGCGACCAGGTAGAGCCAGGGCACGGACGGGACCGCTCCGATGATGCTGCGCCCATCGGCCGGCATGGCGCGTTCTCCGACCCGCAGCTCGGTGATGGATGCGTTCTCGGTATTTCCCAGCACGCCCCGGAGTCTGCTGAGGATTTCGTTGGTGAGGGATGGGTCCGGGCGCAGGTCGGCTCCGGGCGCTGCCGTCGCGTCCAGGTCCAGGGCCTGGAGCAGGAGACGGCCGCCGCCGTCGGGCCGGATGTTCAGTGAGGGTGTGGTGAGGAGGCGGTCTATCGAGGTGGGCAGGGGGTTTGTGACGGCGAGGTAGCCCACGGTAACGTCGCCGGGCTCCTGGTACTCGGTCATGACCTGTCCAAGTCCGGCTGCGGCCGTAATCGTGTTGGTCCAGCGGCCGGCAGCGCTGATGACCCGGTCGGCGAGGATGGTGGATCCGTCGCTGAGGCCCAGCCGCACGCCACCGGGTGCTTCACGGAAATTCTCCACCGCGACACCGGACAGGATTTTTACACCTGATTCTTGGACGCGGCGGAGCTGATGGCGGATGTACAGGCTGGGATAGCAGTGGGCTTCCCGGGGAAAATACGCCACCACCCCGGCGCTGTCGGGGATGAGCAGGTCAGGGACGAGTTCGCGGGCGTAGGACGGGGTGATCTTATCGGCCGGGTAACCTAGTTCGCCGAGGCGTTCCAGACGGCCCTGGAGCTCCACTACGTGCTCCGGGTCGGTGGCGAACTCGATATGGCCGGTGGGACGCAGCCAGTCGGCACCGGAAGCGGCGAGCCGGTGGTGTGCCTCCAGCCCGGCCAGGTTCAGTTCGTAGTAGCTCTCCGGCTCCTTGTTGTTGGAATTGACCCACGCATAGGAAACCGCGGAGGTGCCTGCACCGGGCACCCCCTGGTCGATCAGCGTGACCTGGGCGCCGCGGGCGGCCGCTTCAGCGGCGATCGAAACGCCGATCATTCCGGCACCGATGACGGCTATTCTCATTGTTTGTTCCTTAAAAGAAGGGGTCAGAGGACTTTGCTCAGGAACGCCTGGGTGCGTTCTTCTCGTGGGTTGCCCAGCACATCGCCCGGCGTGCCTGCTTCGACGACGACTCCGCCGTCCATGAAGACCACGGTGTCGGCGACTTCCCGGGCGAAACCCATCTCGTGGGTCACGACGATCATCGTCATGCCCGTCGATGCCAGGTCTTTCATGACGTCCAGGACTTCACCGACCAGTTCCGGGTCGAGGGCCGAGGTCGGTTCGTCGAAGAGCATGAGTTTGGGTTCCATGGCCAGGGCCCGGGCAATCGCGATCCGCTGTTGCTGGCCGCCGGAGAGGGAACCGGGGTAGGCGTTGCGCTTGTCGGAAAGACCAACCCGTGCAAGGAGACGTTCGGCACGTTCCTGCACCCGTGCTTTGGGTTCTTTCTTCACCCCGATCGGCGCTTCCATAATGTTCTGCAGCACGGTCATGTGGGGGAAGAGATTGAACTGCTGGAACACCATGCCCACCTCCGAACGCATCCGGGCGATGTCTTTGGGGCGAAGTTCGTGAAGGGCCCCGGCGTGTTCGCGGTACCCGACCAGGTCGCCGTCAACTGCGATCCGGCCTGCCGATACGGTGTCCAGATGGTTAATGAGGCGCAGAAAAGTTGATTTGCCTGATCCGGACGGGCCCAGAAGCGTCATCACTTCGCCTCGCCGGACTTCCAGGTTGATGCCTTTCAGGACTTCGTTGTGGCCGAAAGACTTCCAGACGTTGGTGGCGGTGACCATCATTTCGGGTGTGTGGGTCATCAGATTCTCCTGCCGGCGGCCGCGTCAGTGGTGCCGCGTCTTTTTTGCAGCTCCAGGATGCGTCGAAGCATGCCGTTGCTTTGGTCCCGAGTGCTTCTGCCGTAGTGGCGTTCGGTGTAGTACTGGCCAACGGTCATCACCGAGGTGACAATCAGGTACCAGATGGAGGCCGTGATCAGCAGCGGAATGGTTTGGAAGTTCTCGGCGTAAATCAGCTGGGTGGCGTAGAGCAGTTCCGGGAAGGACAGCACACTGACGAGCGATGTTGTTTTGAGCATCGAAATCGCGTTGTTCGCTGTCGGCGGCACAATCACGCTCATCGCCTGCGGAAGAACGACGCGCCGCAACGCGCGCATGTTCGACATGCCGAGGGCATGGGCGGCCTCCGTCTGTCCTTTACCGACGGAGACGATGCCGGCACGGACGATTTCCGCCATGTAGGCGGCCTCGTTCAATCCGAGGCCCAGAATCGCCGCAACCACCGGGGTGATCAGCGAGTTGGTGTCCATGGCGAACAACGTAGGTCCGCCCGGCACTCCCACGCTGAGCAGCGGGTAGAGTGCGGAAATGTAGCCCCAGAACAGCAGCTGGACGAAAATGGGCGTCCCGCGGAAGAACCAGATGTACAGGCCCGCGGCGCCTTGGAGAGCCGGATTGGTACTCAACCGCATCACGGCAAGAACGATGCCGAGCACGACGCCCAGGAGCATGGCAACGACCGTCAACTGCAGGGTGTTCACCAGACCCGCCAGCACCCGCGGCGACATGAAGTACTCGCCGACGACGGGCCAACCGAAGTTCGGATTGGTCGCCACGGACTGGATCGCCAGCGCAGCAAAAATGAGAATCAGAACATAGGAGGCCCAGCGACCTGGCCGTTTAAGCTTGATGACCCGTTCGGGTTCGTGCTGCCGCCCCGGAACCCGTGCCGCCTGGTCCGGCAGTAGCGGTTCAGTGTGGGCATTCACGAGCGGGCACCGTTGATTTCGGATTTATCGATCTTGATGGCGTCCAGATTCCACTTGCTCAGCAATGAACCGTACGTGCCGTTCTGGACCAACTCATTGATGGCGGCGTTGACAGCAGCCGTCAGCTTGCTGTCCTTGGGCAGGGCGGCGCCGCCCGGGTTCGGGTTTTTCAGCAGCGGACCGACGGCTTCGAACTTCTCCGGGTTCTTCTTCGCAGCGTCGGCCAGCGGCGGTGCGTCGAGCATGACCCCGTCGATACGGCCGCTCTGCAGGGCCAGCTCCGCCTGGGGTGCGTTCTGGTAGACCTCGGCAGTTGGCGCCGGCTTGTTGGCCGACGTGCAGGCACTCTCCTGACCGGGGAGGAACGTCGTCTGTTGCAGTGAGCCGCGGATTACGCCGATGCGGGCCCCGCAGGTCTGGTCTGCGGCGAGGGACTTCGGATTGCCCTTGCCGACCAGCAGCAAGGTGCCGTTCCAGTAATACGTGGCGAAGTCCACGGTCTTCTCGCGTTCCTTGGTGTCCCCAATGGATGACATGGCCAGATCGACCTTGTTGGCAGCCAGTGAGGGAATCAGCGCATCGAAAGATGTCGGGACGAATTCGACCTTCAGGCCCAGCAGATCACCGACCGCGGTGGCCAGGTCGGGGTCCAGACCAACAATGGTCTTCCCGTCCGTATCCATTGATTCAAACGGAGCATACGTAGGGTCAGTGGCCACCCGCATTCTCCCTGCCTGCCGGATGTCATCCGGCACGAGAGCCGCGAGCCTGGCCTCGGCGGCCGCAGACGGAGTCGGAGATGCAGCCGGTGCACCTGATGAGACACCGCCGCAGCCAGTCAGCGCCAGCACGCCGATAACGGCGGTGAGGCCGGTGTGACCCAGAAATTTCGGTTGCAAGCTCATGCTATCCCTCCTAGTATCAGACTGTCTGACAGTCTAAGTGTCATACTTCACATCTAAGCCGTCAAGAGGCGGCCCAAAGTTTCCGTGCAGAAAGTTCACAAATGAAAAAGGAAATTCAAACCCCGCTCGCCCCTGTGCCCGTCGGCCCCTATTCCCAGGCCGTCCGCGTCGGTCCCTTCATATACCTCGCAGGCCAGGGCGGGTTTACTGCCGCCCGTGAGCTCGTCGCCGAAGATGTCGGGGCCCAGACAAAACAGGCCTTCACCAACCTGATAAACGTGCTGGAAGCCGGTGGCGGATCCCTGAAAGACCTCGTCTCGGTCCGTGTTTACCTCAGTGACGACTCGGAATTCGCGGGCATGAACGACGCCTACGCCCAGTTCTTCGAAGCCCCGTTCCCAGTGCGGACCACTGTCTCCGCAGGACTTGGACCCGGCATGAAAGTGGAAATCGACGCCGTGGCCATCATTGACGCATGACCACCCGGACCATTAGCCTCGAACGACCTCCCGCCAGCGCAGCTGGCGTCACTCTCATGGACGCTCAGGGCCCAGCCCTTGCGTCCAAGCCGGAACGCGGGCCACTGATGTGGACCGTCACAGGCTCGGACCCTCAATCCCTTCAGGACAACATCACTATCGCCGTCCAGAAGGCGGCAGATCACGCAATCCTGGCCGGAGAGGGAGGGATCCTAGTCACCCAACACGGATATGGCGACTTTACCGTTCAGGTTGACCTCGCTGTCCCGTACGGACAGACCTTGGAGCGACGCGTCTACTGAGAACCCAAGCCGTCCACAGGGCCCTTCGCGGATTCCGTGTACGCGAATGGAGGTACCCGTTGCGATGGTGCATACACGGCAATCGTTACACGGCGGGCCCTTGTATTCCTTGGCCCGGAAGGGATCTCAAACGGTGTCTTGCGAACGATCGCTACCGGACATCTTGGAGGCTCAGTCGGATATTCGACGAATTCACAAGCCACCCAAATTCTGCCTGCTGACGTGGACCGTGTTCTTTTAAAGGACTGTGCTCAGCGGATTGGTGAATACAAGACCGATTTGCAGGGGGTACGTCGTGCCCTACGTGAAGCTTTCTGGGCAAAACTGGACCAGCTCGTCTGATACCCAGGCCGGTGTGAGCGCAGACGACATCGCGACGATTCTGGGAGCCAAAGCCGTTCTCGATGTCGGCTTCCCGGCGCTTCATCCTGGGCGCTCAGCCCCGTCTGGACTTCATGTCGGAGGCTTGTGCAACAATGTCGACGAAGCTGTTGCGTAGTGGGGGAACATCTTGGAGATAATCATCATCGCCGGACTGTGCTGGCTCATCGGGGCGGGTTGGAAGGGCCTTCGTCGGGCGTTTTCGAGCAGCCCCACAACGGCTCAGAAGCAGCGACTTCCGAGTCCCGGGCATGGTCGCGGTGAAACTAGTGATTCGACCCCGGTTTCGTCGGCAGCGGCGGCCAGTCCCGGCAAGACCCCTCCCGTCACCACGCACAAAACTGACCAAGGGAAGGCACCTGCCGCCGAACCGCCACATTCGGCGTCCGTTGCCAACCCTGACATCAGCGAATGTCAGGTGCCCCCCACAGACCCTTCACCTCTCGACGGAATACAATTCTTCGTTGGCAACAAAGGATATCCAGTTTCGTCGGATGATCGGGATGAATGGTTAAGAGCCAGACGAACTGGAGTCTCAGCCACGGATGCGCGGAAAATCGTTCTACAGAACGGCCGGCCCAGCAGCCAACGCCCTAAGCTCCTCCTTGAGAAGGTAACTGGAGATGAAGGCCCTCGATTTGCCCAGTTCGAACATGGAATTGCGCGGGAACCAATCATCGCAGCGTGGGTTGAAAAAAACTTCGGAATCAGGCCAAACCGCTTCCTTTGCATTGGGATCAACCCCCGCCATCTGGCAACTCCTGACGGCATTGGAGAAGGCGCAATCTGTGAAATCAAGACGTCGACCAAGCCGCTGGTCAGCACCGCGAAGACGTATCGCGATCAAATCCAATGGCAACTTCATGTCACGGGTGTGGGGAAAGCTCTCTTCGTCGTTGAAAACCGCAATTCCCTCGAGCGCGAGCATGCATGGATTGAACGCGATGAGGCGCGTATCGCCGTTCTCGCTGCTCATGCTGATCACTTCCTCGAAGAACTTGACGCCGCAAACGCCGGAATACCCTTCACCGTCCCCGCTCCCGTCGTCGGTGAACAGCAAGCGGTGCCGCAGACCCAAGAAACCCGGGCCGAGCAGGAACTGAGTTTCCCCGCCGCTACGTCAAACCCCTTCGGGGCGGAGACACATCTCCAAGCGCCAAGCTCCCCGGTTTTCGGACTAAGTGCTCCACGGCAAGCTCTGCAAGTCGCAGAGCCAATCCCTGAGTGGGCTAAGAATGCCTCGATCAAGTTGCTCCGCGACTATGACCAGGGCTTCTCGCTGGAGCAACTCGTCGACGATCGATCTTGGGCCACTGAAGACGAAGTTCTGCAGGAACTTTCGCGATGTCTTCTCAACGTCGAAGCGCCCCTCAACAGAAAGCCATCGCAACGCAGGAAGCGGACGTGGACACGTGTTGAAATGGACGATGTTGAGGACATGTACTACACGGGCATGTGGCTGCCTGCCCTGGCAAGAAAACTTGATTACGAACAAATTGAAATTGCATATGCCCTATTTACCAGACGACTCCCCGAGGTGCCACGGGAGTTAATTGACAATGGGCGATAGTTCGTGCGCATACCCCTCAGAGGCAGCTCTATCGTGTCCGACTATAAGACGGCTCTGATGACAGGCCAATAAAGCATCAATAGAAACTAATCCTTCCCGTTACCCGGGTTATTATTACTCCCCTGCCCCGGTGGCCCTTCTTTCTCTTCCATGGCGCAGGCCGCCCGTTACATTTATTCCGTCCCCGAAGACCTTCGCCGCGGTAACCTGGATGCACCCTCAATGAGCACGAATCCATTTTGTTCGCAGACAGCCAGCTTCCGTGCGTGTCCGATCCTGATGTAGATCCGGACAGCCAGGATCTCTCTCAGTGTCGAGGCCATCTGTTTCACATCGGCAGTCCAGCGGCTCCCGCTTTGTAATCTATGTTCGCGTACGTCCTCGTCATGATCGGTGCGGTAATCGCATGCCCTCTCTTCTCCTGATCTGGTTCAGTGTCTCGAAGCCTCTGCGCCTCGAAACGCTAGGGATACGAGACGGAGGGATTAGGCCAGGCCCTCGCTCCGTGGTGGTTCTACGCGCCATTTATCGATCACAAAACGCCGCTAAATAGCGCCGAAAATCACAGATTTTGAGAGGTGTCGTTTTTCGAAGTCGTCTGCACAGGCACAAAGGGTCGTATTTGACTGTCTGGGCCGGCAGTGCGTGACAGCGTGCGCCCTGACCCTGCCGCCGCCTGAGAGGTCCTCGGGCACGGCTGCGAGACCGTCAGCTAGCTCCCTTGATTAAACCTTTGCCGTTCAAAACGACCAAGCAAGCCGAGGCGCCAGGACGTGCTCGTTCTTCCGGCGATGACATTATGGGATGGTAGGTTTCCGGGACTATTGTTCAGTAAAACAAGCGAGTGGGGGGACAGACGTTCATGCCTGCATTCCGCGTCCCCGTCGCACCCTCTCTGCTGGAATGGGCGGTAGAGCGCTCGGGCCGGCCGGCTGAAGACATCCACCATCGCTTCCCGGCGTTGGCAGCATGGGAGCGCGGAACCCGGCATCCCACGTTTAACCAGCTGGAGGACTTCGCCCAGGCAACGTACACACCATTTGGCTCGTTCTTTCTCGATGAACCGCCGGTCGATGAGGTTCCGATCCCGGACTTCCGGACCATTGGCAACGTTCTGGTCGAGCGGCCAAGTCCGGACTTGCTGGAGTCCATCTTCATTTGCGAACAGCGGCAGGAATGGTACCGCAATCATTCACTGGCCAGTGGGGCAGAAGTGCTGCCCTTCGTTGGATCGGCAAGCGTGGAGAGCCCGGTCGTAGAGACCGCGACCCTAATCCGCGACACCTTGCAATTCAATGCAGAGGAAAGGGCCAACGATGCGTCCTGGTCCGATGCGCTGCGCAGACTCATTGATACGGCCGAGGAAGCCGGAATCCTGGTCATGATTAGCGGCATCGTGGGAAACAACACCCACCGCGGCCTGAATCCCGAGGAATTTCGAGGGTTCGCTCTATCGGATCCGCTGGCCCCCCTGATTTTCGTCAACGGGACAGACACCAAGGCCGCACAGATCTTCACGCTTGTTCATGAAGCGTGCCACATCTGGCTCGGACAAACCGCCCTCTCGGACGCCGCTATGGAACGCCCCGGCGGAAATGAAACGGAACTCTGGTGCAACCGTGTCGCAGCTGAAGTGCTCGTGCCCCTGGCATCGATTCGCCGTTCTTATCGGAACAGCCCTACTAGCGACGAGCTGGACCGCCTGGCGAAGATCTACAAAGTGAGCACACTGGTGATACTGAAACGGATATTCGACGCCGGCCTGTTGGGCTGGGACTCCTATCGCCTCACCTACAGGGATGAACTCTCCCGTGTCATGGCTATCCTCGGCCGAAAGTCCCAGACATCCGGGGGCAACTACTACTTCACCCACCCGCTCAGGGTCAGTCGAAGGTTTGCCAAGGCAGTTATCAACGACACCTACACCGGGAGAACGCTCCACCGCGATGCCTTCCGTCTCCTCGGGACACGGAAGCATGAGACATTCGTCAAACTGGGACAACAGGTAGGAGTGGTCTAGATGTACCTGTTGGATGCCAACATTTTCATCACAGGGAAGAATCTGCACTACGGGTTCGACTTCGTACCGGCATTCTGGGAATGGCTCGACCAGGGCCACTCCGCCGGCGTCCTCTGCAGCACAGATAAAGTTCGCCAGGAACTCTTAGTCGGAAAGGACGAGCTGGGTAAATGGGTCGGCGGCCGAGGCTCATTTTTCCTCGCCCCCGATGCAAGTACGCTTCCGAGCCTTAAAACCCTGACGAAATGGGCATACTCCGGCATCTTCACACCCGCCGCTATCACCGAGTTCCTGAGCATTGCCGATTTTGAACTTGTCGCCTACGCGCACGCACACGGCCATACTGTCGTTACCCACGAGAGGCCCAGCCCACTGGCGAAGAAGAGGATCCTCATCCCGGACGCATGTGACGCCATGGGCGTACCGTGGATCGATCCCTACGCGATGCTGCGACAGACCGGCGCGCAATTCGTTCTTGGCGCAAGCGCCGCATCCTGAAGCTCAACCAGCAGGAAGCGGCGTTTTGGGTCAGGGCCCTGGATTTTCCGACCCCAGCTCCCGCGCTCCAACTCCGCTGCAGCTCAGCTCAACCGGAAGGCTGAGACGAGAGATCACGACGGTAGTACGACGGCCGCCGGAACAGCATCCCCGAGGTCACTGAGTCCACCGCGAGTGAGACAGTGGAACAAAGTCCGCTAGGCTCGGACTAACCCCAGGACTCTGGACATACGTCGGACTCTCTTCTGCTAAACCCTTCAAACCCGCGCTTTTTCGTAGCTCGGGAGCTGTTAATTTGTGCCTCTCTGTAATATAATTAATTAGAGAAAATATTGGCTTGATGGAGGGGTGGGATCATGGGTGTGATGACTGCCCAGCCGCCTCTTCCCATAGCCATCGAGGAAGGTGCTGTGCCGCTTGGCTCGGCGGTATCGCTGGTGGAAGACGCCGACGGTGGCCGTGTTTTCCTTCACGGCCAGCTTGTCTACGCCTGGGATGACGGGGACACGCCCACGCGCCGGTTCGCGGCAGCGAAACTGGCCGATATCAGAGCAGCCTCCGTCGCCGATATCGCCGCCGGATTCGGTATCGATCCCGGAACGTTGTGGCTGTGGCGCAGGGATCTCAAAGCCTCCGGCGTGGCCGCACTGGTCCCGGATAAGCGCGGCCCCCGCGGTGCCAGCAAACTCACCAGGACCCTCATCTCGGACATCAAGGGCCGCCGTGCCCGCGGGGATTCTTTCCGCACGATTGCCGCAGCCGTGGACCTGTCCACGTTCAGCGTCCAAAGGGCGTTATCCGCAGACGCGGACACGGATGAGGGCACGGAGACGCCCGCGGCACCGGCGGCCAGGACGGCCCCGGTGGATGGGACGTCCGCGGTGGACGGAACAGCCGGGGCCGCCGATCCGGGGCCCAGGGAAGTCCGGCTGCCGGTCCTGCCTGATCCGGTGGACCGCTCCCGGGAGCGGGCCGCGGCCCGTGCGGGGCTGCTGGAGTGCGCGGCCCCGGCCTTCGCCTCGGCGGCCCGGGTGCCGTTGGCCGGGCTGTTCCTGGCCCTGCCGGCACTGGAGACGACGGGGCTTTTGGGGTGTTCCAGGGAAGTGTTCGGGGCATTGGCTCCGGGGTTTTACGGTCTGGAGACCATTCTCACCGGTGCCGTCTTTGCCGCCCTGGCCGGGGAACCGCGGGCCGAGGGTGCGACCCGGATCGACCCGGTGGCCCTGGGGAGGGTGCTGGGCCTGGACCGGGCGCCGGAAGTGAAAACCCTCCGCCGCAAAACCGCCGCCCTGGCCGGGACCGGAAAGGCCGGGGACCTGCTGACCTTGATGGCAGCCCAACACCTCAACGGCAGCGATGACGAGGGCGGGGATCTGGCTGCGGTGCTCTACGTTGACGGGCATGTGCGCGCCTACCAGGGCCGTAAGAAGATCGGCAAGGTCCACTCGACAAGGTTGAAGTTCCCCGTCCCGGCGACCGAGGAGACCTGGGTCGCCGACGCTGCCGGGGCCCCGGTGCTGGTGGTCATGGCCGAACCGGGTGCGGCGCTGACCGGGGAACTGCGCCGGCTGCTGCCGGCCCTGCGCACCATCATTGGCGACGGACGCCGGGTCCTGGTCGGTTTCGACCGGGGCGGCTGGTCCCCGGCCCTGTTCCAGCACATGGCCGGGAAGGGCTTTGACGTGCTGACCTGGCGTAAAGGCACCACCAAGGACATCGACGCCTCCCACTTCGCCGAGGTCACCCACACCGACGGGCACGGTGAAACCCGGACCTGGACCGCGGCCGACACGGCCGTGGAGGTGCCCGTCGGGACCACCGGGGAGGTGTTCGCGATGCGCCAGATCAGCCGGACGGTCAACGTCCCCGGCGGCGGGTCACGGCAGATCCACATCCTCACCACCGACACCGGCCTGCCGGCCGGGGAGGTCATCCACAAGATGGGCGCCAGGTGGCGGCAGGAGAACTATTTCCGCTACGCGCGGATGCGCTTTAGTCTGGATTCCCACGACGCCTACGCCAGCACCGATGACGATGCGGAACGGTCGGTGCCGAACCCGGCCAAACGCAAGGCCTACCAGCGGGTCCTCGCCGCCAAAGCCCGGTACGACAAGGCCGAGGCCGACACCGATGCCGCGTTACTGGCCGCCCGGACACCGGCGCCGGGAACGGCCGCGGTCCTGATCACCAACACAGAGCACAACGCGATCACCGCGGACCTCATCGCCGCCGAAACCGCCCTCGAACAGGCGCAGGCGGCGCACCAGGAGATCCCCGCCCGGTTACCGCTGGGAAAGATCGCACCCGGCCAGCAGGTCCTGGAGACCGAAACGAAACTGCTCAGCCACGCCATCCGGATGGCCGCGTTCAACACCGCGTCCACCCTGGCGCGGGAGGTCCGCACCAACACCGGCTACGCCCGCGCCGGCCACGAGGCCCACGCGCTGGTCCGGCAGGCCCTCACCGGCAGCGGGGACATCGACCCCAGCCGGGACGGTTACCTCACCATCCGCCTCGACCCGCTCCCCACACAACGGGCCACCGCCGCGATCGCCGAACTCTGCGACCACCTCACCGCCACCGAAACCCGCTACCCCGGCACCGACCGGATCCTAAGATTCGAGATCAAAAACCGGGCAGCATCACCCAAAAATTAAATGGCAATGTCTGGAGTCCTGAACCCGGAAAAACCGGGTCTAACGGCCACAGGAGGTCCTCGCGTGTCTGAGCCATGGCTTTCGGCTGACTCTATCGCCGCCCACGTCGGGGTTACGAAAGACACGATCTATGCATGGATTGCCGACAAAGGGATGCCTGCGCACAAGGTCGGGCGCCTCTGGAAGTTTCAGGCCAGTGAGGTTGACGAGTGGGTTCGCGGCGGCGGAGCCGCGCTGGACGACGAAAAATGACGGTTCGCGCAGGCCATTGGCGAAGGTGGCCTTGCACATGAGTGCCAGATGGGCGTC
This sequence comes from Pseudarthrobacter sp. H2, assembly GCF_050157045.1. Taxonomy (NCBI): domain Bacteria; kingdom Bacillati; phylum Actinomycetota; class Actinomycetes; order Micrococcales; family Micrococcaceae; genus Pseudarthrobacter; species Pseudarthrobacter sp. H2. Next base: position 84,247 of record NZ_CP189595.1, read on the forward strand.
TGCCGGTTCTACTTGCCCGAATTCGGAAGGATGTGCCCCGTGGCCCAGGAGACGGTGACGCTATCGATGCTACGCGCGGGTCAACGCCTCCACGGCATACTGCCCGGCCAGGTAGTCACGTTGATCGCGGTGGATCCTATCGATGCCGGGCTGTTCGAGATCTTCTACCGAGACGACTCAGGCCGTAGCGGCGCTCGAGCTATCACAGAGGTGGACGCCGGCAAGCTTGAGGTCGCCTGCGAATTTGACCACGCAGTGGCATTCGACGGCGACCCTGACGAGTTCCGTCTAGCTGCGGAAGCTCTTCGAATCAAATACGCTGCGCTTTACGACCCTATGGTCGCGGTCAATTCTTCTGATGTGGAGCCCCTCCCGCACCAGATCCGCGCTGTCTATGAGGAGCTGTTACCTCGTATCCCGCTGCGGTTCCTCCTCGCCGACGACCCTGGCGCTGGCAAGACGATTATGGCCGGGCTGTATTTGAAGGAGCTGATGCTGCGCTCTGATTGCGAACGCGCAATCGTCGTCGCCCCCGGCGGGCTAGCTGACCAGTGGCGCGAGGAGCTGTCGCAGAAGTTCGATCTCCACTTCGAGATCTTCTCTCGTCAAATGGTTGAGGAGGCTCAGGGCAGGAACGTGTTCGCCGAACACCCGTATCTGATCGTGCGGATGGACCAGGCTTCCCGAAATGACGATCTCATGGAACAGCTTTCCGAAGTGACCTGGGATGTAGCTATCGTCGACGAGGCCCACCGTATGAGCGCCCACTACTCCCCTTGGGCGGGCGAGGTGAATGAAACCAAGCGCTTCAAGCTGGGCCGGTTGTTATCGGAGACCGCCCACAACTTTCTGCTCATGACCGCGACGCCGCACGCGGGCAAAGAGGAAGACTTTCAGCTCTTCATGTCGCTGCTCGACCGAGACAGATTCGAGGGGCAGTTCCGTCCGGGAGTACACCGCTCCGACACTGAAGGCCTGATGCGGCGCATGGTTAAGGAGGACCTCCTGACCTTTGAGGGCAAGCCGCTATTTCCGGAACGCCGGGCCTACACTGTCGAGTACGAGCTTTCATCAGCAGAACGTGATCTATACGAGCAGGTCACCGACTACGTGCGCACCGAGATGGGTCGGGCCGAAGGTATCGCGGAGTCGGGCGACAAGAAGCGCGGGAACAATGTGGGCTTCGCCCTCACCATCCTTCAGCGGCGACTCGCATCAAGCCCCGAGGCTATCCTCCGGTCACTCGTAGATCCCGGGCAGTGGCCCTGCGAGCATCTCCAGGGCGATGCCGTGCGCGGTGAGATGGTCGGCCAGTGCGGTCAGCTCGGCCGAGTCGCGGCCCAGGCGCTTCATCTCGTACACGGTGATGATGACCCGGCAGTGCGGGGCGTGGGCCTTGATCTGGCGGCACAGCTCCAGCGCGGCCTCGAACTTCGGCCGGAGCCTTACGCGGGTGGAGACTTTCTCGGCGAAGATCTTCGCCCGGTCGATGCCGTGTGCTTCCAGGGCGTCGAGCTGGGACTGGAGTTCCTGAGTGAGGTGCGAGCAGCGGGCGTAACCGACCCTGATGTCGGTGGCCGGTGTGTCCGTGGGGATCGGCGCCGGCGGCGGGGTGCCCGGTCGCCAGAGCCGGCCCGGCCCCCGGTCGGTCGGGGTCGGCACCCGCAGCCGCTTCGCCAAGCGGGGCACCTTGATGAACCGGCCGGTGTGGTAGGTGCCCGCCACCGTGCCGGAGCGCGACCGGCACGGCGAGCCCGCCTCGACCAGGCACCGGGGGCAGGGTTGTCGTTCGACCTCGTCGGCGTCGGTGGGGGTGGAGTCCGGTTCGCTGCTCACCTGGGCATCTTCTCACAAACCTCTCCCACAGCGTGGGTGTACCCAGCGGCAATCGCGTAATGGCAACCACATAGAGGACGGTCGTACCGGCAATAGTCACCCCTAGAATTGTGCTTGTCATCAGCGCCGAGCGGGTGAAGGAATGCCGCCAAGGGCGAGCTATGAGGATGATCAGTAGGCTGCTCTAGGGCAACCGGACCCTCGTCAAGTCCTCCGCACTGATGCTGTCGAGTAGGTTGACGGGCAACTGCGGCCATCTGCGATGAGCACATGGAGCCGGGTACCATCAAGGCGCCTGCGCTGGCGCCCCGCGGCGCCACGGTCATTGGATTACACGCACGGACTGACATTCCCGGAAATGGACCAGTTTTCTCGCGTTTAACTCGTCCCTTATCCAGATGATGAGGCCGTCGCTTGTCTTGGTTTCGACGGTCCCGACGTAGTCCTGAGTGTCAGTTCCTTGGAGTGACACGACGTCGCCGGGAGCGAGGCTTGTCCAAATTGATAAGGGGTGCTTCTCCGCCCCTTCGTAATGGTTGTCTTTCGTGAGATTGTATTCTCGTGGCTCCGACACGGGTGGTCCTTTCGCGGGGTCAGGCATCACGCATCTTGATTCAGCGGCATCTCTGGGGTATCCATGTCTGCCGCAATTCAGAGCAAGTCGAGTTCATGGGTGAAGCCGAACGCGACGCTAGGGCTGAGCGCTATCTCGAAAGTAGAGTGGTCGATCCTGGTGACGAGAATGCCGCAATCTGTAGCTTCCTTGCGGAGCAGTGCACAGGTCCGCTCGAGTTGCCGATCCCTTGATGTAGGGTCCTCAACCTTGAGGGTGATTCTTGAGGTTGTTTGCGACATGGTGCTCTCCTTACTTCTGTCAATGAGTGCCGTTTTGACCTGAAAGCCACGTACGCCTGAAGTCGCGGTGGCCGCTTATATGAGTGCTCCTCGGTTGCGGGGATGGGAGGCCCCTGGTGGTCTGATACATCCTTCCTTCAAGGCAGGAAGGATGCGTTATCCGGCGTAGGGGTCAGCGATGCCTATGTACTGGGTGGTGGTGTATTCGGCGACGCCTTCAGCGCCACCTTCGCGACCGAGTCCCGACTGTTTGATGCCGCCGAAGGGTGCCGCCGCGTTGGAGATGACTCCGGCGTTGAAGCCGACCATGCCGAATTCGATCTGTTCGGCCACGCGCAGGAGCCGGTTGAAGTCGCGGCTGTAGAGGTAGGACGCGAGGCCGTATTCGCTGGCGTTGGCCAGTCGGATGGCGTCTTCCTCGGTGGCGAAGATGGTGACCGGGGCGACGGGGCCGAAGATTTCCTGGCGGAGGATCTCCGCGTCGTTCGGCACGTCGGCTAGGACGGTGGGCTGGTAGAAGTATCCGGGTCCGTCCACGGGGGAGCCTCCGGTTACGGCGGTGGCTCCGGCGTCGACGGCAGCGGTGACGAGGGCGTGGACGTCGTCGCGGGCGCCGGCATCGATCAGGGGTCCTACCTGGGTGGCGGGGTCGGTGCCACGGCCGGTGGTCAGGGCGGCCATCGCGGCGGCGAACTTTTTCGTGAACTCGGCGGCCACGGATTCCTGGACCAGGAAGCGGTTCGCGGCGGTGCAGGCCTCTCCCATGTTCCGCATCTTGGCGGCCATGGCGCCTTCGACGGCTTTGTCCAGGTCCGCGTCCTCGAAGACGATGAACGGGGCGTTCCCGCCGAGTTCCATGGAGGTCCGCAGCACGTTCTGCGCTGCGTCGGCCATCAGGCGCTTGCCCACCGGGGTGGAGCCGGTGAAGGAGATCTTTCGCAGCCGGGAGTCCTTCAGCAACGGAGCGGAAATCCCCGAAGCTGAGGAGGCGGAGACCACGTTGAGGACACCGGCCGGGAGGCCTGCCTCCATCATGGTCTGGGCGAACAGCTGGGAGGTTAGGGGTGTTAGTTTGGCGGGTTTGAGGACCATGGTGCAGCCGGCGGCGATAGCGGGAGCGACTTTGCGGGTGGCCATGGCCAGGGGGAAGTTCCACGGTGTGATCAGCAGGCACGGGCCAACGGGCTTGTGCTGGACGAGGATTTTGTTCTTGCCCTCGGGTGAAGTGAGGTAGCGGCCGTAGTTGCGGACTGTTTCTTCCGAGAACCAGCGCAGGAATTCTGCGCCGTAGGTGACTTCGCCGCGGGCTTCGCCCAGGGGCTTGCCCATTTCCAAAGTCATGAGCAGCGCGAAGTCCTCGGCCCGCGCCGTGACCAGATCGAAGGCCCGGCGCAGGATCTCGGCCCGTTCGCGCGGTGCCGTCCGGGCCCAGGAGGCCTGGGCCTTGTCGGCTGCGTCGAGCGCGGCGAGGGCGTCCTGGCTGGTGGCTGAGGCCAGGGTAGCGAGGACTTCTCCCGTTGAGGGGTCATGGACGTTGAAAGTGCCGCCGTCGGAGGCATCACGCCATTGGCCGCCAATGAGCAGGCCGGTGGGCACAGTATCCAGCAGGTCGAGTTCAGTGAGTGCGGGGACAGACATGTTTTTCCGTTCTTAAGCGATTGCAGGGCGCAGCTATTCGAGGGCGGGGGCAGTGCAGCGGGGAATGCCGCCGCCGGTGGTCTTAGTAGGCCTTGACTCTTTGCTCTACCACCAGATGAATGAGCGCGAACACGTGGTCTTCATCGATGGCTTTCAGTGCCGCTGCGATAGCGGCAGGGATGTCGGCGTCGCGTTCGACTTTGATGCCGTAGCCGCCGAATGCCTGGGCCATGAGCGCAAATTCCGGGTTTTTCAACTGGGTACCGGAGACCCGGTCCGGGTAGTGGCGTTCCTGGTGGGTGCGGATGGTGCCGTATTCCTGGTTGTCCATAACGATGACAAGCGGAGTGGCCCCGTGCTGGGCGGCGGTGGCGAGTTCCTGGCCGTTCATGAGGAATTCGCCGTCCCCTGCGATGGTGACGATGCGCCGGCCGGGGTATTCCAGGGAGGCTGCGATGGCGGAGGGGACAGAGTATCCCATGGAGCCGTTGCGGGCGCTGATCATGGAGGCGTAACGCTGGGTGGGGAAGTAGCGGTGCGCCCAGTTGGTGTGCTCCCCGGCTCCAAGGGTGATCATGGCGTCGGCAGGCAGCGTGGGAACGAGATTGGCCATCAGGGTGTCCATACGTGCCGGACCGGACGAGGGCGTCGATGGGGGAAGGGCTGCGAAGGATTTTTGTTCGCCGCGCATTCGTGCCGTCCAGGCTTTCCATTCATCCTTGACCGGGAGTTCGATCTTGGCCAGGTCGCGGATGAATACGTCCGGTTTGGCGACGATCTGGTAGGAGACCGGGCCGGAGCGGCCCCGGAGGGACGGATCGACGGTGACGAGGAAGTTCTTCTTGGTCCAGTCCTGCCGGCATAGGAAGCCGTCGGTAATAACATCACCCGGGACGGTACCGACAAAAATCAGCAGGTCGGTTTCTTCGAGGAGGTCGTAGGTCGGCCGGGGACGCCCGTAGCCGATGGGTCCGACGTAGGAAGAGGAATTGAAGGGAACGGTGCCTTGGGTCCGCCACTCGGCGGCCGCCGGGATGTGGTGCTTTTCAAGCCAGCTGGTGAACCGGTCCGCGCCTTCCTGCGTCCAGTCGTTACCGCCGGTGACGAACAGAGGCTTGCTGGATGAGGCCAGGGCTTCTGCCAGGGCATCCGCATCCACCGTGGTCATACCACCGGTGGCCACAGGGATGGGCGGGTGAAGTTCGGCGGGGATCTGTTGCCGGATGACGTCCTCGGGCAGCCCGATGACGACGGGACCGGGACGGCCATTCATCGCCGAAAACAGAGCCTCGGCAACGATTTCGGAGGCCCGCTCGGCGTGATCCAGGACCATCACGCGTTTGGCTCCGGTGTCGAACCAGGCCTTGATGTCGAATTCCTGGAAAGCTTCGCGGTCCCGGTGGGCGAAGGGGATCAGCCCCACGAACAGCACCATGGGGGTGGAATCCTGCCACGCCGTGTGCAGTCCAACGTGGGCATTGGCCGCACCCGGGCCGCGGGTGACCATTGCAATGCCAGGCATTTGGTTCATCTTGCCGTCGGCTTCAGCCATATAGGTCGCGCCGCCCTCGTGGCGGCAGATGATTGTCTCGATTGGCGAGTCATGGAGCCCATCAAGGACGTCCAGGAAACTCTCTCCGGGGACGACGTGCGCCCGTTTGATCCCGTGCGCGACCAGCGAATCCACGATGACGTGACCCGCGGACTTCAGGGCCGGGGCCGCCGGCGAAACAGGGGCCGGTTGCGGCGATGCTAGGCCTGTCCGGGTCATCATCGACCGACCGGCAAGTTGAGGTTTCCGGCTGCAGCATCCTCATGGTTGCCCGCCTGTTGAACGTTGCTGACAGGCGGATAATCTGTGTTGCCGGATAACTTCATTGCTGCTTTCCTTGTCTGTTTGTTGTTGGCTGCTTTGGGAGCCGTGCACGGTCGCCTGGCGGCTAAGTCGGGCTTCCGTTTCCCAGCCTGGCCCTAGGGCATTCTGCTGATCATTCGTTACGGGCATGTAAAGAAAATGGTCTGCGCGGGCCATTTTTCGGCCCGGCATTCTTTGTTGTTTCGGAGCAAGGACGGCGCTGCACGCCGCGCTGGCGGGAGCAGCACCGTCCCTCGGAACTATGGCTGCTCCCGCCAACGTGTTGCCTCGGTGGTGTCAGACTTTGAGGGCGGAGGCGTTGAGAGCGGCTGCTTCTTCTTTGCTGGGTTTGGTCTCCTTGGTGAAGATCAGTGCGATGACGCCGATCGCCGCGACGGCCATCATGACGAATGCCGGCATCGTGTTGTTGCCTGTTTCGGCAATCAGCCAAGCCGCAAGGAGAGGGCCCGTGCCGCCGAAGATGGCCACACCGAAGTTGAAGGGTATCGCGAAGCCGCTGAAGCGGACGTTGGCCGGGAAGGCTTCCGTGAAATACGTGGCGAAAGTGGAGTCATTGAGGGAGAACGTCGCAACGAGTAGGAGCTGCAGAGCCATTGCCCCGGCGAAACCGCTGACTCCCAGTAGCAGGAATATCGGGTAGCTCAAGACCAGGAAGATTAAAGCGCTTGCCATGAGGACGGGCTTGCGACCAAAACGGTCAGCGAGGGAGGCGCCGGCATACAGGAGGGGGAGGTAGACCAGCAGGGAAGTTGTCATGATGATGCTGGCCTCGAAGGCGGACAGGCCGACTTCCACTTCAAGGTAGGTCTGCATGTAGCCCAGCACGAGGTAGTAGCCCGTGGCGTTGATGCCCATAACGGCCAGTGTCCGAAGGAGCACCCTCCAGTGTTTGCGGAATACCACGAGGACGGGCATTTTGATGATTTCTCCCTTTTCCTGGGTCGCCAGGAAAACGGGAGTTTCATGGATACGGGTGCGCAGATAGATGCCGATCAGCGTCATCGGCGCCGCGAGGAGGAACGGAACACGCCACCCCCAGTCCGCCATTGCATCGTCACCAAGTTGCCCGTGCAGAACGCTGGCCACAATCGATGCTGCAAGGAAGCCAAGGGCGGTTCCGATGGGTACGGCGCTGATGTAGCGCGCCCGCCTGTCGGCCGGCGCGTATTCGGAGAGCATGACGGCGGCTCCGGAGTATTCACCGGCGGTGCAGAAGCTCTGAAAGAGGCGCAGGGTTATAAGGAGCGCAGGCGCCCAGAACCCGATGGTGGCATAGCCTGGCAGCAGGCCAATGCAGGTGGTCGCAAAACCAATCCCGATGATGGTGATTGCAAGAGTGCGTTTGCGTCCGATTTTGTCTCCGAAGTGCCCCCAGAACAGAGCACCGATGGGACGCATCGCGAAGGACAAAGCGAACAGTGCGAAAGTCTGCACGAGCGCAACTGCTGGGTTGCCGGGGGGAAAGAATACGACGGCGATCGTGGTTGCCAGGTAGGAGTACGAGGCGTAATCGAAGAATTCAATGAAGGTACCCGCCGAGGCTGCAAAGAGGGGTTTCCTTGCGGCAGTCTGCACCTGGGCAGGTGTTTGAGTTGTGCTTGAGTGCATCACGAATGTTCTTTCTGCAGGAAATCAGGACCGGGAAAGTCTGAAGGAGAAATCCCCGAGTGGAGATATACGAACGCAGGATCTGAGGATAGGGAAAGATGTTGCCGGGATGTCTCCCGGTTGTTTGATGTACGGCACCGATGCGGCCGGCCTGCCGTACGAAACGCGGCTCTTCAGCCTGCACAGGATAGTTCTTGCGGTAGGGAGCCCTCGGGGTACTTGAGCCCGGAAACCGGGTAGACCAAATCTTGTCATCACCTGTGGTTGTGATCACAAATCATTGATCCGAGTGTGGCTTATTCCACAACTTTCGTCAAGAGGGGGCCGTCGGTTTTCATGTAAAAGTCTTGCTGCGCACGTCGCCCCGCCCCTGCTGCGCACGTCGCGCCGCCCCTGCGGCGCGTAGAGCACGCCAGGCCTGAGGGCCGCCAGGCGCGGCCGCAGGCAGTTCGCGCAATGCGGGAGGAGTGCCATGAGGCGACCGCGCAACGGCACAATCAGTCTATTGACATATGTGATCACGGATCACATACTGGCATGAATCAAACGTACCCGTCCGGCATCGGCAAGTTTTGGTGGCGGACCACCAGACGGAGAGAGTCCTTCTCCTGCTGCACATCGCAGTCATCACCCGGCGGCATCGCCTCGCCCCCATGATCGTTTCACTATTCGCGTCAGTGCCCTGATCCAGGCACCTCCGAGAGGACACCATGAATCTTCAGACTTCCATCACCCACCCTGCCGTCTCTTCGGAGGGGGACCGAATCATTGAGTTCGACGAGGGGCGGCATTACAAGGCGCGGATTGGTTTTGTCCTCCTGGCGATGGAGCAAACCATTGAAAGCGATATGTTTCGTCTGGCACCCCCTGGGGTGGGAGTGTTCTTCGCACGGGCACCAATGGCCAACCGAATCAGCGTTGAGACATTGCTTGCCATGGAGTCCGGTATCGGCGATGCCGCCGCCACGATTCTCCCCGACGTCAGACTGGACGTTGCCTGCTACGCCTGTACATCGGGAAGCGTCGTCATTGGTGAAGACAACGTATTCGCCCAGTTGCGGCGCGGGGCACCCGGTGCAAAGCCGACCTCGCTCATCACAGGAGTCATTAACGCCTTGCGCGCAATCAACGCCAAGCGCATCACCATCGCAACCCCCTACCTGGATGAAGTAAATGTCATCGAACGTAAGTACCTCGAGGAACGGGGATTCGAAATCCTCAACATCGAAGGGCTCAACATCGAAAACGACGAGGACATGGCCCGTGTAACACCTGAATACCTGGCCGAATTCGCCGCCTCCATCGACCGCGAAGACAGTGACGCGGTGTTCATCAGCTGCGGGGCGCTGCGGTCGGTGGAAATCATCGACGCACTCGAGGCCCGGCTCAACAAGCCCGTCATTACCAGCAACCAGGCCATGATGTGGGACTGCCTGCGCACAGCCGGCGTCACGGACCGTGTCGAAGGATACGGCACCCTGCTCCGGGACTTCTAAGTCTCCCGCTCACATAGCTGACCCTTTTAGACAGGAACGAAAACATGAACATCACCGTCATCGGAGGCGGCATTATCGGCCTGTGTTCTGCCTACAGCCTGAGTAAGGCAGGGCACGAAGTCACCGTAATCGACAGCGGAACGTGCGGCGCAGGCGCCTCAGAGGGAAACGCCGGTTGGATGGTCCCCGCTTTGTCCCAGCCTTTCAACGCTCCCGGTGCGATAAGCGATGCCATCATGTCGATGCTCCATAAAGACAGCGCCATTAGGTTTCAGACATTTCCCAATGTGGACTTCATGAAGTGGGTGGCCCTTTTTTATCGGAACAGTTCCCAGGTGAACTCCGCAACAGCACGTCAGGCCCTGGTTGCCCTCAACGATCAGACCATTGAACTTTTCGACAAAATGCTTCTGGACGTCAAGGCGGAAGTTCATGACGACGGGCTGCTCCTGCCCTTCCGCACCGAGGCCGGCAGGGAGGGATTCTTGGCTTCACATGCACAGATCCGTCAGGCCGGCTACGCAGGCAGGGCCGTCAGCATCACGCCGGAACTCCTCCGCACGATGGAGCCTGATCTCGCTCCTGGACTGGTGGGCGGCGTGCACCTGATCGATGAAAAGAGCGTGCGGCCCGAATCAATTACGGCAGGTCTGGTTACTTGGCTACGCAGCGCAGGCGCCCGGATTCTGGAGAACTGCTCAGTCCGCAAGTTGGAACAGACGCCCGGCGGATGGTCCATCGAAACCGACAACGGCACGCAACAGGCTGATCAGGTTGTGGTCGCGGCTGGGGCTGCTTCGGCCCGCATTCTTCGAACTACGGGGGTTAAACTGGCCCTTGAGCCGGGCCGTGGATGCAGCATAACGGTCGCAGATGGCCCCGTGCTTCGGCACCCGGTCAAACTTGCCGACGTCAGGGTGGCCTGCACACCCTTTGAGACAGGCACAAGATTTTCAGGAACGTTCGACTTCGCGGGGCATAGCGGCTCGTCTTCTGTGGGCCGGATGAAGAGCGTGCTCCGGCAGGCATCCCAGTACTTCCCGGGGTTGGCCAATTTGCAGCCCCGTGCCGCACAGGTTTGGAGCGGCCTGCGTCCGTGCACACCGGACAGCGTCCCCTACATCGGTGCAGTCCCCGACAGGCCCGGCCTTCTGGTGGCGACCGGCCATGGCACTCTCGGCATGACGTTGGGACCCGTCACAGGTGATGCGATTGCCGGAATCGTGGCCAACGAACCCATCCCACCGCATATCCGGGCCTGCGCTCTGGACAGGCCTCAAGTCCGCCTCCTCTGACCCAAAGCCCCGACAACCCTCGGACTTAGAACACATTGCCCTGGCAACAGGGATGAAAGGAATACCATGAACACCGATCTGAACGTCAAGCAAGACCTGAACCCAACGCCGCTGATTCCCCACCAGCCGCACTTCACCGTTGAGGAGTACCGGGAACGTCTCCACAAGGTTCAGGACCGGATGGTCCAGGCCGGGCTCGATGCGTTGCTCATCCACCAGCCCGAAAATCTTGCCTGGCTGAGCGGAGTGTGGCACGACGGCTTCTTCGCCTACCACTCCCTTCTCGTTCCCCAGAAAGGCGATCCGCACTTGGTCATGCGGGCCCTTGAGAACCCTGTGGCAGAGGAACTGTCATGGGTCGGCGACAGGCACCTGTACTTCGATGGGCAGGACCCGATTTCGTTCCTGAAGGAAGCGGTCCAGGAGACAGTCGGCCTGGAGGCCGTCATCGGCGTCGAGTACGACTCGCATTACCTTTCGCTGGGACTGTTTGAGCGCATCCGCGCGGCGCTTCCCCGCGTCCGGTTCACACCTTCCTCACAAATCGTCGAAGAACTCCGCCAAATCAAATCAGCCCGTGAAATCGACTATCTGCGTACCGCCGGCCGCATTGCGACCGCCGCGATGGATGCCGGCATCAAAGCCGTCCACGAAGGCGTCTCGGAACTGGAAATTGCTGCGCAGATTGCCGCAGCCCAGGCACGAGCGGGACATGACGGTTTCATGGGCGGCATGGGCGGCACCATCTGTTCAGGATGGAGGACCAACCAACTGCATGGACAGCAAACCGACCGCATTCTTGCCGCAGGTGACAACGTTCGGCTCGAACTGGGCGGCATCTACAAGCAATACTGGGCAAAGCTGATGCGCGCCGCCGTGGTCGGCCCCGTCAGCAGCTCCGTCCTCCGTGCAACCGACATTCTCCGGAGTGCCCAGGACAACGCCATCGGGCGGATGGGCCCGGGCATTAATGCCTCCGAGATAGCCAGTGCATGCCGCTTGCCAATCCTCAAAGCCGGCCTGGAGGAACGATACGACAGGCGGGTGGGGTACGGGCTCGGGCTTCAGTTCCACCCGACCTCAGGAGATTTCAGCCTCGACATCGACGCGCAATCCGACTACGTCCTGGCACCGGGCATGGTCTTCCACATGCTCCTCGGCGCGGGTGGTGCCGCGCTCAGTGAAACAGTCGTCGTGACGGATTCAGGGCATGAAGTGCTTACCTCCACCGCCCGCGAAACATTCTCTCGCGCATAGTGCGTGTGGAGGAAAGAGAACAGAACATGAAAAAAGCCTCAGTAACAGTCATATCCCTGGGCGGTACGATCTCATGCACGCCGGCGACCGGCGGCGACGGGGTTGTTCCAACACTGGGAGCATCGGACCTCGTCCTCTCCCTCGAAGAGTCAGCTTCTGATGTGGACATCCGACCACTTACCTGGAGCACTCGGGACTCATCGGAAATCACCTTTGCTGAACTCGTCGACCTGGCGGCAGAAGTCAGGAAACAATTCGACGCCGGCGCACAGGGAGTTGTGCTGACCCAAGGGACCGACACTATTGACGAGTCGGCCTTCGCCCTGGACCTCCTCCTCGGCACAGATAATCCGATTGTCATTACAGGAGCCCTGCACAACCCCAGCCAGTCGAAATCCGACGGCCCGGCGAACCTCCAAGCAGCCCTGCAGGTGGCCATCAGCCCGGAGCTGCGGGAAGTGGGGACCGTGGTTGTGATGAATGATGAAATTCATTCAGCCCGATGGGTGCGTAAGAGCCATACGTCCAACTCCGCGGCCTTCCAGTCCCCAGGTGTTGGTGCAATCGGCTGGATCGCCGAGTCCCACCCCGTCTTTGCCGTAAAACCGTTCCACGCCGTGAAGACACCGATCCACGGCGCCACCGGAGCCGGAAACGTCGCCTTGATCACGGCTGTTATGGATGAGGACCCCACGATTGTCGACTCCATCCTGTCGCTGGGCTACAAAGGGCTGGTAGTTGACGGCATGGGTGGCGGTCACGTCAGTGGCGGATTCTCCAAAGCGCTGGCAAAAGCGGCCCAGTCCATCCCTGTAGTTTTCGCCTCCCGAACCGGATCAGGCTCCGTGCTCCGAAACACCTACAGCTCACCCGGGGCAGAAGTTGACCTCATCAACCACGGCTTGATACCAGCCGGGTCACTCCCCGGCCTCAAGGCCCGCGTCCTCCTGACGCTCCTGATCCGAAGCGGCGCGACAAGCACCGAGATCGCGGATGCCTTTGCCACACATGGAGGGTACCCGCCCCGCACCACCCAGCCACTACACCCGGAGACCAACTATGCGTAACCTTGTCAACCACAACAGCACCAGCCAGCCATATGCTGATCTGGCCATTGGGGGCGGCCTCATTTTTACCAGCGGCCAAATCCCCACCTCGGCCGACGGCACCACGCCTGAGGCCTTCGCTGACCAAGTGACGCAGACTCTCTCAAACCTTGAGCAGACGCTCCAGCTCGCAGGCGCTGGCCTTAACGACCTCTTGAAAGTCACGGTGTATCTGGCGTCCCTGGACGACTTTGACGAATACAACAAGATCTACACTGCCAAACTCGGAGATACAGGCCTCCCGACACGCACCACCGTTGAAGTCAGCAGGTTCAGGGGCAGCAAACGCATTGAGCTGGAAGCTGTCGCCGTAGCTCCTCCAACGAAGTAACAGGAGCACGAAGAGCAGCCTGCGAGCTTGGAACCGGATCCTCCCTTCCGGTCCGGCGTAAGACCGGCCCGGAAGGGGAACCGTTTTCATCAGTTGCGTGATTTGTGATCAAAAAGTATCTTTAGGTATGATTATCCCTTATGAGGGACGGCGGTGGGGGTGGTGTCTGTTAATACGGACACAGACGTTGGGCAGGGACTCAACTGCGGGGTGCTCTGACAGCTCCAACATTCACTCCTGCAAATAGCGGATGGAGCACACCTTGACCCAAATAGATTTAACAATCACCCCCACTTTGGTCGCAGACCAAGTCTTCGACGTCCTGCGTAGCAGGATCCTGACCGGGGAACTTGCCGCTGGCTTCCCCTTGAGGGTGCGGGATGTCGCAGCCATGGTGGGAACCAGTGTCATGCCGGTGCGGGAAGCCATACGCCGTTTGGAGGAATCCGGCCTGGCTACGCGCGTCCCGCACAAAGGCGCAGTGGTCAGGAAATTTAGTGTTAGTGAACTAATCCACATCTACCATGTCCGCACCTTATTGGAAGTGCAGGCGGCACGGCGAGGTGCCGAAAGGGTCACCGACAAGGATCTCGCAGAGATGCAGGCGGCCTGCGATCGAATGCTCCAGGCAGTAGCCGAGGAAAGGGTCTCGGACGCACTGGATGATGACGAGGTAATTCACCGTACGCTGTACACCGCCGGCGGCAACCCCGTTCTCACAAATGTCATTGAGACGTTGTGGCTTCAGTGCCGACCCTACAAGGTTATCGGCGCAGCCGAAGCTATCGCCAACCAAGATTCCTCCCTTTGGACCTCACAACAGGCGATTGTCGACGCAGCCAGAAGCCGGGACGCTGAAACAACTTCAGAACTCATCGACCAGTCACTTGCCAGCGCCCTCCACCGCCTCGAGCGGCGCCTAATCCCCTCCGACGCGTCCGAACGCGACCAGGAATCGATGGTAGCCAAGTCCAGATAGGGAGCAACAGCAACTGCGCGCTCATGCTAGGGAGTTCATGGTCTGAGCGCCCCCTTGTTAGGCCGTTCTCCCGACCCCGGTGGATCTTCTCAGAAACCTCTCCCACAATTCGTTCAGGCTCAGTTCATGTGAGAGATGGTTTTGAGAAGGAAACCGGGTCTCGCGGCGGTCCGCCGGGCATTTTCGGACGGGATTCTCAGAATGGACCGTTTGCGGGAGGGCGGGGCGTGCTTCTGGGGCGCCAGACACGCCTCCGGCCAAGTCGCGCGCCGACAGTGTGCCCGCTGCTGTTCGCGCTCTTCGGCACCCGCCAGGTGCTCCTGGTGGAAGCGGGGCATCGTCAGGGCCCCATCGGCAGAGGGGCGGGGGAGACCTGGACCGTGGTGCCGTGGGTGACGCGGATGCGGTCTGCCGGGCGGCAGCCCCGCACCTCGCCGCCGCTCCACACCGCTTTCCGGGGTCAGAACAGGGTGTCGCGCACCCGCAGCGGCCGGTATCCGGTGGGGCCGAGCTGGGCCAGCTCGCCTTCGACGTCGACGTCGATGGCGCCGAAGAAGTTGATGTTCTCGCTGTGTGCCGGGGAGATGTGGGCCAGGACCTCGTCGTCGATGCGCCGCCCGGACCGGCGCATCGACTCCACCGCCAGGCCGTAGTACTCCGTCGTCCAGGTCACCACGGCGTTCGTCACGAGCGTCAGGCACCAGGCCTGCTCGGTCTGTTGTTCGAGGTGACGGGCCCGGATGGTGCCCTCGTGGGCGTAGAGCAGATCCCGTTTCAGGGCATGGAGGGACTCGCCCTTGTTGAGTTGCCGCGAGATCTTGCGGCGATATGCCGCGTCAGACAGGTACCGGGCGGCGTAGATCGTCCTGCGCAGCGCCCCGTACTCCTTCAGCGCCGCGGCCAGCGCGTTCTGCCTGCCCGATGCGGAGAGCTTGCCGACCAGCAGCGACGCGGTGGCGTGCCCGAACTTCAGCGACCCGGCCAGCCGGAGCAGGTCGTCCCAGTGCCCGGCGATCAGATCCAGGTTGCACCGCCGGGTCAGCAGCGGCCCGGCCATCGGGAACGCCGATTCGATCTCGGACTTCTGCACGGTCCGGTAGAGGGTGATCTTGCCCAGGTCCCGGATGCGCGGGGACAGCTGCAACCCCAGCAGGTCGAACAGGCCGAAGTTGACCAGCGTCACCCCGTGCGTATCGGTCGCGTGCTCGGTGACGGGAATGTCGGTCGCGTTGCCCAGGATTTCATCCAGGACGTAGTGCGCCTCGCGTTTCGTGGCGACGATGATCTTCGTGCCGTAGGTGGTGTGCTGGTCGGTCACGTGCGTGTAGGTGCTCAGCCCTTCATGGGCAAAATACCTGCTCAAAGCCCTGGCCGTGACGGACTTCCCGCGAGTGGGGAACCGCTGACCGTCCGATGAGGACAAGGTGCCCGAGCCGAAAACCGGGGTCAGCGGCAGCTTCTGGTGGTAGCCGATGAGCGCCAGGTTCGCCGCCCGCAACGTCTCCTCCCTCACGTACCACTCGGCGGTCCAGGCCAGGATGTCGTAGGAGATGCCGCAGGCATCGGCCATCCTGGTCAGGCCGAGGTTGGTGGAGCCGCTGATCAGCACCGCGATCAGGTTCCGCTTCAGCTCCGGGCTGCGGGTCTGCCTGCCGCCGGCGTGGGCGAAGCAGTCCAGGAACCCGGTGCGTTTGTCCATCTCGATCAGCAGCGACACGATCGGCGCGAACGGCAGCATCTCGGTCAGCTCCTCCTTCAACGCCACCGCCTCGGCCGGGACGTCCTCGGCACTCAGCGTGGAGATCACCAGGTCGCCCGCCTCGTCCAGGCGGACCGGCCCGTCGCCCTCGCCGAGGGTCTGTTCCAGCTCACCCAGCGCCGTATGCAGCTCCTGCTCGACCTCGGCCAGCCCCGTGGCAGCGTCAGCGGGTTTGCCGACCAGCCGGCAGAACTCCACCCGCTGATCGGCCCACGTCTCCGGAGTGAGCACGTAGGCGGCCGGGTCGGAGTAGCGGCGCGAACCGGGCACGAACACATCCCCGGTGCGCAGCCCGTCCCGCAACGCCAACAGCGTGCACAACTCCCAATAATGCCGGTACGCGGTCACGCTGCCCGTCTTCGCCGCGGTCTCCAGATAGCCGCACCAGCGTGCCGGGACGAACCCCGTCGGCGCGTCCTCGGGGACCTTGCGGGCACCGGTCACGTTGAGCTCCCGCAGGATCTCCACCGCCTTCACCAGCTCGGCCGCGGCGGTACCGCCAGCGAACCGCACTACTTGGAGCACCTGCGGGGTGAACTGCCGCAGATACCCATACGAGCCCTCCAGCGCGGCCAGATGCCCATGATCGCGCGGCAACGGGGGCAGGGCGGCCGACTGCGCCGAACGCAGTCGTTCCCACCCGATCCACTCCCCGCGGATCAGGCCGCCGACCTCCTCGTCCGGCACCGCCGGGTCGGCGACGATGGCCAGGATCGCGTCCAGCAGCGCCTGCCGATCCTCCCCGGCACTGCCCCGCTCAGCCAGCGCGTCCCGCATCTTGTGCGCGGCTTTGCTCTCCCGGGCGGAAACCGCCTGGTCGAACAACTGCACCACCTCGTCCAGCACCTCGGTCGCCGACTGCGCCAATAGCGTCAGCAGGATCGGGTACCGGCGCTCCGGCTCACGCCGGGTCAACGCCTGCGCCGTCAGCCGGCGGCCCACCGTGGCCAGGAACCGGCGCCGCTCCGCCGGCAACACCGACAAATCCAGGGTGTGCGCGTCCATCCCGCGCAGGAACTCCAGCTTCGCGATCTCGGCCTTCACCGCCGCGGGCGAGGCCTCCACCGGCCCCGTACCCAGCCACCGCAGCCGGGTCATCCCGATCCCCGCGTCCACCAACAACAACCCGTCCAGGCCGACGCGACGCTCGTCGGTGAGCTCGTGCGCCAGACGGTCGAACGTCTCCCGCCGCGCGGCTTCCCGGGCGTGGGCGACCCGCTTCACCACCATCACCGGCCCCGGCCGGATTACCCGCGCCGAGATCAAATACTCACACGCCAGCCGGACCAGCAACGTCGGCGAGTCATGCTCCATCGCCCGCGCCAGCAGGAACTCGTCCAGCTCCTTCAACTCCAGGCTCGTCGGCGCCCGCCACCCCAGATACCGTGCCGCCAGCCGAAAATGATCGGTCCGGGTCTTCGCCCGACGCCCGTACGACCGGATCGCTTCCGGATCCACCCCAAGCTGCCCGGCCAGCCGCACCACCGCCGCCCACGGCGCCGACGCCACCTCGTCCGGCACAAACCCCAACCACGGCAACGTGCAAACGGCGACAGCAAGCCCCAACCGGTCCGACGGGCCCCGACCCCGGCCAGGATCGATGAACGCGACATCAGCCGGACTCAAGGTGAAGAACCGGAACAGCTCCTCCCGGCCGATCTCCGGAAACCGCCGCAGCCCCTCCAGCTCCTCGTCCGTGAACACCTGAACGACCACCCGGCAACCTCCCACCAGAGCCAAAAAATCCCCTGATCAGAAGCCTACCCAAGACATATCCGCCCGATTTTTCCCGAGAACTACGGGGACCCCTGGGAGACCCGGCGGTCCGCACCGGTCGGTGCCGGGAACCTGGTGGACATCGAATACTGGCGCATCCAGGTCCGCCCCGGTTCCTCGAACTCCGCGTTGCGGACCTTCACGCTGCGCCGGAACCCGCTGGCCACCCGGTGGCTCCTGGAAACCATCAGCGACGGCGGCCAGGCCCGGTGACCATGAACCCCCGGCCAATCAGCAACCGGATGTGGGACGGGATCAGGACGGAATTCACGCTGCCGGCCCTGGAGCAGGTGCGCCGCCGGCTCGCCGAAATCATGGAAGACCCCGAACCGGTCATGGGCCAGCTTGTCCGGGTCTTCGTCGGCGGCGGGACCATCTGCCCCGGATTCCAGTTCCTCCCCGGAGGCCGGCTCCACCCCACGGTTCTGGTCCTTTTCGAGCGTGCGCTGGAGCTGGGCATCCCGCACAACTATTTCACCGCCTGGATGGTCAGCCCTGTGCGGACGCTTCGGGGGCTGCGGCCGGTGGATTGTCTGGAGCTTCCAGCCCGGCTGTTGAGCCTCCTGACCAGCGGCAGCCCCTTGCCCGGCCCTTCTCCGCACCGGCGTCCGTCGAGGGCTTAGTCCTTTTCGCCCCGGGCCGGCTTCGCCCCGGGTCGGTCATCCCGGGGTGTTGCAGGGGTGATGCGGTCCAGCAGCGCATCGTGGGCCTGCTGCAGGGTATCCGCCCGGGCCTCCGCCGCGGCCAGCCGGGCCGAGGCCGCCGATGCTTCCCGGGCAGCTTCCTGCTCCGCCGCCTGCGCCCGCGCCAGCTGCTCCCCCGCCGCAGCCACCTGGGTCTCCAGTGCCACAATCCGGGCCGTCAGCTCGGTGACGGCGGCGTCTCTTTCGGCGCTGACCTTGTCCAGGTCGGTCACGAGTTCGGCGATCTCCAGGGTCAGGTCCTTCTTCTCCTGCCCCCAGGCCGCCTCCGCCGCGGCATGGCGCTCATGGGCCAGCCCGGAAGCCTCCGCCCAGCAGGCCCCGGCCAGGCGGGCGGCCTGTTCCAGCAGCGCGGCCGGCACCGCGGCGATCTGGCCGCCCGCGGCCTGGCGTTCCTCCGACCATTCCTTGAGGTAGCGGGTGGCGTCGGCGTTACTCACCCCCGCCAAGGCACGCACCGTCGACACAGTGGGCCGGCGTTCGGCACTGATCTGCTCCGCGGCAGCGTACACGCGGTCTTTCACACTCAACGTCACGGCGGGAACCCCTTCTAAGGCGGAAGTAGTAGTAGGAATCCTACTACTACTTCCCGCGTCAGTACCTTCCTTCATCAGGGCAGGGGGAGGAGAAGGCGCTCCAAGGCATGGGTGAGCGCTGTGCGTTGGTGGCGGCTACTCCGCCATGGTGACCTCGACGTCCGCTTCGACGCCCGAGGTGGACTCCAGTTCCTTCTCCAGGTAGGCAGCCAGCTCGTGGTTGCTGGAGGTGTGGTGGCCCGGAACGATTTCGGCCGCGCAGGGATGCGCGGTCATCGTCGGCGGCCAGGATGAAGAGGTAGCAGCCTTCGACCGCATCCGAGGACAGGTTCTCGATGTCGGTGAGGAATTCCTGTTCATGGCCGGGCTTCGGCGTGGCAGTCATGGTGAAGCTGATCGTGTTCGCTGCCATCAGGCCCTGTGCCTACCCGCGCCGGCCCCGCGCAAAGACCGTGTGCCGCTACGGGCAGCCAGGCACGTTGCGGCAGTCGCCAGAACAGGGACGAGCAGAAAGGTCAGGAACCCGCCCCCGCCGCTGATGAAGCCGCCGACGTTCAGATAGCCCGATAAGCCGATCCACCAGCAAAGAAGCGCCAAAAAACCAGTGATCACGACAAGGGCGCCCCGCAGGTCCCTGCGTTCCATCAGCATCACGCGATCCTGCTGATTACCCATCCCAACGCCCCCCTTAGCTGTCTGTCATCGACTACGTGACCTTCAGGACAGCACGGATCCGGAATTTTGACGAGACCCCCGGGTGCAGCGACCGGCACCCGCCCGGCCAACAAGACCGTCCCAGTTCCTGGCACGTGGGACGCCCCCGGGCGGCCACTCCCCCGGCCCCGGTACCGGCGGAGCCATGCGGCCTGTGCCGGGCCCCTCGTTCGTCCACAGACCATCCCGAAATCAGCCCCTGTTGACGGACTGCTGGGGCTGGTCCAGCCTCCGGAAAGCAACAGTTCCGCGCCCCCATCGCGGTCCCTGTCGCAGGCACCGATATCAGCGCACACACCGCCCTGGCGGCCATACCCAGGTGCAGCGCCCGGGCTGCAGCAGCACGCACCCCTTGGCCCGGTCCTGCACCGCGGCAAGGTCCCGCCCGGTGGCGACGGGCCCGTCCCGGAAGCAGCGCGGGTACCCGGCGTCGGGGTCCTCCGCGCCCAGCGTCCATCCGCTGACCACCTGGTCGTAGGCGTCCCGGATCCTCGGCCGGGGACCCGGACCCGCCGGCCAGTGCCTGCAGCAGATCCTCACGCGTGCAGCTGACCAGTTCGCCGGGGCAGTGCAGCAATCGCTGAACCTCCAGTTCCGGGCACGGCGGGCGCTGTGACCCAGATCGTAGCGGCCGGATCAGCCCGGGCAGGCCCGCGGCCGGGGTGGGTGCGGCCCTTAGCTTCCAGGGCGTCGAAACAGCCCAGACGACCACCTGGTGCGTCGGCCGGCCGTCCCGTACCGGCCGCCCAGGCGTTCGTGCCGCCCTGTGACTGTGGAATAGCCGCCGCGTCCTGTATGTTGCACCGGGGTCAGTCAACATACGAGAAAAGAGCACCAGCCACGTGGCAACCGATTACGACGAAGTCCGCTCCGACGTCAAGGAATCCCAGCAGAACTCCCTGCAGGCCCTGCAGTCCGCGAACGCACCGGACGCCCGCAGCGTCGTCCTGGAACTCGACGAAGCCGACGGCCTGGACGGGGCCGGCATCCCGGGCGGTGAGTTCATCGCCGAGGAACTCATCGTCCAGGTCATCCCGCAGAAAGAGGACGAGTTCACCTGCTACTCCTGCTTCCTGGTCCGGCACCGGTCCCAGATTGCCCTCCAGAAAGGCGCCCACGCCTACTGCACCGACTGTGAAGGCTGAGCCCGGCCCGCACCCGGCCCCGGATCCCGTGGGGCGATGGACGATGACCTCCGGGCCGACGCCGGGGCAGAGTTCACCCGTCCGTCCCGGGGGAGGTCCGGGGGCGCCTTGCGCCGCTGCCGCCGGCCCAACATGCAGACACGGGAAAGCCCCTCCGACGAGGGGCTTTCAGCGGTCAGGTCAGTCATCGGGTCAGGTTGGCCAGCGGCGACGTGCTCCCCCTTCCCGGACGCCTGAAACGCCCATGCCCGACTTTGTACTGCAAGACAGTAATAGGCGGATCAGTAGCCCGTCCAGCGACACGCCGCCCGGCTGCGGGCAGCTGTTGGAGCGCAGCGGAACCCCGGGTGCTTCTTCCCACGGGTGTGATTTAAGGCGGAAGAGCCGGAACGTAGTGCGTCCGCTCTTCCGGTTTTCCCTCTGCATAAGGACAGCAGACAAAAAACGCCGTTCGGCAAACAGGGCCAGGGCACCCGGAGCCCTACGACGGCGCGCCCTGGACCCCACGGCCGGCCGTGCAGTGGACGCCCGAAGGCTTTGTCCCTGGACTGGCCGTGTCCCCTCACATTGCGGCACCGGTGGCAGGATGGGGTCCATCATGGACAGGCGGTTGCGGCGCGCCATCACCAGCCAAGGATTCCACACCCCACCGGACCGCCACGCCCAGCGCCGCGGACGCGGCCAGTCCACCCGGCCCCCTGCGGCCCCGGCCGGCCGTCAACGATCACCGACGCTGTATCGCTGACCCTTGAAGCTGTTGCCTGGATCACATTTGCCCTATGGTTGTCGGGGGCCACAGCGTCGTGGCCCCGAGTTAGAGCGGAGAACCCTTTGACAGAGAAGCTTCGGGTACTGGTCCGGGTCGACCTGGACTGCGCCAGGGCGCAGGTCGCGGCCCAGGGCCATGTGACCATCCAAAGCGTCCAGGGCCTGTACCCGGTGATGAAACGCGCCGCCTCGCTGATGGCGGGACTCTCGCTGGTACTGGACATGACCCGCGCCAGGATCGACCCGGACGCCCTCGAGCAGCTCCGGGACTGCGTCCGGTCACACCATCTGCCGGCCCATATCGATCCGCCGCAGTCCGACTGCACGTTCAGCATCCTGACGCCCCCTGCCCCCTTGGCCGGCGGCGGCGCCGCGGCCGCGCTGGCAGCCTGACACCGGCCCTGGTCGGTACGCCCCCGTGGATGCGGCCCCGACCACCGCGCCCATAAACGGGGCCAGCGGGCCCCCGGTGGCCCGGGGCAGTGGCACGGCCAGCCGCGGAGCGGGAACCCTTTGCCTGCCGTCCTGGACCGGAGGTGTCCTACCGATGCCGGGAACGGGATGGGAGGAGGGGCTGCGCTATGGACAGACGGGCACGCCGGGCCCGGGACCCGTAATGGGTGCTGATGTACCGGCGCGGGCTAAGCCGGGGCCGGACGGCTGACCGGCTCCGGGCACCGGCCCGGACCATGGCCTACCCCTGGCCACCCGCCCGCGCCCGGGACCCGGGGCTGTAGGACGACCACGCAGCCGCCGCCGGGCACCCCAGTTCCGCCACGGTCCCGCCAAAGGTGAGCGCATGGACCAGATCATCGCCATGGTCCCTGCAGAGGGTCGGTACCTGTCCTCGAGATCCCCGGACCAGAAAACCCATAACCTCGACAATCGGTGACCCCGAAATGCGGGACCCGGCAGGCTGAGGGCCGCTTTAGATCTGGCTGGCCCGGCGGTGACCGGGGTTGCGCCCCTTGGGGCAGGTGGAGCCCGGCGGGTCAGCTCAAAGCTGTCCCCACTGGGTGCAAGCCGCCCCCTCCCCCTTTCGCCCATGCTCCCGGCCGGCGCTACCCGGCGCAGCGCCGGGACACAAACATCAGACGCGACCAGAACGCCCGCGTAATCGCGAAAGGACACCGGCCGGGAAACGTCATGGTCCTGATATTTCGCCTGCGCCTCGGAGCTCGGACGGGCACTGGACCTGACAGCTGGCCGTGCGGTTGCAGCGCAACGGACAACATGCCCGGTGCACCAAGTGTAAACAGCGCCAGTTCCAACCCCGTTGTAGGCGGCTGTTGCGGACCCTCCTGATGATTCTAATTAATAATGTCATGCATGTATGCATGCATGCATACATGCATACATGCATGACAAGGAATATTCCACCAAACGCTACAAATCAGGTGCCTGACCTCACCCCGTGTTTCATTTTTCATTCTTACAAGCTTTCAGACATGAATGCATGCCTTCATACATGAATGCAGGCTTTCAGGAAAGTCACACGGCTTTACTGCTGCGGGGAGGAGCGCCAGCATCGCCTCCAAACTTCCCCCAGCACCCTTGGAATTAAAGGCTGCAAGCGGGATAGTGGCATTCATGCATTCATGCATTCATGCATTCATGCATGTTTTCTGAAGGAAGAGCGTGCGCTGACCAAGCCGGAGCTATTGGGCAAGAGCACCGGCTTGCAGCGGATATCAAGTAGCGGACAGCGAAAATCCATCGTCCTGACATCATGCATGCATGCATGCATGCACTAATCAAATTGGGGAAGTGACGGCGTGGCTGCTTGCAACGTCGGAGTGAGGAAGGAAAGCTTGCAAGCATGCAAACAATCATGGTTTACAGCGAGTCGGGTGGCGCCACCAAAACAACGACAGCTGTATCACTGGCCGCTGTGACGGCCGCCTCTGGACGCAAAGTAACGCTCATCGACCTCGACCCGAGAGCGGCCGCCACCAAGTGGATGGGCGTGGAGCCCAAGGACGAGGGCCTCCATGTGGGAGCCATCCTGGGGGACCCGGACCCCGAGGGATGGGCGGACGATCTGGCCGTCACCAGCAACTGGTTCCCGAACCTTCGCGTCGTTCCGTCGGCCCGTAGCGTCTCCAACAGGGAAGCGGACCGTGCCGACCATGCCGAACTCCGGCTCCGAACCTCGCTTATGGGCATTGATGCCGACGTCGTGGTGATCGACTGTCCGAACCGGCAGGGCGGCCCGCTTACACTTTCCGCGCTGAATGCTGCCGACACCATCGTTTACGCGGCGGGAGCGACCGTGGACGGTGTGGATGGGGTGGCAGGCGCCCGGCGCAGCGTGGAGCAATTCCGCATGTCCCGGAAGCGCATCGGCGCCCCCGACAATTTGCACGAGGCCGGCATCGTTGTCGGAGCAGTTGCCTCGACAGTTATGAGCCGGATTGCCGTGGCGAGCATCGAGGAGTTGAGAGAGACCAGTATGTTACTCACCCCGCTTGTCCCGCACCGGACCATCGTCCAAGAGATGCGCATGACCCAGGAATGGTACGGCGAATACACCAAGGGCCTCCCCGTCGTGGAGGCTTACCAGGCGCTTATGAAGGAGATAATTCGATGACCGACGGACTGAAGGAGCGCCCAGCAGTCCTGGCGCGCCGAAAGCCCAGGCCTGCGCCGGACGAAAGTGTCGATCCCGTCGACTACACCCCGGCCATCGTGGCTCCGGTGCAGCCTCAAGTCGCGTCTGCAATCCCGGAAGTTGCTAGTGGGGGAATGGCTGAGAAAGTAGCTCCTGTTACCGGGGAAACAGAGCCTGCTGCCGTCGCAGTATCTCAAATCGTGCCCATCCCGGAGTCTCCGGCAGTATCTGTTCCCCGCGCCGCTCCGGCACCTCAACCAGAACAAGTTACACAGGCACCCGCCACGGTGACGAATACGTCCAAGGTTGCCGGTGCCAAGAAAACCAGTCGACGAGAGGTCACCTATCCATTCAGCACCCGGCTGTCCCAAAACGTCATGGACGTTCTTTATGCTGCGTCCGATGCGGAGGACATCTCAGTGCGCGAGGCCGTCGAGCAGGCTATCCTCAGCCGCTGGGCATAGATCCTCCCAACATGTCTGCTTTCATGCATGCATGAAAGCAGACATGAAAGCAGCATTACCGGATCGTGGCGAATGCCATGTCCGCCAGGGCCCACTCATCCGGCGGCCCCTCGAAAGCCTCCCAGGGATAGTCCTCGCCGGGGGAGAGGAGTTCGGCGACGGTGTTGACGTTCCTGGACAGCCAGTCCTTCCACAGGATCCGCTCGATCCGGTATTTGTGCAGCTGAGCGGCGACGGCTTCCAGGACGCCGAAGTGCTCGGCGAGTTCCTTCAGTGACGTCGTGGCCACCACGGACCAGGCCCGTGTCTTGTCCCGGGTCGCCATGTTCCAGGCGGCCAGCACCTCCAGGCTTTCACTGACCGCGGTGCGGGACAGCCTCGTCAGGTGCACCAGTTGTGCGGTGGTCAGCCCGGGGGAGTGCTCCAGTGCCTCATAGACGAAGGCCGCCGGCAGACCGAGTTCCCTGAACACCGGCCGCAGGGCATGGATCTTTCCCTTGCGCCACGTCAGATCTTCCGCAGCGGTTTTCACCCCTTCGGGCACGGTCAGCATATAGAGATCCCCCTTTGTCCCCCGGCCGGCCTCGACCAGGGTCACCAACGGATCATGCTCGGCGCGCAGGGCGCGCAGGTGTGCACCGACTGTCGTGTGGTCCAGGCCTGTCGCCACCGCAATGGACCTATCGCCGAACTCAATGAACCTGGACCCCGTCATGTGAGCTGCCTCCCCGAGCGCCCGCAACACCATCCTCCTAGCCAGCCCCGTCCTGGAGTCTGCGTACCCCTGTTCCTTCAGCCGCAGCGCGTTTCTCCAGGTCCGGATGAACCGGTGTTCGGCGTGGGGATTCGATGAGACGGTATTCCCTTGTGGTCCCAGGGGCTGTGTATTTGGCTGGCTTGTGGGGGATATACGGGCATTGTTCTTTCCCGCCGTGGTTCCGGGGTTTTTACGCAGGTACTCCACCGCCCTGGCCCAGTCCCGTCTGAGGGCCGGGAGGCGGTGGCGGGAGGCGTAACGGGCGTAGAAGGACGCCAGTCCAGGCCAGGTTCCCTGCAGCATCCGGCGTTCCACATCGGTCAGCTCCAGGCCCGCGGCCGCAGCCCCGGTGAGGATTGCCTGGCGTGCCTCCGAATCGGAGGCATACCGGTTGGCATCGTAGAGACCGGTCAGCGCCATCTGAACCATGGCCCGGGACATCCGCCCGCTGGGCTGGAGTCCTTTCGGGGCTTCGGCGGTCGTGGGTGTGTAGGACTGTTCCAGGCGCAGCGCCCGGACGGCGGCGATCTCCCCGGCCAGATCGGCGTTCATGGTGGCCCACACTCCGGCGCCGTTGGGCCGGCGGGCAACGTCGTAGGCCATGTTCAGGCTCATCGCCAGTTCCTGGTGACCGCCGTGCTTATGCGGGGAACCGGGGATGCGCATGCACCCGTGCAGCAGGTTCTGGTGCGGGGTCTTGTCCAGGCTCCGGTACCTAGTGCCCAGAGCCTCGACGAGATCACGCGCTTCAGAGAAGGTGACCCGCTTCTCCAGCGGGATATAGACGTGGCGGCCGCCGTTGGGGGAGTAGTCCTCGATCCACCGGGCCCCGCAACGGTGCAGCCAGGTCTGGACGGCCCTCACATCGGCTTCCACCCGGTCAACACCGGCCACCGAGGAGTCAAAGTCCAGGAAGATCGCCGCGCAGGTCCCGTCCTTGCCGAAAATCCGGACCGCCGCAGGAAAGGAGGGAAGTGCGCCAGTCAGGGTCCGTTCGTTTTTTTGCGGATACGTCTTTCCGCCGTCCCGGGAGAGACGGACCCGGGGCTGTCCGGCAAGCAGGAGCGCCAGTGCAGCCCAGACTTCGGCCGGGCTGCACTGAGAGGCTGACTTGCTCGGCACGCCACCCACAGGTATAGGTGGCAGCGCGCGGGCGTGCTGTTGTACGATGAGTTTGTTCCTGTCAGAGGGAATGAGTGAGGGCCGGTCCGCCAAGACCGGTTTGCAACACAACGGAAGCCCTGCGAAGGACTTCCCAACGATTTACGATCTGTCAGCCGGCAAGCAGTCCGGATCGTGAATCTCAAGCTTCGAAGGCCCGCCTAGTGCGGGCCTTCTTCTTTTAAGAAGCTAAGCGGCCAAGAGGCAACTCCTCTTGCTGGACTAGTGCGTGAAGATTGGTGTTCGCGAGGCGTGCGTCGACCAAATCGGACAGCCAGTCGCTGACATACTGGTAGCCCTCTGCTTTTGCAACGAGGTCCATCGCATCTGCCTTGGGTGTAGCGATGCGGAATCCGACGAATTTGCGGTCACCCTTGGACCGCCGGCCACTACGGTTTACTGGAGCCATCATCCCTGTCCTTTGAACTCAGTGGCTGAAGGCCACCGTTACTTCAATAGATTGGTCGGACCAAACATTTCACGGTCCTAAAGGGGGAACACCGTCCATTCCGGTCCTTCTGAAACTGAAGCTATCACCGCGATGCCGCATGTCCCGGCATTGAAACTGAAACACCCTCGGCGTGTTGAAACAGAAACATGTACGCCCGAATCCCGAAGCCACGCAGGAAGGGGCTGCGCTGATCCGGTGCACTCGTCGGCCGAACGTAGTAGGTGCAATTTGGGCGCTGTGCCCGCCATCTAGGCGGTGACTCGTGCCATCGAATGGCAGGTAATTTGAGCGTGTCTCCAACATGGCAGAGCCTTGTCACATTCCCATGATGTGGTAGCCACCATCGACGTGAATTATCTCGCCGGTGGTGGCCGGGAACCAGTCGGAGAGCAACGCTATAACTGCCTTGGCCACTGGCTGCAGGTCGGTCCGGTCCCAACCCAGGGGCGCACGGCTTTCCCATACTCCGTCTGTACTTTCAATGCCATCGATGGCTGCGACCGTGAAATTGTCCAAGGGTCCGCACGCCACCAGGTTCGTTCGGATCTTCCGCGCGCCGAGGTGGTAGGCGAGGTACCGGTTGGTGGATTCATAGGTGGCTTTAGCCACGCCAGCCCACCCGTAGATAGGCCATACCGGCGTTCCGTCGAGGGTGACGCCGACTATGCTGGCCCCGTCGTTGAGTACGGGGAGGCAGGCTTTGGTGACGGCCTGGAGTGACGCGCCGGAGATTTGAAGGCTCGTGGATAGGTCGTCCCAGTCCGCTGTCATGAATCCGGGGCCGACGGCTTCTGGTTTGCTGGCAGAGATGCAGTGGATGATGCCATCGAGGCTGTCGGTGTGGTCCAGGATCCTGCTGTGCAGTGAGTCAAGGTCTTCCTGGCTGGTGGCGTCCAGCTCCAGAACCGGGCCGGGGGAGGGGAGTCGCTGAACTATTTTTTGAGTGATTTTGGAACGGCGCCCGAAGCCCGTGAAGATCAGGGAGGCGCCTTCTCGTTGTGCGAGCTCGGCCGCGGCGTAGGCGATGCTGCGCTCCGTGAAGATTCCGGTGACGAGTATTGTCTTTTCATCCAGGATTCCCATTTATGCTCCTTGTCCGGCAGGTACCAGGCTTGTCATGAGATAGCGGCTCTGACCGTCGGTGGAACCGATCGGCGCTACAGCAACGGAAAATTCCTGCCATGTTTCGGCAATGGTTCTCAACCGCACACTGGCAGATGACTCGGGTCCGAGGCGTCCTGCAGCGGCCGCTGCGAGGTGATGCTCGAAGCTGAACTTGTCGTCAGGGTGGGCTAGAGCTGCCAGGTTTCCTTCAAAGTCAGGCAGGAGTCCGAAGTCCGCCCATCTGCTGGACGTCCGGAACGTCACTTCCTGTTGCATGTCGATGGCGGCAAAGGCACGGTCGGCTGCCAAGGCGAAGAGCGCTTCAGTGACCAGGCCGGCCGAGACGGGCGAGAGGCCCGGAGTGACGAGTTTCGTAGCGCAGTCCACTTCACGGCTGAAACCGCGCAGCATGATTGCCTCGGGATAATCGGGGTCGTCATAGGCCCGGGCGGACATGGCGATCTGCTTCTTACCCGGGTTGGCGCTTCCGTATCCGTAGACGACCTCGTAGGACAGCAGGTGCCGGCTGCGGTTGTTGACGGAGATGCCGCTGTCAATCACCAGCTTGATGGTGTCTCGGTCTTTGGTGGAGATGAGCTTGGCCAGCCATTCGCCGGCAGGTCCGCGGTGGCTTTCGACGGTCGCGGGCTCGATTCCATAGATCTTAAAGAGATTGGTGTCCCACAGTGAGGAGTCATCACCCACGTTTTTTCCGGTTTTCTTGCAGACCCGCCACTGCCAGGCGCCCAGGAGAGGGGCGTCGGGGATCCGGTGCCCGGGGTGTTCGAATATTCCGTAGGCACCCACACTCTGCTTGCCATCGGGGGACACGATGGGTTTGGCTATGACGGCGAATTCAGCCGACCCGTAGCGGACGATGCCGTCGAAGGCCTCCCCTGACGAGAGTGCGGTCCGGAGTTTGTCGAGCAGAACCGTCCGGGTCCGTTCGTCCAGCCAGTTCCTTGGGCTGATGCCGGGATGGTTTTCTGTGCCCACGGCCAGCAGGGACACTCCGTCCTGCGTTGTGTCCAGGACGACCCAGCGTCCTTTTGCATCGATCTCTTGCTTAGACACGGATAGCCTTTCGTTCTCGCTGGCATGAGGATTCTGTTATCGAAGGCGTCAACGGCTCGCCAAAGAAAGAGCTCAGATGAACGCCCAGGTGGACGTGCCCGTCAATGGTTCTCACAATTCCGGCTGCTTCCAGCGTGGAAAGTTCATGAGTGACGACGGAGAGGCATAACTCGAGTCCTTCAGCAATCTCCTCGGGCCGCTGCGGAATCTGAAGGAGGTTCAACGCGCGGAGAATCCGGAGGGACGGGGTTGAAGCGGCGGCGCATACGGCATTGAGAGCATCGGGGTGCATGACTTTAAGCCCTAACAAATCGAGGGTTGGAAGCCAGCACACCACTGTCCAGCAGCACACTTGAGGTATGGGAGATGTAGGCCCGCGAGGTCGCCGGGCCACTGTGGACCTTACCTGTAGAGTGCAGGCGTGGGCAAGTTTATGGTTGAGTCGCCGGTGGCATTTGTAATTGGAGCATCCCGGGGGATTGGTGAAGCAACCACCAGGCGTTTCCTGGAAGAGGGCTACGCCGTAGCCGGCACCCACCGCGGAAGCGGCGTGGCGGACGGTGTCCACGGAATCGAATGCGACGTGACGGACACACCGGCGTTGAAGGCAGCCTTCAAGGAAATAGCGGTCACCTTCGGACGGCTCGACACAGTGGTCTATAACGCCGGAGTTGCCCGTCAAGATCTTCTCATCCGGATGCGTGACGAAGACCTGCGATCAGTCATGGAAACGAACCTTTTCGGGGCTTTTACCAGCGTCCAGGAATCATTGAAATACATGGGCCGGGCCCGTTCCGGATCCATTGTGCTCATCTCCTCTGAATCATCCCGTACCGGCATCCCCGGCTCTGCTCACTACACATCATCGAAGGCTGCACTTGATGGCCTGGTGCGCTCTGCTATGTGGGAGGCGGGCCCTCGTGGAATCCGGATCAATGTCGTCGCCCCTGGCCCCACAAGGACTGACATGCTGGCCAAGGTCGAAGAGGCTGACATGGCAAGGCTTATTGAAAGTTCGCCGCTGAGGCGGATAGCGGAGCCGGATGAAATCGCAGACGCCATTTACAAGGTCAGCACGCTGACGTACCTGACCGGCGCTCTCATTCCTGTCACAGGCGGCGAAGGTCTAGGGTACTAGCCTTCCTGCGCGTCCTGCCCGGGAAGGGCTTTCAGGTCAATACCAAGGAACTCGTAAAGCGCCTTCGCCATCCCCTTGTACTTGTCCTGGTTGACTTCCCACCTCGTAGATCGGCCTACACGCTCACCGCGCGGCGGATCCCCGATCAGGATCCCAAGATCTTCAAGCTGGTCGAGGTTTCTGCCCACCAGACTGCTGTCCAGGGACAGCTTCTTAATCAGTGTCGCCCGCAGTGTCGGCCCCTGCGTGTAGAGATATCCAACGATAGCCAGGCGTGCGGGGGTGCTAATAACCCTCTGGGCCAGGAGGAGATCCTCTGACCAGTTCTCCTCGGGAAGGGCGTATTTAGGCACGCCCCCCATTTTGCCCCTAAACAACACCATTTTCATACTTGCTTCGCCTTCATCAACACTTACATGTCCTTCATAAGGGTGTTTAACACATTGTTGGATGCGTTTAATACACTCATCATGCTACATTTTAGGCAGTGATGAAGGCATTAAGCGAGTTCCTAACCTGTACTGGTCCCCTGCTTACCGGAAGTGAGGCGGGGCTCGTTCTTCCGAGTCCATCGGCCGACCGGGTAGTTCAAGCGATGTCAGGGGGAGATAGGGGATGAATCAGCCGAGTTCGCTAATTGGGATTTCCCATGCGAAGGGATCAACGAGATCCGCAACCCCTGATCGAGTCGGGGCTCCTCGCAAGGAGTCGAGGGAAACGGTATGAAGCCGAAGGGACTTCTGGCCGGGGCGGCAGTTCTGGTCCCGGCGGTCTTGTGCGGGCTGATCCTTCCTATCGTCCTGCTCTTGGGTCCACCTTCGGCAACGGCCGGCTGCGGCCCCACGGTGTCCGTCGTCATTGACGGTGATACCAGGGTGGACGGCTACACCGGGGAGCAGCTCCGGAACGCTGCAGCCATCATGAACACCGGCAAGACGCTGAACCTGCCGGCACGGGGCCAGATGATCAGCGTCATGGTCTCCCTGGGGGAGTCGGGCCTGCGCGTCCTGGACCACGGCGACGGTGCGGGTCCGGATTCCCGGGGGTTGTTCCAGCAGCGCGACAACGGCGCGTGGGGCTCCTACGCAGACCGGATGGACCCGACCACGAGCGCAACGAACTTCATCAAGGCGCTGCGGGCTGTCCCCGGTTGGGAGCTGTTGGAGCCGACCATGGCCGGCAACAAGGTCCAGCGCAACGCCGATCCCTACCATTACCAGAAGTACTGGCCCGAGGCCGTCAAGCTCGTCCAAGCACTTTCGGACGGGAAGTTCTCCCTGGAAGGCAGCGACTGCGCCATTCCCGGCGGCTCCGGAGCAGGCGATGATCTTCCTTGGAAGAGCGCACCGAGCTGGCTGCAGGTCGGCGCCAACGCCTCCAGCACTTCTCCGCTGGGGATGTACAACCGGGAGTGCACGGACTTCGCGCTCTGGCGGGTGAACCAGCAGCTCGGCAGCACGGGAGCTCCGTTCAAGGTCCACAACAGCACGTTCCGCCCCGACGGCATCAACCTCGGATCGGCCCTGACGTGGAAGAGCGGATGGCACGCGAAGGGCTGGCCCACCGGCAACACCCCGCGGGCCGGGGCCATCGTCTGGTACGCCCCCGGCGCCGGCGGGGCCGACCCGACCTTCGGGCACGTGGCCGTGGTGAAGGCCGTCAACGCCGACGGAACGTACGTCGAAGAGGGCTACAACGGCAACCCTGCCCCGGCGGACCACAGCTACTACACCCGGACAGTCAGCAGCAACGTTCCCTCAGCTTTCCTATACCTGCCCACTCAAGAGGAGAAGAAGTGAAAAAGCCTTTTACCCTGCTCGCCGTGGCGCTGCTCTGCGTTTCGTGCACACCGGCGGGGAACACGACGCCGGCACCGGAAGAATCAGCCAGCACCAAGCCCACATCGTCCGCGCCCGTCCCGCTGGGCGCCACCAGCGGACCACAGGCACCAGGTGGAACGGTCCCGGCCACGACCGGCGTCACCTGGGATCAAGCCAGCAAGGACAAAGCGGTGGAAGTCGCCGAGAAGGCAATGACGGACTTTGCCCGCCCCGCCGTGGAGGAAAAGCAGTGGGCCAATGACCTGGCCCGGTGGCTGACCCCGCAGGCCACAGCCGACTACTCGGCAGTGGACCCGGCCAACATCCCGGTAAGCCGCGTCACCGGGCCGGCCACACTCTCTGTCGATGACGCCAACGGCTTCGGAGTCATGGCAGCGGTCCCCACCAACGCCGGGACCTACACGCTGCAGCTTCTCCGCACGGGCAAGGACGCCCCGTGGAAGGTCAACCGGTTTACACCACCCTCGTCCTAAGTACCGCACCTCTAAATCTCACACATAGGTAAAGGAAGAAGTTCATGGGTACTACACCGACGGAAGTCATGGCCTTTCCAAAGATCAGGGCCATCGTCCGCGATAACGGGACCGCTGAGGTCGTCGTCGCGGGCAACTCCCGCGTCGTTCCTGCCGGGGACACCGTGCAGGATCTCCGCAACAATGCCCTGGCCCTCATCGTGGGCGAGGCACAGACACTGCAGCGCCCCGTCAGGGTCCAGATCGAGGATCCCGAAGGGCACGGTGAACTGATCGTGCACCCTGACCACAAGATTGAATCTGTCTCCTATGAGGCCCGCCCCGCCCGCCGCCGGGCAGAAGCCCCGGAAACCACGCCCGGGACCGTAGCGCCGGCCGTGATTGATACCGTTCCGGTCCGTGCCCCTGAGCCCGTAGCCGCCCCCGCCGAGCCCATGACGGCCCCGGCCGCTGCGGAGGCGGTGGACCGCCAGCCGTGGCCGCCCAACCCCGTCGCCGACACCACGCCAGTGCCGGCGAATCCGGAACCGCAGGCGGCGGCCGCCGCAGAGGAACCGCAGACGGCTGTAATCGGTGAGGAAGCGCCGCCTACCCGGCGCAGCTTGAAGGAAACCTCATTCCTGGTCAGCGCCCCGGTGCTGGAACCGGCCACACTGGGCTGGCGGGGGACGCTCACGCGCCTGGGATTCCGGATGGACCCCTCAGAGGAAGAACTCTCCGAGCGGGAGGATATCCGCACGGTCAGCCAGCACTGGCCCGGCCCCCGCACCATCGCCGTGGTGAACCGCAAGGGCGGGGCGAACAAGACCCCCACGGTGGTCATGCTCTCGGCCATCCTTGCCCGCTACAGCGGGGCCGCCACCGTGGCCTGGGACAACAACGAGTCCCAGGGCACCCTGGGCTGGCGGACGGAAAAGGGTTCCCACGACCGGAGCGTCCTGGACCTGATTGATTCCTCGACCGAACTGCTGTCACCGTCAACGAACGCAGCAGAAATTGCCAGGTTCGTCCATCACCAGACCGCCGATAGGTTCGATGTCCTGCGTTCGGACGAGAACGAGGAAGGCGACCACGAAGTCACCGCTGAAGAAGTCGATATCGCCCACCAGGTGCTCACCCGCTATTACCGGCTGGTGGTCATGGACTCGGGCAATACCGCCCGGGCCGAGAACTGGCGGCGGATGATCGACCACACCAACCAGCTCGTCGTACCTGTGACGGCCATCGAGGACCGTGCCGAAGCCGCACGCCTGACGCTGCAGACCCTGGAATCCCGTGGCGGGCACGACGCGGAGCTGGCCCGGGGCGCCGTCGTGATCGTCTCTGAGTCCACCGACGCCAAGCGCAGCATGAGCGGGGACGCGCTGAGGCGGGCCAAGGATGAAGCGCGGCGGATCGCGGACGGCTTTACACCTTTCGTCCGGGCCGTCGTGCGGATCCCGTACGACCCGGCCCTGGTCAACGGACCCATCCGCTACGAGGCCCTGCAACCAGCCACCCGGCGGGCCTGGCTCGCCGCCGCGGCCGCCGTCGCCCAAGGCTTCTAACCACACCAGCCCCACCAACGTCCGAAAGGAGGAACCATGAACCAGTCCCTCAACCCGTGGATCATCACCCCGGACACCGGCGCCGAACCCCACAACACCGCCGCGGATCTCCAGCTGCCGCCCGCCCCGACACTCAACGCTCCAGTGCTGGGGATGGTGGAACCTGACGCGGCAGACCGGCTCGGCTGCCGCACCGTCGCCGGCACCGCCACACTGTGGGTCACGGGCGCTCATGGGGGAGCGGGGGAGAGCCGCCTGGCCGGAATCCTGGAGGGCGCACGCGCCACAGACCATGCCTGGCCCGTCCCCGACGACGCCTTCGGCAAGCCGTCCGTGCTGCTGGTGTGCCGGTCGGACCTGCGGGGATTGAAGGCCGCCCGGGGCGCGCTGATTCAGTGGGCCTCCGGTGCCGGCCCGGCCGTTGACCTGCTCGGCCTCGCTGTCCTGGCCGACGCCCCCGGACGACTCCCCAAACCCTTGCGGGACTTCGCCGCCCTCATCGGCGGGGGAGCGCCCCGGTTGTGGATCCTCCCGTGGGTCGAATCCTGGCGGCTCGGCGATGCCACTGCCGGCCCACCGGGACGGGACTACCAGCGCTTCGCCACCGACATCGCGGCCCTCACCACCTGACCACCCATCAACGTCCAGCTTCACCTCTCGAAAGGTCTCATCATGCAGAACCTCATTGCACGCCTTCCGCTCAGCGTCATCCCGAACCCGACGCCCACCGTCCCGGAGCAGGCCAAGGGCCTTCTGACCGTCCTGAACTGGGCCTCCGGCATCGGCCTGGTCCTGGGCGTCCTGGGCGTGATCATCGTCGGCATCGGCATGGTCATCCAGCTCTCCCGCGGCAACGGCGGGGAACACCTTGGCAAGCTCGGCTGGGTCCTCGGTGGTTGCATCATCATCACCGGCGCCTCGGGCATCGTCCGCGCCTTCGCCTGACCCGACTACCGGAGAGGTTCATCATGAGCGAATCCACCCACAGCACCACCGGACCCAGTCCATTCACCAGGCCCGGATTCATCATCTCGGCCGCCCTGGTCGTTGCACTGATTGCCGCCGTCGTCGTGATCTTCTTCCTCCCCAAGGGAAACAGCACCGCACAGCAGTCCCCCGCCTCATCGTCTGCCGGTGCCTCCTCGGCGCCAGCGAAGTCAGCAGACGCGGCTGGAAAAAGCATTTGCGGGCTGCCCTCAAGCGCGGAGACGGCCTTGGGCGCCGCGCCGAAGTCCAAGTGGGAGCTAATCGGCAAAATGGCGGCCCCCACTGACCCTAAGACCTTCGGACCGGGACTGACGGACGACAGCGGATTCAGGTCCTGCTTTGCTCACTCACCAACCGGCGCCGTCTACTCTGCCGTCAACTTGGTGGTCCTTGGGTCGTCCAAATCGCAGGAAATGAATATCAAATTGGCAGACAAGCTCATGGCTCCCGGTGCCGGGCGGGATGCAGCCAAACAGCAAGCAACGACATTGGATCCTTCCACCGGCTCCAGTGAAACCGTTCAGGTGCGAGGCTTCCTACTCAAGTCCTACATGCCCACCGAAGCCAACGTTGATCTGGCTTTTGAAACCTCCGGTGGAAAATTGTTTCACGCGGTTCTTCCGCTCCAATGGCTTGATGGAGACTGGAAAGTCAAGGTTTCCGATGCCGGCCAGCTCATAAACGACGTTGCCCGGCTCAGCGACATGAGTGGCTTTATCTCATGGGCCGGGGTCTGACATGGCCGAGTGCGTTCCCCTGGACGTCATCTGTCAGGGAGGCAATGCAGTTTCCGGGATGCTTGACGATGCCATAGGCAATCTGGCGAAGTCGATTATGGAGGGTCTGAGCCAGATGGTGACGACTCTTTCGACTTTCTGGGTGACCATGCCGACGGCGAACCTCACGACAGCAGATGGTTCCCAGCCCAGCGTTCCTGTTGGTTTTCTGGAAAATGGTCTCGCTACATGGACGCTCACCCTTGCCGTACTGTCGGTCATCATCGGTGGAACGCGGATGATCTGGGAGCAGCGCGGGGCGCCGTTGAAGGACCTTCTCCGGTCTCTGCTCACGCTCACACTGGTATCGGGCATGGGTCTGGCCGTGATTTCGATTCTCGTCATGGCCGCGGACGCCTTCGCCGTGTCCATCATCGAAACGTCCACTGACGGCAAAGGATTCGCCCAGGCCCTGACAATCCTGACGCTGACGAACAGCCAGGGCGTCGGTGTCTTCATCCTGATCATCCTCGGCATTGTCGGGCTGCTCACCTCGCTCGTGCAGATTGTCCTCATGATTGTCCGCAGCGGCATGCTGGTCATCCTGGCCGGCATTCTTCCCACGACGGCCGCGTTCACGAACACCGAGATGGGCCGGCAATGGTTCCAGAAAGCGGTCGGCTGGACGATCGCGTTCATCCTCTACAAACCCGCAGCGGCCATCGTCTATGCCGTCGCCTTCAAGCTGATGGACTCCGGCACCGGCAAGAACACCCTGCTGGGATCGATCACCGGGTTTGCCCTCATGATCGTCGCCCTCCTGGCGCTCCCGGCCCTGATGCGCTTCGTCACTCCGATGGTCGGCGCGGTTGCCGCCGGCGCCGGCGGGGGAGCGGCCGCCGGAGCTGCCATGGGCGCGGTGGCGACCGGCGCCGTTTCCATGGGGCGGGGCGGAAGCGGACGGGGGAATGCATCCCCGATTCCGGCGAGTCAGGGATCCGCCTCGGGAAGTCCGGGCAAGGGCAGCACTGGCGCTGGAAGCACCGGGCGAAGCGGAAGCAGCGGAAGCAGCGGAGCCAATGGAAAGCCGACGCCGGGAGCGGCATCGGGCGCCGCAGCAACAGCCGGGGCCGGAGCAGGCACCGCCGGCGCAGGCGCAGCATCGGGTGCCGCGAAGGCTGCAGGTCCGGCCGGCATGGTCGTCGCCGCAGGAGCACAGGTAGCGTCAAAGGCCTCCCAGGCCGCACAGAAAACCGCGCAGGATTCAACCGGGGAGGGCCCCAGTGGCAGCAATTAGCACCGAATACAAGGAACCGTCCTACGGCAACTGGCAGGTTCCCCGCTCAGCAGGCCTCGGCAGCCTGGGCGCGATCGGCACCGGCATCGTCATGGCCGGCCTGCTGGCCGGCATCATCACCTTCGCCATCGCCGGGCTGCTGCCCGGACTGAGCGTCCTCGCCTTCGCCGGGGTGCTCGTGCTGCTGCTGACGGTCAAGGACAAGCACGGACAGTCCGTCGTGGACCGGTTCGCCACACGGATGAACTTCCGCCTCGCCCGCTCGGCGGGGACGAACCTCTACCGTTCCGGCCCCCTCGGGGTCACGGCGTGGGGGATGTACCAGCTCCCCGGGCTGGCCGCGAGGTCCCGGCTGTACGAGCTCCACGACTCCTACAACCGCCCCTTCGCCATGCTCCATGTTCCGACGACGAACCATTTCACCGTGGTTTTCTCCACCGAACCCGACGGTGCGTCGCTGGTCGATCCCGAGCAGGTTGACGCCTGGGTGGCGAACTGGGGCGGCTGGCTCGCCGGTCTGGGGGATGAGGCAGGGCTGGAAGCTGCCGCCGTGACGGTGGAGACCGCGCCGGACTCCGGTTACCGGCTGCGCAACGAAGTGGAAATGAACATCGACCCGGACGCCCCGGAAGCGGCCAAGGCGATCCTGCGCGAGGTCGTCCGGACCTATCCGGAAGGCTCGGCCACGGTCCGGGCCTGGGTGTCTTTGACCTTCAGTGCCTCCTTGCGGTCCGGGTCCCGGAAGCGGGAGCCGGAGGACGTCGCCCGCGACGTCGCCTCCCGCATCCCGGGCCTGGGCGCCCGGCTGCAGGCCACCGGCGCCGGGATCGCCCGGCCCATGTCCGCCCAGGAACTCTGCGAAGTCGTCCGGATTGCCTACGACCCGCCGGCTGCGCTGATCATTGATGAAGCCCACGCCGCCGGCACACCCGTTGCGCTGAGCTGGGGCGAGGTGGGCCCGACCGCGACCCAGGCCGGCTGGGATGACTACCGGCATGACAGCGCGTTCTCCGTGTCCTGGACCATGACCGGGGCACCGCGCGGTTCGGTGAATTCCTCGGTCCTGTCCCGTCTGCTGGCCCCGCACGGGGACATTGACCGCAAACGCGTTTCGCTGCTGTACCGTCCGATGGATTCGGCCCGGGCCGCCGCCGTGGTCGAGCGGGACCAGAACAACGCCAACGTCCGCATCAGCTCCGGGAACCGGCCGTCCGCCCGTGCCCTGGTCGATGCCCGCTCCGCCGCGCAGACCGCGGCCGAGGAAGCCCAGGGCGCCGGGCTGGTGAACTTCGGGATGGTCGTCACCGCCACCGTCACCGACGCGGGCCGGCTCCCCGACGCGGTGGCCGCCGTGGAACAGACCTCCGGCACCGCCCGGGTGCTGTTGCGCCGGGCCTACGGCTCCCAGGACACCGCCTTCGCCGCGTCCCTGCCGCTGGGCCTGGTGCTGCCCAGGCACATTCTGCTGCCCACCGAGATCAGGGAGGCCCTCTAAATGGCACCCATGTTGTTCTTCCCCACCAGGAAATCGAAGGTGACAGCTCCTGCGAAGGCGAAGGCCGCTCCGGCTGCGCGTGAGCGCGGGCCGGGTTCGCGCGGCTGGGGCGGGCGCGGGGGAGGGGCTGCGGCCCTGGTCCCCGCGGTGCGTGAATACCGCGGCACCACCGTGCAGGTGTGCGGGTTGTGGCCGTTTTCCTCGGGCACGTCCTCGCCCATGATTGGAGTGCCGCTGGGCCGGCATGAGGAAACCCAGGCCACGGTCTGTTGTGATCCGATTAGCTGGTTCCAGCGCGCCAGGCTGATTTCCAACCCGTCCGCGTTCATCCTCGGCAAACCCGGTCTGGGGAAGTCCACGCTCGTGCGCCGGATGATGCTGGGCCTGGCCGGGCAGGGCGTGCACCCGCTCGTCCTCGGGGATTTGAAGGGCGAGCATGTGGACGCCGTAGCCGCGCTCGGCGGGCAGGTCATCGAGCTGGGCCGGGGCCGTGGCTACCTGAACATCCTGGACCCGGGCCAGGCCGTCGAAGCCGCAGCCCTGCTCGAGGACAAGGGCCACCACGACGCGGCCGTCCGGGTGAGGGCCGACGCCCACGGCCGGCGCCTGACCATGGTCGTGTCCCTGATCACGATCAGCCGCAACAACCCGCCCACGGACCAGGAACAGACGATCCTGGACCGCGCCCTGCGCGTCCTTGACGAAACCTTTGACGGGGTCCCGGTGCTGAAGGACCTCCTCGACGTCATCACCGCGGCACCGGATGAGCTGCGCCAGGTCGCCCTGGACCGCGGCGACATGAACGTCTACCTGAAGGAGACCCGGGCGCTGGAGGCCACCCTGCTGGGCCTGACCGGCGGCGGGAAGCTGGGCGAGATTTTCTCCCGGCAGACCACGAACCCGATGCGGCGGGACCGGGCGGTCGTCTTCGATGTCTCCAGCATCGATGAGACCGAGACGGATCTGCAGGCCGCTGTGCTGCTGGCGTGCTGGTCCTATGGCTTCGGTACCGTCAACGTCGCCAATGCCCTGGCCGACGCCGGGCTGGAGCCGCGCCGGAACTACTTCGTGGTCCTCGATGAACTTTGGCGGGCGCTGCGGGCCGGTAAGGGCATGGTGGACCGGGTGGACGCCCTCACCCGGCTCAACCGCTCCGTCGGCGTCGGTCAGGTCATGATTTCCCACACCATGTCCGACCTCCTGGCTCTCCCCGCAGAAGAGGACCGGATGAAGGCTAGGGGTTTCGTCGAACGCTCCGGCATGGTCATCTGCGCCGGCCTGCCCGCCTCGGAGATGCCGCTGCTGACGGCAGCCATACCGCTGTCCCGTCAGGAGCAGCAGAAGCTCATCTCCTGGCAGGACCCGCCCGCCTGGGATTCGCGCGGCGGCGACGTCGAACCTCCCGGGCGGGGGAAGTTTCTGATCAAGGTCGGCGGCCGTCCCGGCATTCCCGTCCGGATCGGCCTGACCTCCATTGAGGCCTCTTTGAATGACACCAATAAGCGCTGGAATGCACTGGCTGAAACGCTCCTGGAGCCGGGAACGGCCGGACTGGCTGGGGAGGGTGCACTGTGAGCGCCCCGAACCGCAAGGGAACGGGCCTGGGTGACGGGCTGGGGATCTGGCTGGCCATCGGCGCAGCTGTCGTCTTTGGGGGCGGGTCCTGGGTCTCGGCCCATCTCGGATCCTGGCTGGCCGGCATCGCCGCGCCCCCGGCCCACCCGATCGACCTGGTCGCCGGTCTGGCCAAGGGCCGGGTTCCCTGGCCCGTCCAGTCCACTGCGGTGGCATGTGTGCTGTCCGGTGTGTTGATCGCGCTGGCCGTGGCCGTGTTGGTGGTCCGGTCCCGGACGGCGCACACGCGCACCCGCGTGGATAAGGCCGCCGTGCACATGGGCCGCGGCAAGGACCTGGACCATCTGGGCACGAAGGGGGCCACGGCCACGGCCGTGCGCCTCGGCGTGGAGGACTCCACCGGTGTCCGGCTCGGGCGCAGTGTCGCCGGGAAGCGTCACCTGTGGGCGTCCTGGGAGGACATGCTGATCCTCATTGCCGGGCCCCGGACCATGAAGACGACGTCCTATGCTGTCCCTGCGATCCTGGACGCACCCGGCGCGGTGATCGCCACCTCGAACAAGCGCGACATCGTGGACGTGACCCGCCCGATCCGGTCCGAGGCCGGGCAGGTGTGGGTCTTTGACCCGCAGGCCGTCGCCGAAGAACAACCGACCTGGTGGTGGAACCCGTTGTCCTACGTGACGAACGAGGCGACCGCCGGGAACCTGGCGCAGCACTTCGCCAATGGCTCCCGTGAACCGGGAACCAAGCCGGACGCCTACTTCGATCCGGCAGGGCAGAACCTGCTCAAAGCCCTCCTGCTGGCCGCCTCGCTCAACTCCACGCCGATCACGCAGGTGTACACCTGGCTGACCCGCCCGCACGACGAGGCCCCGGCCGAACTTCTGCGGGCCGCCGGGTATGACCTGCTGGCGGACATGGTGCTGGGTCACATCCGCGAGCCGGAGAAGCAGCGGGCCGGGGTCTACGGCACCGCCCGGCAGATGGTCTCCTGCCTGACCGACCGCGACGTCAGCCAATGGGTCACCCCGCTGCGGGACACGACCGTGGCCACCGATCCCCGTCCGCAGTTTGTTCCGGAAGAGTTCGTGCGCGGCAGAGGCACGCTCTACAGCCTCTCCCGCGAGGGCGTGGGCACCGCCGGGCCTCTGGTTACCGCGTTGACCGTCGCCGTCGTGGAAGCCGCCGAGAAGTACGCCACCTCCCAGCCCGGCGGCCGGCTCGCCACCCCGCTGCTCGGGATCCTGGATGAGGCGGCGAACGTGTGCCGGTGGAAGGCGCTGCCTGACCAGTACAGCCACTACGGCTCCCGCGGGATCATCCTCATGACCATCCTGCAGTCCTGGTCCCAGGGCGTGGAGGTCTGGTCCCTGGAAGGCATGCGGAAGCTCTGGTCGGCGTCGAACGTGAAAATCTACGGCGGCGGCGTTTCCGAGGTCGGCTACCTCGATGAACTCTCCCGCTTGATCGGCCAGTACAGCTACATCAATGTCTCCCGCAGCCACAGCAAGGCCGGGTCTTCATCCTCGCGGCAGGAGAGCAAGGACGAGATCCTCTCCGTGGCCGACCTGACGGCCCTGCCGAGGTTCCGGGCCATCCTGCTCGCCTCCGGCGCCCCGGCAACCATGATCGAAACCATTCCCTGGATGAATGGACCCCACGCCCAGAAGGTCAAAGACTCCCTCGCCGCCCAGGAGAAAGTGGAGCGTGAGCCTGTGGTCGTTCCGGCGCGCAACCCATGGACGGATGGTGACAAGGAGTGAGTGAGGAGTTCGGGGACGCGTTCGGCGGCGAAGAGGTTCGGTCCACAAACGGCGGTCACAGCCATGCCGAACCTGAACCGGAGCTGGTGTACTCCAGTGCCGTTGAGTTTTTCGTCGAGCTGATGGCCCAGTCCTATGTTCGGGAAGTCAATGAGGGCGCGGCCTTCGCCTGGTGCCCCGAGTGGTACAAACACCCCGAAGCCCTCATCAGGATGGAAGCCATCTGGCGGGCCTGGGAACACCTCCGGCTGGAGCCGGCTCTCGGCGTCAGCAGCTGGTGGCTGAACCACGCCGACCCCCACATGCGCGTCCTCATGGACAAAGAAGGACCGTTCAAGAAGTGCGCCTACGACGGCCACACACCCCCACGCACCCCAGGCCTTGCCTCGCTCCCGCACAGCGAGCCCGAGGCCGGCATCTTCGGCTAGAGCCCACGGGTGTCCACGCCGGGCGCAGGTCTTCAGTAATTCCCTAGGGCGAACCGCCGCGGGTCGTGCTCGACCGCGCCCGGGCAGCGAAGTACCCAATGAGTGGGGGATTTGCCGTCCACAGACTGGCTGCAGCAGTCCCAGCAGCCTGTGGGCACAGGTTGTGGTGTAGGCGGCCCCGTGAAAAACGATTTTGACGACGGACCTTAACGGTCAAGCGTCAGGGTCGTGGCCCAGGATTTTGAGCAGATTCTGAAGTGACATCCTTACTTGCTCGTATCCGTGTTGATAGAAAAGCGGGGTCATCTCCTGCAGGCCGGTGTCGTCGAGTTCGTGGATCATTTCCACCGTCTCCCGGATGAAGGCTTCGACTTCTGGAGGCAGCCGTCCCGGCCAGTCGGCGTTGGCTTCGGGGTTGATCACGATGTTGTGCCTTTCTCTTTCCATCTCTTCCGGTCCGAAGCGTTCAGGCGGCGTGGGAGACCCGGCCCGCCCTCGCGCGCCCTTTTGCTCCCATGTCAGGGAGAGGGCGATGGGGTCGGCATACGTCGCACGGGTCGCTTCTGCTGGTGCTCGTCCGAAGAATCAGGCTTCAGGAGGCGGGCCTGTGCGGCCGGGCTTCATCATCGACCACGCCATAGTACTTGGAGTGATGATTCAGGGGAGTGGCGGCGGTATGGCGCCGGAGTCCTCGTAGATTGAGTAGACCGTTTCGACGTTGTCGGTGAGCCGCTCGATGTCCTCCAGGGTGATGTTGATCGCTGCCGAACGGTTGCGCAGGATTTGTACCGCTTCGGTTTGCGGCCAGAGGAGCTGGTCCATGTAACTGGGGAAGGAGCGGCCGCTGGCGGTGGCGTATCGCAGGATTTCTTTGGGGTCGGTCACGCGTTGGCCGAGGACGAGCTCGACGTCGACGTCTCCCAGGGGATCAACCGACCGGTCGAGATAGCTTCCAAAGATCCTCAACCGCTGTACGTAGTATGGCTTGCCGGGATCTGCGTTGTAGGTGCGGGCCCGGTCGAGCATTTCAGCGACCAGCCGATCCGCTGTTTTCCGTGTGATCGGTTTCCCGAAGCTGGCCATGGCGAGGGCGTTGCCCAGGGTTGTGGTCGTCCACCAGCGTTGCCCGTCGGGGGAGTGGTCTGCCCGTTCGATGTACCGGTCGCCTTCGAATCTGTCCAGGGTGGACTTGGGGTCGGCGGCGGCGAGGGATTCCAGCAGGGACAGCGCCCATTCCTCATCAAAATCCGCGAGGCTGGCCCGGCGCAGGAAATCCCTGGCGGCCGGGGCGGGCAGCCCTGCGATGATGTCGTTCTTGGCTATCCTCATGCGTGCCTTAGCGGCAATCCAGTCCGTACATGGCGAGAACGTAGTCCAGGTCCGGGTCGGTGCGGTGGATTTCCGTTTCGTCCAGGACAGCGACCGGGTCGGTGCCGAGGTTGTCGTCCCTGCGGCGCATCCAGTACGCCCAGCAGACACCGCCGCCGTACTTCGAATGCGCACGCACGCCGGCCGCGTAGTTGCCGTCGTCCAGGACCTGTTCGCGCAGCCATTCGGCGATATGTGTCGTGGGTGCGCGGTCTTCGCCCGCCAGGGTTGCCAGGGTGATGTCAGCGATGCCGAAGGCATCCTCGAGTTCCTGGCCGAGGTGGCGGTTCAGCGCGGCGATCGATTC
Organism: Pseudarthrobacter sp. H2; assembly: GCF_050157045.1. NCBI lineage: Bacteria > Bacillati > Actinomycetota > Actinomycetes > Micrococcales > Micrococcaceae > Pseudarthrobacter > Pseudarthrobacter sp. H2. The sequence continues at coordinate 128,483 of NZ_CP189595.1, forward strand.
AGCGGCGGTGAGATCGATCCACCGTTGCGGGCCGTTGATCTGCAGCGTGTACATCAGGCGTCCGTCGCGCCAGTTGGCCGGCAGCCAGCCCGGAACCATGTTTCCGTTCCTGGTCCAGTCGTCCTGGATCATCCTTCTGGCATCCTCCACGGACAGGCCGAACTGCCGGGCGGCGAAGGCAATGGCGTTGCGGAAGTCCTTGGCCACCCGCGCCATGGCCAGGGCCTCGGCATACGCGGTTCTCTTGTCCCCGGCCAGGTACACCGTTGATCCCGGGGTGTCGAAACGTGACCACGCGGACCGGTCGGCGGATCCGACGGTGCGCGGCAGCGGGTTGAGCGGGCCGTACGAGGATTTCGCGATTCTGTACCCGGTCACCGGCCCGTCCACGAAGGCCAGGCCCGTGGTGGCACAGACCTGCGTCAAGCGGAGAACCTGTCCTCGGTCATGGCGGCAGCCGCGCCCATGACGTCCTTGGCGCGCATGTCCCTGATTGCTTCGATCGGGGACACCTCGCCCAGCCAGGGGTTCGCGCCGACAAACCACAGCCGGGCCACGTGTTCACCTTCCACTCCCGCCACAGCCGTCCAGGCGCGGTGCGCCAGTTGGAGCCTCGCCTGCGCCTCGGCCCGGGGTTCGGGGCCGTCCGTGCGGGCCCAGCGGTAGCTGATCTTCGGGTCCTTGCTGCCGGCAAGTGCTGCGACCAGTGTCGCCCCCAGGGCGCTGTTGAGCTGCCTGACGATTTCCCGGATGCCCAGGCGTGCGGTTCCGCCGTGGGCGGCCCCGACGTCGATGGATATGCTCACGGGTACCACGCTCCTTCCACTAGTCCTTCAACCTTAGCGGAACAGCCAAGAATTTCCACTGAAAAGCCACCAAAAACGCACCAATTCCTCACCAGATAGCTGCTGCCTGGCCCCACCAACACCACGACCACCCCTTCCCGGCACCGGCGCTGCACGGTTCCCGCTCGCGGCGACAGCGGCCCGTGGGGCTCACCTATTTCAGCGAAGCCCAGGTGGTTTGAGACGATTGCGCCATGAAACAGGACGACAAGAACCCGAACGGACCGGAATCGGTCCTGGAGCTGCGGGTGGTTCTTGTCGGCAGCCAGCCGGAGATCTGGCGTCAGCTGGAGGTCCGCGGCCCCATATCGCTGGATCAGGTACACGGGGTCCTGCAGGTGGCCTTTGGTTGGGAGGATGCTCATCTGCACCGATTTACCGGCAGCGATCCCTTCGCGCCTCTGCGGCCGATCGATGGCGAGATACCGGAAGCCCTGCAGTGGCTCCCCAGGCAGTCGTGCGAAGAACCGGCGGACAGGGCAGAGGAGGATTACTCGCTGGATCAACTGCTGGCGACTGGACCCGGGGTCGCGTTCTATGAGTACGACTTCGGCGACAGCTGGCTTCACCGGCTCGAGCTGGTTTCCCGCCGCCCGGCGACGGAGACTTCTCCGCCGGCACGGTTGCTCGACGGCGCCCGGCGCGGACCCCTGGAAGATTCCGGAGGTATGCCCGGGTTCGAGGAGATTCTGGACGCCCTGGCCGACCCGTCCCATCCTGACCACGTTGAATTTTCGGCGCGGGTCGCCGAAATGACCGGCACCGATGAGCCCTTTGATCCCGGCTTCCTGGACATCGAAGCCATTAACCGCAAGCTCGCTCGATCCCTGAAAAGTGTCCGATCCCATTCGACCTGTCAGCGCCGACGCGGGAACTGACAGGTTGAGTGAGACGCCGAAAGGCACTGGCTGTTGTCCTGTCTCATCCAAGACGGCCCAATCTCACCACAGTTGGCCCATCCCGCCAGTCTGTCCCACTACAGTTGGACCAACGGTTAAAGTTCCTTGTATTGCCGCGGTTTTTGGATCGACAGCCCGCCCGGAGATTCTTCACTTTGGCCCGACTGTAGTGAGACGAAATCGTAAATTTGTCTCACCACAGTTGACCGAACCCGCGAGATTCCGGGGTTGCCGTGGGTCAACTTAAATGAGACGGGACAACTGACTCATCCCAATTGCCAGGGACAAGGACCGAACCATAACTGATAGTTTACTATCGTTTCTACCTTACATAAGATCCGTTATCGGCTAAATTTTAGTCTCCTTGTGTCCGTGACGGTTGTACCGTCCGGTAAAGTGTTGTCCTTTTCCATCTAAGTTGACGCGCGATCACGCTTCTTGACGCATTTTTGCTGCCGGTGTCATTACAGTTGACGCACCTTCCCGCCAGCGGCGTGAATGAGCGCAGGCCGGCCAGCTTCGGCAGGGAGCAGCCAGACTGTACCGGGTCAGAAACCGACGACACGATTCACTGCCTTACGACAACTGAAATGAACAAACCCCTGGAACCCGGTTCCACTACGGTTGTCGCATCCCCGTCAGAGGCATGCTGATGCGTCAAGTTAGATGAACAAGGACAAGTGTGTAACGATTGGTACAAACACTTGAGACTATCAAGGGACGAAGCCATGGACACCAGGCCTCCGGTTCCCCCGTTTACACTCGAAACTGCCATCGAAAAGGTTCGAGCCGCAGAAAACGGCTGGAACACCCGCGACCCCCTGAAAGTGGCCCTGGCCTATACCGAGGACAGTTGGTGGCGGAATCGCACCACATTCGTCCAGGGGCGCGACCAGATCATCCAACTGCTGACTGACAAGTGGGCCCGCGAACAGGAATATCGCCTGATCAAGGAACTGTGGGCCTACGACGGCGACAGGATCGCGGTTCGTTTCGTTTATGAATGGCAAGACCAAGATGGGCAATGGATCCGTTCCCACGGAAACGAGAACTGGGAGTTCGACGAGCGCGGGCTGATTCGGTGGAGGCATGCGAGCATTAACGACGTCGTCATCAGTGAGTCTGAGCGGAAGTTTCACTGGGACCGGGGAGGTCCTCGTCCGGAGGCCCATCTGGGCCTGAGTGAACTTGGCCTCTAAGAAGAAAGGAGCCCCTCGTGCCCAAGATGATCGCCACGCGAGCCGACGCCGTACCCCAACTGGCCGAGGTGTTCCGCTCCCACGGTTTCGCTGGAGCGAGCCTTTCGGAGATCTCCCAGGCGACAGGACTGGGCAAGGGGAGCCTCTATAATTTCTTCCCCGGAGGCAAGGACGAGATGGCAAAAACGGTTCTTGCCGATATCGAAAGCTGGTTTCAGGCCAAGATATTTGCTCCGCTGAAGTCAGCCCTGCCCCTGGACGAACGATTGACTCTGATGTTCAGCGACATCATTGACTACTTTGCATCAGGACATCGAATCTGCCTGGTTGGTGCTTTCGCGTTGGGGGCGGAGAGGGACAAATTCGTTGACCAAATCACCGGCTACTTCGTTGACTGGACCGAGGCATTGCGGCAGGCCCTGGAAGAGGGCGGGCATTCCGAGCATCCACAGGAACTGGCTGAGGAAGTCGTCTCCGGCATCCAGGGCGCATTGATCCTCGGCAGGGCGCTAAACGACCCAAGCCGCTTTGTAGCTATCCTTCATCGCCTGGAGGATCGGCTACTCAAGGAGTGCCGCCCGTAGCCACCTTCGATATGTCATCTGCGGAAGCGGCGCACGTTCTGCACTCGGAACACCGATGCCATCAATTCCACCGCGGAAACAGATCGCCGTGGCGACCAGCCCGGTCAGGGCCAGGCGATACGAGTGAGATGGTTGCTTCGCAGGAGGCTCACCGTTCGATCCCCTCTGGCATGAAATTTCCTCATCCGCCGAAGCCCGAATAATCCGTGCGGTGTCCGACTCAAACGTAGGGCTTCCTGTCCCTGTGCCGAACATCCATCTGGCAGGGTTAGCCATGGGCTTTCGCGTCGAACTGACTGTCCATTGACACATATAGCCGGCCCGCAAAAGATGCCCGTCAGGCCGCGTGGAGCGGTGCCGTGTCCCGATGCTGGACGTTGTCGTTGCCAAGGTACAGCAGTGGACGGTGACTGCCGGGACTGGACGCTCACCGCCACGCGGTATCGGTGTTCTGGGAATCCTGCAGCTGGGTCTGGCAAGGCGGAGTGTCCGCCGCTCCTTGGCGGCGACAGCCGAAGATCCTCTTCGGCGAGATCAACGCCGGCGACATCGTTGTGCTGGACGTGGACAGCGAAGGCGACGACGCCAGGTTCACCTTCGCAGGCAACGCCAAGCCGCGCATCCCGGACGCACTGCCCGCCGCTTGAGCTAAACGGAAAACCGGCCGCTGGCCACCGCCGAGTCGGGCTGAAATCTGGTGTCTCACCTCATTGTCCTGCAGGCCGCACCGGATCGGCACGGGCAAATTCAGGCCCCTACGATCACCATCCAAGGCTTAGGGCTTGCAATGAATTAACTCATTCGGGTTCGGGCGTGTCGCGGGTTGGCGGGTTGAGCGTGTAGTTCCATTCGCCGTGGAAGGCCTCGCGGGTGAGGATGCCGTGTGTTTCGAGGGCTTTCATCTGTTCATCGGGGATCTTGACGCCGGTGGGGTAGGTGGTGGTGTCCAGTTCGGCGTGGACCTTGGATCCGTTGCCGGTGGTGGTCGCCGCGATGGTCTCAACGATGACTTCATGGCTGGTCAGGGGCCTGCCGCGCCAGTTCATGGCGATGTGGGAGAAGAGCCGGTGCTCGATCTTATTCCACTTCGAGGTGCCCGGCGGCAGGTGGGCGACGGTAATGGCCAGCCCGGTGCGGGCGGCCAGGGCTGCGAGTTCGGTCTTGAACAGCCTGGTCCGGTAGCCATTGGAGCCACCGCCGTCCGCGCAGATCAGCAGCCCCGTGGCTGCGGGGTAGGCAACGGCCCCCACGGTTTTCCACCAGGAGGCGATGGTGGCGACAGCAAAGGCTGCGGTGTCGTGGTCGGTGCCCACGGACACCCACCCGGTATCGGCTCCGACGTCATAGACCCCGTACGGGTTGGCCTTGCCCAGGGCGGGATCAATGAAGTCGTGGACCTTGACCGGGACCGGCTGCCCCGCCGGTGACCATTCCCGGCCGTTCTTTTTTGTATCGACGCTGATCACCGGGTTCCCGGCAGCCATGTGCCCGGCGGCCTTGTCGTTGAGGTGGCCGAACTGGGCGTCGCGGTCCGGGTGCTGGCCGCCCTCGGCGGTCCTGGCATTGGCCTGCAGGCTGTAACCGAGTTCGTGCAGCAGCCGGCGCACCACGAACTCACTGACCCGGTGGCCCTGCTCCGTCAGCGTCCGGGCCAGGGTCCGGGCCGACTTGGAGGTCCACCGCAACGCCGACATCGGATCGCCCCGGGTGACCGGATCAATGAGGGCCTCCAGTGCCGCCACCAGCTCGGCGTCGTGCTCCTCGGCCCGCTTACGGCCACCGCCGGGGCGCCGGGACCGCACCACGGTGGCGGCATCCAGGCCCCGGGCCTCGCTGCGTCCCCGGCGCACCGTGTCCGCGGCAACACCCGCGGCCAGGGCCACCACCGCCACGCCGCCCGATCCCAGCTCGTCCGCCTCGGTTCCGAGCCACAACCGGCGCTGCAACTCGCTCAGATGCGGCCGCAGCACCGCGAACCGCCGTGCCAACGACTCCTCCAAATCCGCCATAGCACAACAGTAGCCGTCAAACACACAAAAACGAACTTATTTCATTGCGAGCCCTTAGCGTGGTATTTTTTTCCGTTTTCTGAAGCGCCCCGGTGTTGGCGCCGCGAAGCGCGGACGCGCCAATTGCGGCTCGTGACAGCGTTACCAACACCGTCACTGCCATCGCTGCACCCTGCCGGCCCCAAGCCATGGCTCTCCGGCTGATGCGCGCCTGTGCCTACGTGGGAGTAAGCTTTCTAGAGTGACACGGGGTGCCCTGGGCAACAGGGCTGAGATAAGACCCGTTGAACCTGATCTAGTTCGTACTAGCGAAGGGATGTTGCGGATGACTGTTCGCCTGACACCTGACCATGTCTGCACGATGCTCGCCCGGTTGCGGGAGACGGGGCCATTGGTGCAGTGTCTGACCAACACGGTTGTGACAAACTTCACCGCGAATGTGCTTCTAGCCCTCGGGGCGGCGCCAGCCATGGCTGATGTCCCCACCGAGGCCGGCCAGTTTGCCCGGATAGCTTCCGGAGTGCTGATCAACGTGGGTACTCCCCACGCGGAGCAACGGGTCGCCATGGTCGAAGCCGCCTCGGCCGCTCAGGAGGCAGGCAGTCCGTGGGTTCTTGACCCGGTCGCGGTCGGTGTCCTGCCGGTGCGTACTGCCCTTGCCAGTGAACTGCTCTCTTACGCCCCGACCGCTATCCGGGGCAACGCTTCAGAGGTTATCGCACTGGCCGGGTTGGGGGCAGGTGGCCGTGGTGTTGATGCCGTCGATACTCCCGACAGTGCGCTGGCAGCGGCCGGCCGCCTAGCCAGTGTTCACGGTTCCGTCGTGGCCGTTTCCGGGGCCGTTGATCTGATTACTGATGGCATCGACGTGATCCGGATCAGTAACGGCCACCCCTATCTGACCCTGGTCACCGGGGGTGGCTGTGCACTGGGTGCGGTCACCGCAGCTTTTTTGGCTGTGGATGGCGACCGTCTGGCAGCGACGGCTGCAGCCACCGCGGTGTATACCGTCGCTGCCGAAATCGCCGCTGCCGGCGCCCGCGGCCCGGGCAGTTTCGCGGTCGCGTTCCTGGATGCGCTGGGGTCTGTGGATGCCGAAACAATCCGGTCCAGAGTGGCTATCTCATGACAGGCGCCGGCAGGACTGGCTTCACCGCGGGGATTTACCTGATCACTGATGATCAGTTGTGCGGGGAACGCGGAGTGGTGGAGACGGTCAGCGCCGCCGTTGCCGGAGGCGTGCGAATGGTACAGATCCGGGAAAAAACGGCCAGCGCCGCCCGGTTCTACGATCTGGTGATGCGTACCGCCGACGCCGTGGGTGACCGGGCCACGGTGTTGGTGGATGACCGGGTGGACGTTTTTCTCGCCGCCCGGGCGGGCGGTGCGGCTGTCCACGGCGTCCATATCGGTCAAAGCGATCTTCCGGCACCCCAGGTCCGGGCAATTGTTGGCCAGGACGCGTTGATCGGGCTGAGCGCCAACACGGCCGCACATCTCGCGCAGCTGCACGCCCTGCCCTCAGGGACCGTGGACTATCTGGGCGTGGGCGTGATCCGTCCGACGTCGACCAAACCGGACCATCCGGCACCCCTGGGCATCCAGGGGTTCGCCGCTATCGCTGCCGCTACGCTGCTGCCCTGCGTCGCGATCGGCGGCATAACCCCGGCCGATGTCAGGGCACTGAGGTGCGCCGGAGCGGCCGGCATCGCCGTGATATCAGCCATCTGTGCCGCCGAAAACCCTGCCCGCAGCGCCAAAGAGTTTCTCAAGGAATGGACCCAATGAACACCGCAACCGCCCATATACCCCGCCCAGCCATATCTCCCTCTCCGGCCCCCGCGCCGCTCCTAAATCGCGGCACCGCGCGGCCGGATATTCCCGGCGGAAAACGGGCCACCGTCTATCCGGCACCAGCAAACGCTCCGCATACGCGGGGAAAGGACTTCTCGTGAACAAACGACGCTTCCTCGTGGGCGCGGTCAGCGCCCTCACCCTTACCGCCATGGCAGCCCTGTCAGCCTGCGCCGGTTCGGGAGGAAGTCCCACTCCGGCTTCTTCCGGGACCACACTCATTACTTTCGCCCTGGACTGGACGCCCAACACGAACCACACCGGGCTGTACGTGGCGATCAACAAAGGCTATTTCGCCGCCGCCGGACTCGACGTCCAGGTACTGCCCTACAGCCAGTCCTCCACCGACACCCTCATCAACTCGGGTGCGGCGGACTTCGGAATCAGCTTCCAAAACACGGCTACGTTCGCCGCAGCAGCAGGGGTGGCCAACACCTCGGTCATGTCGGTGCTCCAGCACGATGCAACAGCCATCGGCGTCCTGGCCAGCCGGAAGGACATTACCAGCCCTAAAGACCTCGATGGCAAAACCTTCGGCACGGCCGGGCCCAGTGCCACGTTCCCTACCGAAGCCGCAGATGCCATCAGGAACGCCGGCGGAACAGGCAATTTCAGCCGCGTCACCCTGGGCACATCCGCCTACGAAGCCCTGTACGCCGGCAAAGTCGACTTCACCTCAGCCTTCAAGACCTGGGAAGGCACCGACGCCACCCTCCGCGGCACTCCGATGAAGTTTTTCAACCTTCATGACTACGGCGTGCCGGACCAGTATTCGGTGATCATTGAAGGCAACCGGGAATGGATCACGGGACACCCGGACGTGACCCGGAAATTCGTCCAGGCCCTCCAAAAGGGATACCAATATGCCGCAGCCGAACCCGACGCCGCCGCGAAAATACTTATTGACGCCAACCCCGGTATCTTCGCCGACGACCAGCTTGTCTACAAGAGCCAGGAAGAACTGAGTGCTTCCTACCTCAAGGACGCCGACGGCCAGGTCGGCACCCAAACAGCCGATCAGTGGAAGCAGCTGGCGGATTTTCTCTACAAGGCCGCCCTGCTGGCCGATGAAAGCGGCAAACCCCTCTCCAAACCCCTTGACACCACGGCGTTGTTCACCAATGAGTATCTGGCCGGCAAATAGCTGCCGCGCCCTCCCCTTTCCCGATCGCCGGCCGCGGGACCGTAACGGCAGAAAGGCAACGCTGTGAGTGAGGGTCCGGGAGACGGAGCGGGCCGCAACCGGAAAACAGGGTCTCCCCTCCGGTTCAGGACGCTCACCACCGCCGTGCCCCCGGCCGTGATTGTCCTCGCTCTCCTGGCAACCTGGCAGGGCGCGGTCGCGGCCGGCGGCGTGAAACCAACCGTGCTTCCGTCTCCGCAGCGGATCGTGGAGCAGGGCTGGTTGGCGCGCGGGATCATCTGGGCCAACACGGTGCCGACGCTGCAGGAAACCTTTCTCGGTTTCGCCGTCTCCCTGACCCTGGCGTGGGTCCTTGCCGTCGCCATCGACTTCTCACCGTGGCTTCGCCGGGCCCTGATGCCCCTGCTGGTGGCATCCCAGACCATACCGATCATCGCCATTGCCCCGCTGATGATCATCTGGTTCGGCTTCGGTCTGATGCCAAAGATCATGGTCATCGCCTTGGTCACGTTCTTTCCGGTGACCGTCGGCCTGATCGACGGCTTCAACCTCACCGACCGTGACGCGGGCAATCTGCTGCGCAGCATGGGCGCCAACCGGTGGAAGCAATTCGTCTATGTACGCCTTCCATCGGCTCTTCCCTCTTTCTTCACAGCCCTGCGGATCGGCATTGCCTACGCTGTTACGGGCGCCATTTTCGCCGAGTACATCGGGGCCCGGGACGGGTTGGGTATCTACATGGCCACGATGAAAAACTCGTTCCGCACCGACCTCGTACTGGCAGCAGTCGCAGTCACCGCCTTCCTTAGTGTGGGCCTGTTCCTGCTGACCTACGCCGCCGAGCGGCTGATCATCCCCTGGCACTCCAAGGAACGCAGGAACCGCCATGTCTGAAACCACCGCTGCGGCACCCAGGGTCGAAGTACGTGCAATTACCAAATCCTTCGATCTCGGGCGCGGAGAATCCCGGCACGTCATCGAGGACGTCGACTTCTCCGCACAACAAGGAGAATTCGTTGCCATCATCGGTCCCAGCGGATGCGGAAAGAGCACCCTGTTCAACATCATGGCCGGCCTAGAAAAACCCCGCGGCGGCGAAATCCTCATCGATGGGCGCGCCGTCACCGGGGAACGTGAACACTTCGCCTACATGCCGCAAAAAGACCTCCTCTTTCCCTGGCGCACCATCCTCCAGAACACCGCCCTGGGCCTGGAAGTCCGCGGTGGAAGCAAAAAGACCGCGCGGGCACGTGCCGCCAGCCTCTTCCCGGCCTTCGGGCTGTCCGGTTTTGAGAACTCGCATCCCTTTGAGCTCTCCGGAGGCATGCGGCAAAGGGCCGCCCTGCTGCGCACAGTGGTCCAGGACCGTGACGTCCTGTTACTGGATGAGCCCTTCGGTGCCCTCGATTCCCTCACCCGCACCGACATGCAGGCGTGGCTTCAAGATGTCTGGTCCCACAACTCCTGGACCGCGGTCCTGATCACCCACGACATCCGTGAAGCGATCTACCTGGCCGACCGGGTCGTCGTACTCAGCCCCCGGCCCGCCTCCGTGCGCCTAAACCTCCGCATCGACCTGCCCAGGCCACGTCAGCTCTCGACGATGGCTTCGGCCCGGTTCGCCCACTACGAACTCCAACTCCTCGAAACCCTTCACCGCCCCGGCAACCCCAACGACACCACGGATGCTGCCCACGGAAGGCCTCGGGCCTGAAAGCACAAAGCCCGAGGGGACTCCAGGGAGGAAGGACGTTCCTGACGGAAGGCTATCCAATACGCCCGCATGGAGCCCGGTGTCTTCACGAGGGACAAAGCCAGCTTGTGGCAACCCTGTCCCGGACGGTATTGGATGATCGGAACCGCCGCCCTGCCGTAGTGGCGCTCTTACGCAGGGGCGCCAACAGCCGGGCGGTCCAGCCCCAGATGCCCGCGCAGCGTCGAGGCGGTGTAGCGGGTGCGGAAGAGTCCCCGGCGCTGGAGGACGGGGATGACGTCATCGACGAACTCGTCCAGGGAATCGGGCAGCAGCGGGGGCATCAGGTTGAACCCGTCAGCGCCGCCGGAGCGGAACCAGAGCTCCATCTGATCAGCGATCTGCTCCGGCGTGCCGACCATGGTGCAGTGGCCCCCGCCTGCGGCCAGGCGCCCCAGCAACTGCCGCACGGTGGGACGTTCGGTTTCAATAATGCGCAATATGGTGGCATAACGGCCCTGCGGCCCAGTAAATTCTGCCGCCGGTGGCAGGGACGGCACGGGGGCGTCCAGTTCCCAGCCGGTACAGTCCTGCTGCACGAACGTGCCCAGCCGTGTCAGGGATTCTGCGGTGGGCAGCAGCGCATCCGTCCGGTCCTGTTTGGCCCGGGCTTCGGCCGCGGTGGAGCCCACATACGTCACCAATCCGGGCATGATCGCTACCTTCTCCGGATTACGCCCGGCAGCAGCGATCCGCTGTTTCATATCCGCATAGTAGGCCTGGGCGCTGGGAAGATCGTAGGCCACGGCGTAAATCCCTTCCGCGTACCGGGCGGCAAGGTCCCGGCCGGCCCCGGAAGCACCGGCCTGGAACAGCACGGGGCGTCCCTGCGGGCCCCGGGGCACATTCAAGGGCCCCTCCACCCGGAAGTGGCCCCCCTCATGATGCAACGGCCGGACCAGGGCCGGATCGGCATAGAACCCGGCCCTGTCCCGAACCATCGCATCATCAGCCCATGAGTCCCACAACCCCAGCGCTACCTCAATGAACTCTGCAGCGCGGCCGTAGCGCTGCCCGTGGTCGGGCATCGCTTCCAGCCCGTGGTTGCGGGCTTCAGCATCGAACATGGACGTGACCACGTTCGCCCCGATACGCCCGGCACTGATGTGATCCAGGGAGGCGAGCAACCGGGCGGCATGAAAAGGGGAATAAAAGGTGGCCGAGACGGTGCTGATAAGCCCGATGTTCTCCGTTGCCCGGGCCATGGCCGCCAGCGCGGTCAACGGTTCCAGAAACCATCTCGGACCGGCGCCGACGTCACCGGCGGACTGCCCGTCGGCGAAGAACACGGCATCGAACAGGCCGCGTTCGGCGCTTTGTGCGAGCCGCTCATAATAACCGATCTCTCCGAGCTGCTCCAGCGGCGATCCGGCCCGCCGCCAGGCAGCACCGTGGTGGCCGGCTCCCAGCAGGAAAGCGTTCAAATGCAGTTGCCGTTTCCCGTTCATCGACAGGCCGCCTAGTCCATGACCAGTCCGCCGTCGACCACCAGGTTCTGCCCGGTAACCGACCGCGCCCAAGGCGAGGCGAAAAACAAGATGGCATCGGCGAACTCGGCCGGGGTGGTGACCTTACCCAGGGGGGTCGAAGCGGCAATGTAGTCAAAGACCTCCTCCGGGGTTGCGGCGCTGGCATCGGTGGTGCGCAGCAGGCCGCCGGAGACCATGTTCACGGCAATATTGTGCTGCCCCAGATCCTTGGCCATAGTGCGGGTCAATGACACCAGGGCGGCCTTGGCCGCGGTGTAGTCGTGGTACGGGACCACCGGGTTCTGGAACAGATTGGTCCCAACGTTGATGATGCGCCCAAACCCGTGGCCGCGCATCCCCTCCAAAGCCTGCTGGGTCGTGTTCAAAGCCCCCCGGACACTGCCGGCGAACTGTGCCTCGAACTCCGCCCATGAAATATCCCCGGCACCGGAGCGGGCATCCCCGTTAAACGAGAAATCGGCCAGCGCATTATTGACCACAGTGGTGACGGCGGAACCGAAATGGGACCGGGCCTGCTCCAGCATCACCGACACCTGACCGGCGTCGGTGACGTCAGCCTGCAGGGCAACAGCGTGCTCGGGGCCATAACCGGCGGCCAGTTCCCCGGCGGCTTCGGCGCTGCGGCGGTAATTGATTACCACCCGCGCCCCCCGGGCCGCGAACGCCTGCACAATACTGCTGCCCAGGCCCCGTCCGCCGCCGGTCACAAGAACGATTTGTTCTGCCAGTTCCATCAGTTTCTTCACCTTCGGATAAGGCGAAAGGATGCGATCCGGGCGCCAGGACCGTGCGAACCGTTGCAGGACATCCCTTCGCTAGTGTCAACTAGATCAGGTTCAACGGGTGTCATCTCAGCCGGGCCAATCAAGCCGCCCGGCACCCCGTGTCACTGGGAGCGAGTATACCCGCCCCCGGCCAAACCAGCGCCCGCACCTAACCGTGCTGCCGCCGTGTCCTGCCCGAACTGTTTCCCAAACGGCTCCCGTGCCGGACACCGCGGCGCGACCACCGGACCTCCCGTACCTGCGGGCACCGGTCTCCCCCGGTGGACCGGCCGGCCCTGAAAACCCCAAAATAGACACCTCCAATAACCGCATCAACATACAGCGCACCTCAGAGGCGGGTAGCGTCGGAAGCGTCAGAGCCTGGTACCCCACCTGTTGGGACATGTATTTGCTCTTTCAGCCGTTCCATTTGGTGCCGTCGTCACGGACCATGCTGGCCACGATGTGAAGGTGGTCGTTGCCGTTCCTGCTCAGTCCGTGGCGCACTGCAACCCACCAGGCCGGGGCCTTTCCGCCGTCCTCGGCGAAGTCCATGTTCTGCATGAAGTTCTGCATGAAATCATTCGCGATGGCCGCCCATTGCTGGTCGGCGAGCCAGCCTTCCTGGGCGGCCAGGCCCAGGGAGCAGTGGAAGACGTGCCCGCCGTCGACGTCCGTGTCGTAGAACTGCTGTCCTGCAAGGGACATTTTGGCTAAGGGCACCAAAACGCCCGTTTTGGTGCCCTTACTGCGGGGAAGTTGAGGCCGCGGGCTCCCATTGTCGACGGAGTGAGCTATGCGAGCGATTGGGGGTCCGGGCGCCCGAGTCCTGCGCGGGTCGCCGGGACGTCGGCGGAGCCGTCCTAGTGGTCTGTCTCAGTTTTGCTTGACGGCTTGGAGTGCGACGCGGCCGCGGACGACCTTTTCGAGGATTGAGTCGGCGGTCGCGGTCCAGACGAGGGGCTTGGGCTCATCGTTGTGGGCGGCGAGGTAGCCCTCGATCGCCGCGATCAGATCCGGTACGGAGTGGAAGGCGCCGCGCCGCAGGGCCTTGTCCGTGAGCTCGCGGAACCACCGCTCGACCAGGTTCAGCCAGGATGAGGACGTCGGGGTGAAATGCAGGTGGAACCGGGGATGTTTGTCCAGCCAGGCCCGCACGTTGGCGTGTTTGTGGGTGGCGTAGTTGTCCAGGATCAGGTGCACGGCCAGTCCGTCCGGGATTTCCTTCTCAACCGTTTTGAGGAACCTCAGGAACTCGCTGTGGCGGTGTTTGGGCAGGCAGGATCCGATCACCTTGCCGGTGGCAACGTCCAGGGCGGCGAACAGGGTCGTGGTGCCCGTTGCGCAAGGAGCCGTGGGTCATCGTTTCGCACCGGCCCTTCTTCATCGGCTGCGACGGCTGGGTCCGGTCCAGCGCCTGGATCGAGGACTTCTCATCCATGCACAACACGATCGCCTGCTCCGGCGGGTTCAGATACAGGCCCACCACGTCGATGAGTTTCTCCTCAAACCTCGGATCGGTGGAAAGCTTGAACGCCTCCACCCGGTGCGGCTTCAGCCCGCGCGCCGCCCAGATCCGCTGCACCTGCGCCGGAGACACCCCGGACCTGGCAGCCATGGTCCGCACCGACCAGTGCGTATGCCCTTCCGGCTTCGAGTTCCGCGCCAAGTCAACGATCTCATCGATCCTTGACTGCGGAATCACCGGCTTTCGGCCCCGCCCGGCACGGACCTTCCCCAGCTTCGCCAGGCCCTCCTCCTCGAACCGGGCACGCCACGACCTCACCGTCCCCGGACTCGTCCCCGCTACCTTCGCGATCGACTCGGTGGCCAGCCCCTCCGCGGCCATCAACAAGACCTGTGCCCGCTGCACCTCACGATGGGACGCCGTCTGCGACTTCGACAGCACCTCCAGTACGGCACGCTGACCATCGGTCAACGCCAGAGGCGGAGCGGGATTAGACATAACCCAAGTTAAACAGGAAACTCACAAACTATTTTGGAGACACACCACTCGATAGTCGCCGCGAGGTCCGCGTGGATCCGGCGATACCCGTAGGTGCCTTCGGACTCCTCGAAATAGTGCTGGATCCGCGCTATCAGGGCCTTCCGGCGGGTGGCAGTCGCCGATTGCGGGCGCGTCAGCCAGTGATAGAAACCGGAGGTTGAGACGCCCCGCCAGCGGCACATCTTCACAACCGAATTCAGGTTGGCGGGCTCCGTCTTTGGGAGTCGATGTATTCGTACTTGCTCACTGCCGCTGCTCCCACGCGAAGTAAGCGGCTGCTTTTTTCAGGAACAGAGTCTCCGCTCGCAGCTCCTGATTTTCCCTCTCGAGCTCCTTCAGGCGGGCCCGTTCCGGCAACGTCAGGTCCGTCTCGGTGCCCCCGTTAGCCTCAATGCCGTTTGGTTAGCTGTTGGGGTCGGGGGTCAAGATTCTCGTGGTGAGTGTCGCGGGATAGGTGTGCCGGTCGATGTCGCGTCCTTTGGCGCGGTATTTGGAGATCGCGCGTTTAATCACGCGGGGCCGGGTCCGGGTGCGGCGGGCGGGCAGGAGTTCGGCCAGGATCGCTGTCCCGATGCGGCCGACAAGGTCGACTGTGCTGTGGGTGATGATCCCTGCGGCCTGAATGATCTGGTCGCGGGCGGCCCGGAGCGCGGTGGTGAACGAAGCCCGGTCGGGATCGATATCGGGCCGGTCCAGGATCGCGTCTGCCATCGCGGTGCGGAGCACCTGGTAGACCGTCAGCAGCGCCCAGACTTCCTGGGTGACTGCCGCGGGATACCGGCCTCGGAGCACCCGCCCGCCCAGGATCGTGGATTTCAGTTCGCAATAGGCGGTCTCGATCTCCCACCTTTCGTGGTAGAGCCTCACCAGCTGTTGTGCTGGCGCCTCCCGCGGGTCCAGCAGTGTGGTGATCAGCCGGTATTCGCCGGTGCGGGTGGCCGCTTCGGTCCTGACCGTCACTTCCGCGTCGATGACCCGGACCGGCACGCCGCCGGCGTTCGAGAGGTACGAGCCGTCATGGAGGCGGGTTGTGGCGGGGAGTTTCATCGCGCCGGTTCCGCTCTTGCCGCGGATCAGGAACCCGGCCCCGGTCCCGGTGACGGTGGTGAAGAACTTGTAGGTGGCGAAGTTCCGGTCTCCGAGCAGCAGCATCCCCGGTCGTAGCGCGGCCGCGACCTGGGATGCGTAGCTGAGTTCCCCGGTCCTGTCACTGCCGAACACGGCCTCGATCACCGATCGGGTACCGGAAGCGACGAGTGCGACCAGCCGGATCATGGGGTATCCCGCTTCCCCGTTCGGGCCGCCACGGGGTTTGGGGAACATCACCCGGTTCGCGTCAGTATCGGCGACCGGGATCTGGGTGCCATCGATCGCGACCACCAGACGGCCTGCGAACTGCACCGTCTGCCTGGCGCTGGTGACCGCTGGCCCTTTGAGCAGATCGAACAGTTCACGCAATGGTGCTGCTCCGACCCGGCGCATCGCCTCAGTGATCGCCGCACCCGATGGCCTCACCACAGGGCCGGGAAGTCCAGCAGTAAGGCGTGAGAACACTTGCCGCCACCCTTGGCCGGCAAACAGAACACCTGCCAGGAGGAGGTACACCACGACCCGTGAAGGCAGGAGCCGGAGCCGGTGCTGCGTCCGGCCAGTGGCAGTCAGGGCCGCATCGACCATCTCGAACGGAACGACCCGGGTCAGCTCGCCCAGATGCCCGGGAGCGAATACCCCGGGCGCGTGATTGATGACAGAATCATGCATTGCAGCCCTTGTTGTGATGTAGCTCGGTCTTGGCGGACAGAACTACTTCTACAAGGGCTGCACTCCTATTTCCGGGAACCGCGCCGGTTTGACATCACACCGCACCCCCTAACCAAACGGCATTGCCGTTAGCCTCGCGGTATTTGTTCAGCCAGTTGCGGAGGGTCTCGGGGCCGACGCCGTATGCGGTGGCAACATCCTTGATGGGTTTGGACGTATTGATCACCTCACGGCACAACTCGTCTTTGAACTCTTGGGTGAAACGCCGGCGTGCTGTGGTCATGCTGATCTCTACTTTCAGTAGACCCCCATTTTAGGAGGGCCCACTGTCCGAGAACTCCGCGGCAGCTCAGCGGAAGCACCACTCGTTCTTGAGGTGATGACTGACGGGCCGGGGCAGATCCCGAAAAAGGGTCCAATGTACTCTGCCGGAAGTCGTGGCGGCGTCGCTGTGTCCGGGGCACTGCTCCCTGCCAGAGCAACCAGCCCGCAGAGTTCACAGCCGCGCGTTGTCCACTCCCGTCCAGCAATAGGATGATCGCTTGTCCTTCCGGCTCTGATGCCGGGGCTCCATCGTCGCGGTGTCTCAGCGATTCGCTTGAACCTGCAGGAAGGAGTAGACCTCGGTTTCGTCCACACCGGGGAACGCCCCTGGCGGCATGGCGGCGAGCAGGTGGGAGTGGGTGCGCGCGGAAGGCCAGGCGTTGCCGGCCCATTCGGACGTCAGCGAGGCCGGGGGCCGCCTGCAGCAGTTCTCGTCCGGGCAGGTGGATTTGGACCGCTCAATGGTGTCCCGGCCGCGGAACCACTTGACCTGCGCGTAGGGGACTCCCACGGACAGCGAAAACTCGCCGTTGGCGGAGCGCTCGGTCCGGGCCGTGCACCAGTAGGTTCCGGCGGGTGTGTCGGTGTACTGGTTGTAGGCGCTGAACTTGTCCGGCACGTCGAACACCACCCGTGACGTCCAGTTTTTGCAGGAGGGCTGGCCCTCGATGGCTCCGGTGTGGTCCTGGGGGAACGTCACGCCGTCGTTTTCGTAGGCCTTGTAGATAATGCCGCTCTGGTGGGTCTTCTGGAAATGCGTGCGGAGGTCCAGGTGTTCCGTAGCGAGGTTGGTGAAGCGGTGCGCGGCGGTTTCGTAGGACACGGCGAAGGCGTCCCTGATGTCCTCCACAGCGATTTCCTTGGCTTGTTTGGCCTTCTGCAGGAACTCCACGGCGGCCTGTTCCGGCAGCATGAGGGCTGCTGCGAAGTAGTTCGTGGCCACGCGCTGCAGCAAGAAATCCGCGTAGTTGCTGGGCGTCTGGTGGCCCAGGACGTAGTGGCCCAGGGCCTGCAGGAGCACCGAACGGGGGTCGTGGTCGCTGCGCGCGTTCTGCGTGAGGTAAATTCGGCGGTTCTTAAGATCGGTCACCGAACGGGTGGAATGCGGCAGGTCACCCACGTGGTGAAGGCTGAAACCCAGGTGCCCGGCGATGTCGGCAATAACGTGATGGGAAAGCGGACCGCTGGTGTGCCCCACGGAGGCGAGGACCTTATGTGCCTCGGCCTCGTACTCCGGGAAGTAGTTGTTCCGCTCGCGCATCATGGCGCGCAATTCGGCATTCGCGCGTCGGGCCTCCTCCGGCGTCGCCACCTGCTCATTGAGCTTGCGCTCCAGCTCGTGCTGCAGCCCCACCATCGACTCCAAAACATCCATCGGCAACCGCGAACTGATGCGGATTTTCGGCAGCTTGAGGGACTCGTAGAGGGGGCTGCGCTGGTACCGTTCCAGCTCAATCTCCAGTGCCGCGCGCCGGTTGGGCGGCTCGGCCCCGAGCAGTTGGTCGATCCTGACGCCGAGCGCCGCGGCGAGCTGCTGGAGCAGGCCGAGTTTGGCCTCGCGTTTGCCGTTCTCGATCAGGCTCAGCTGGCTCGGCGCGGTCCCGACGGCGGCACTCAGGTTATTGAGTGTCATCCCTGCCGCTTTCCGCAGGTGCCGGACCCGGCGGCCAAGGCTGATGAGGTCCACTGCAGGGGGCGATGGCGGGGCTACGGCTTTGCGGTTCCAGCTCGAAGCGGGCATCTGTTCATCTGGTATAAGCATCGAGAATCTAACGGGTCGAAGGCCGGTGTGGCGTGGTGTCTCTGGAGGCATATCGCCTCAATGCCTGATTTTGACCACGGCTGCGCGCGGGTGTTGATCAGCTAAGTTGGATGATGACGGCGTCGTCCCATTGGAAAAGGCGTCTACCCTCCATTGCCCCGAGTGCAGGACAGATCCATCAGGCGTGCAACCGGCGATGGCCCGCTGCCCGAGATATCTGCCCTCCAACCTAACTTGGACGCCGAGTCCATACGGCACCATTTGCCAGGTTCCATACGTGGCACATTCGGCGGCTCCTCGAAGGCCTTCGGCTTCACCGTCACCAGCCGCGTTCGGCGAGGCGGTGCGGCTGCGGGATCTCGTCTACGTTGATGCCGACCATGGCTTCGCCCAGTCCGCGGGAGGCCTTCGCGATGACGTCCGGGTCGTCGAAGAAGGTGGTCGCCTTCACGACGGCGGCCGCGCGCTGGGCCGGGTTGCCGGACTTGAAGATGCCGGAGCCGACGAAGACACCGTCGGCGCCGAGCTGCATCATCATCGCGGCGTCGGCCGGGGTGGCGATCCCGCCGGCGGTGAAGAGCACCACCGGGAGCTTGCCGGTGGCGGCAACTTCCTTGACCAGTTCGTACGGGGCCTGCAGTTCCTTGGCGGCGACGTACAGTTCGTCCTCGGCCATGCCGGCCAGCTTGAGGATTTCGGCGCGGATCTGGCGCATGTGGGTGGTGGCGTTGGAGACGTCCCCGGTGCCGGCCTCGCCCTTGGAACGGATCATGGCCGCGCCCTCGTTGATGCGGCGCAGGGCCTCACCGAGGTTGGTGGCGCCGCAGACGAACGGGACGGTGAAGTTCCACTTGTCGATGTGGTTGGTGTAGTCGGCCGGGGTCAGGACCTCGGACTCGTCGATGTAGTCCACGCCGAGGGACTGCAGGACCTGGGCCTCGACGAAGTGGCCGATCCGGGCCTTGGCCATGACCGGCACGGAAACGGCGTCGATGATCTTGTCGATCATGTCCGGGTCGGACATGCGGGACACGCCGCCTTGGGCGCGGATATCGGCGGGAACGCGTTCCAGCGCCATCACGGCCACGGCACCGGAGTCCTCGGCAATGCGGGCCTGCTCGACGTTGACGACGTCCATGATGACGCCGCCCTTGAGCATCTCCGCCATGCCGCGCTTAACACGGCTGCTGCCCGTGGACCGGACGCTTGGCTCTGCTGTGTTCACTGGTCCTCGTTTCCGAATTCTTGCTGGTTGTTGCGGGACCGTACTGCTCAGTCCTCACCGGGTATGGCGTGCCGGCCGCAGTCAGGCTTCTCCGGCCGGCACGTCGGGGGGTTCACGGAACCCGTCAAGCGAGGGCACCTTTGACGACCAGGCCCACCCCGGCAATCAAGCATAGGCCTAGGGCTGCGGGACGGATTGTTGCCGCGGAAAGTCGTCTCACCACGGGCCTGGACGCGAGTGCACCGAGGACCACACCCGGCAGCAGCCAGCAGGAAGCCATCAGATCCGGCATGCCGAAGGCCCCGTATCCGATCAAGACGAGCAAAGAGACCAGAGATGAGACGAGAAAGAACATCGACAGGTTGGCGCGGTAGCGGACCGGGTCTAGGTTCCGGTAGACCACTACGATCGGCGGCCCCGAGGTCGAGGCAACCGTACCTAGCACGCCGCCGAACACGCCGGCGGCGATCAGGGAGATCCGGTTCTGTGGGATCTGGAACCGTGCGAGTCCGACCAGCACGCTGGCCACGACCAGCCCGCCGATGATGACTCCGGTCCACTTGCCGTTCAGCAGGGGCAGCACCCACAGTCCTGCAAGGGCCCCGGGCAGGCAACCGGCAAGGGCGCTCTTGAGATCCAGATGCCCCAATCCTTTTCGGTTCTGCCAGGTCACGAACACCATGACCACGCATGAGACCAGCAGCAACGGGCCAGGTACCAGATGTGGGCTGATCATTAGCAGCAGGGGCGAAGCGACGATGCCGAATCCTGAGCCCGTGCTGGCCTGTGCCACCACGGCGAAGGCAATAATGAGCGCCGAGATGATGAGTTCTGCGGGGCTCACGGTGTCCCGTCCGGGATAAATTGCACGCCTATGAAAGCCAGTACTGCGATGAATCCCCATGAGAGCATGGCAGCCAGGATCGCCCTGCCGCTTGTTTGGAGGAGCGAGCGTACCTGTACTGACGCGCCCAGCCCGAACAGCGCTGCTGCAAGCAGCAGGTCTTGGGTAGTTGCGGCAATTTCCAGGGCCACATGTGGCAGGATGCCGAACGTCCGCACGACGATCATTGCCATGAACCCTGCCACGAAGAGCGGAATCAGCGGCGGAAGTTTGGCGCCGGCCTCCTCGGTGCCACTGGACGCCCTCCGTCGCCGGTAGCGCTGTACCAGCGCAGCCCCCGTCACCATAGGAGCCAGCATCAGAACGCGGGTGAGCTTGATGATCAGCGCTCCGGCCAGGGCTGTTGTACCTGCTGTCTGCGCTGTGGCGACCACCTGGCCCACATCGTGGACGCTAGCTCCCACCCAATACCCGAACTGGGCATCGTGCAGGCCAAGCGGGCCGCTGAGGGCGGGCAGAATAGCAATGGCCAAAGTACCGCACAGCGTCACAAGCGCAATGGGCACAACAGTGCCTCGATGGTCGGTCTTGGTCACACCGCTCATGGCCCCGATGGCTGAGGCACCGCAGATGGAAAAGCCTGCGGCGAGCAGCACGGATTCATCGCCAGGAAGTCTGAGAGCCTTGCCCAGTAGAATCGTCCCCGCAAAAGTGAACACGACGATGCCAGCCACAATCCCCAGCGTCGTCCAGCCCAGGGCAGCGACATCGATCAGGCTGAGCTTCAGCCCCAACAGCACGATGCCCAGCCGCATGAATCGCTTGGCCGCAAGGACTAGCCCGGGCTGCATGACCCCTTCGACTGCCGCGCTGATCCCCGGCAGGTTCGCGGACAGGATGCCCAGGATGACAGACACCGTGAGGAACGGCAGTACCGGGACTGCTGCGTGGATGAGCCACGCGACCGCGACGGCGACGGCTGCAAGTCCCAGCCCGGGCAACCGGGGATGGCGCAGACCTCGCAGAAGAAGTCCGTCCTGCTTTTGCTTTTCACTTCCTGCGGTGGTGGCAACGTCTTGTGTCATGGTCATCTACGATCCATCCGGAGCGGGCGCGCGCCGTGCTCGGACCGGATCTCCTTTCTTTCGAAACAGCAAGTGGGACGGCGGCTGGAATTCTCAGGCTGTTCCAGGTGGAATCGCCGGCGTGCCGCCGGTTGCCGCAGCGACGGAATTCGCAGGGATGCCGGTAGCCGGCTCGGCGAGAGATTGCATGGCGCTCAACAGGCCCACGGCGGCAATGTCCTCCGCACTGCAGCCGCGGGACAAATCATTCAAAGGCGCGGCCAGGCCCTGCAGGATGGGGCCCACTGCGACGGCGCTGCCGAGGCGCTCCGTAATCTTGTAGCCGATGTTTCCGGCATCCAGACTGGGGAATACCAGCACATTGGCTTGCCCGGCGACATCCGATCCGGGCGCCTTTGTCACCCCGATCCCGGGGACGACCGCAGCGTCAAACTGCAGTTCGCCGTCCACGTGGAGCAGCGGATGTCGGGTACGCAGGATGCCCATCGCCGCCCTGACTTTGTCCACGTGCGGGTGGATTGCGCTGCCCCTTGTGCTGAAGGACAGCAACGCCACTTTTGCCTCCTGCCCGGTCAGGGCCTGGTGTGTGGCAGCCGCCGATACGGCAATGTCCGCCAGCTGTTCGGGGGAAGGATCTGGAATGACAGCGCAATCACCAAACGTTAGGTGCCGTCCATCGGGAAGCAGCATCAGGAAGGAGCTACTTAAGGTGGAGCAACCGGGAGCCAGCCCCACCACACGCAGCGCGGCACGAATCACATTTGCCGTAGGTGTCCCCGCCCCGGCAACACAGGCATCAAGGTACCCGGCCCGCAAGGCGGCTGCGGCAACATGGACGGGCTCGCGCTGTACGTATGCCAGTCGTTCAGGCTTCCCGGCATAAGCATCGCCGATGATTGTGGTCACTGCACTGTCGTGGGCCAGCTCGTCGACGTCGAGAATGGCATCCTCGGGCAGCATACAGCCCAGACCGGCGGCCAGCCCCCGGATTTCGGCGCTCCTGCCGATCAGCCGGGGCCTGAGAATTCCCTCAGCCGCCAGCGTGCTGGCGGCGCGGATGGCACGTTCGTCTTCACCGTCCGAGAACCCGACGGTGCGACGGCGGCCGGAAAGTTCCTGGCGCCAGCGCTCAAACAGGGCGCTTCCCGCGGACGGCGCTGCCCGCTCATCAATCATCGCCGTAGTCATGGCTTTACGCCTCTCATATCGGGCCTGTGGAGGCCTCCACGAGGGAAGCCTCCACAGGGAATACCGGATGCAGCGGCTTAGGGCTGGATGGCCTTTTCGACGTCGTTGAGCATGCCGTCCACACCATGCAACAGGGCGGACAGGACCTCGGCATCGGCAACCAGTGGCGGGGAGATCATGAGCATGGTGGCGCCACGGTCGTCTCCGCGCAGGATCACCTTGGTCCGTTTGAAGGACTCGGGAAGTACTTCGCGCAGGACCTTGAGCGACTCGGCCTCGGTCAGTTCGCGGCCGCTGAAGCTGTCCGCCATGAGTTCGATCGCGTAGAAGAAGCCGGTGCCCCTGACCGCCTTGACGCAGCGGTGCGAGCTCTTCAAAGACTCCAGGGCCTCCATGATCCTGGGGCCCTGCTCCTGGACGTTGCCCAGGACGTTTTCGTCGCGCATGGCAGTGATATTGGCGACCGCGACGGCGGTGGAGACCGGGTGCCCGCCCCAGGTGGCGCCGTGCGTGAAGACGCCGCCCGTGGACGAGTTGAACAGCTCCTGGACCAGTTGCTCGCGAACGATCAGGCCGCCCAGGGGTGCGTAGCCGGAGGTGGAGCCCTTGGCGAAGGTGACCATGTCCGGGATGACTCCGGTGACGCCGTAGCCGAAGAAGTGGCCAAGGCGGCCGAAGGAACAGATGACTTCGTCGGAGACGAGGAGGATCCCGTACTTGTCGCACAGTGCGCGCAGTGCCGGCCAGTAGCCGTCCGGTGCCACGAGGGCGCCGCGGCCGTTCTGGACCGGCTCGGCGAAGATGGCAGCAATGGTTTCGGGGCCTTCTTCGAGGACCACGCGCTCGATGGCGCGGAAGCAGTCGAGTTCAGTGACCGGACCGCAGTCGCCGGTGAAACCCAGGGTGTTCGGGACGCTGCGGATGCCCGGCAGGAGCTCGCCGAACGGCTCCTTGATCTTGGGCAGCTGGGTGATGGACAGTGCGCCCATGGTGGTGCCGTGGTAGGCCATGTCTCGGCTGATGACCTTAGTGCGCTGCGGCTGGCCCTGGCTGCGGAAGTACTGGCGGGCAAACTTCAGGGCCGTCTCCACGGCCTCGGAGCCGGAGTTGACGAAGAACGTGGTGCCCAGGTCCCCGGGGGCCAGCTCAGCGATGAGCGCGGCGGCCTCGATGGCCGGCGGGTGAGCCGAGCCCCAGTTGGAGGCGTAGGCCAGGGTGCTGATCTGCTCGCTGGCTGCCTTGGCGATGTCCTGGCGTCCGTGGCCCATGTTCACGCAGAAGAGCCCTGCCAGTCCGTCCAAGTATCGGTCTCCCTCGGTGTCAATGAGGTAGCTTCCTTCACCGCGGACAAAAATCGGGAACTCGCTGTCCCAGGTGTCCTTGCGGGTGAAGTGGGGTCCGAGGTGTCGTCGGGCCTGTGCCCGGAGTGTGGAGGCGTCCAAGACCATCTCCTTCGTGTCGAGGTGAGTAGCGATGATCGAAGCCTAGGTCATGGTTTTTTCCTGCATCAGTACCAAATGGTCACTGGGTGATGGGACCAGTCTGGTCCCATCACCCAGCATACTTCTGGTTCTTCTGGTCCCTGCCGGTTCATTCCATACTTCGATAATGCTGCGCAGCCCGTACGGCGGGACTTAGCGAGAGCACCCATCAACGACACGGAGGTCCCAATGAAGATCGGCGTCCCGAAGGAAATCAAATCCCACGAATACCGAGTAGCCGTCACGCCAGCCGGCGTGCATGAGTTGCTTGCCCATGGGCATGAAGTGCTCATCGAGACCGGTGCCGGAGAAGGGTCATCCATCTCCGATGATGCGTACACGCTGGCCGGAGCCAGCATTCTCCAGACCGCCGATGAAGTCTGGGCCACGGCAGATTTGCTGCTCAAAGTCAAGGAGCCGATCGCCGAGGAATACCACCGAATGCGGCCGGACCTGGCGATCTTTACCTACCTGCACCTGGCCGCCGACGAGGCCTGCACCATGGCCCTGCTGGAGGCCGGGAGCACCTCCATCGCCTACGAAACGGTGCAGCTTGAAGACGGCTCGTTGCCGTTGCTGTTCCCCATGAGCGAAGTGGCCGGTCGACTGGCTCCCCTCGTGGGCGCGCAGTGCCTGACCCGTCCTGAAGGCGGGCGCGGTGTACTGATCGGCGGCGTCTCCGGCGTGGCACCGGCCCGCGTTGTCGTCATCGGCGCCGGCGTCTCAGGAATGAATGCGGTCGCAGTGGCTGCCGGCATGTGGGCAGACGTGGTCCTGTTCGACAAGAACGTGGACAAGCTGCGGGCCGCAGACCGCATGTATCAGGGACGCGTCCGCACGCTCGCGGCGAATCAGCTCGCAATCGAACAGGAAGTAGTCCAGGCAGACCTGGTAATCGGCGCCGTGCTGGTCCCGGGAGCCAAAGCCCCGAAGATCATCTCCAACGAGCTGGTCTCGCGCATGAAGCCCGGCAGCGTCCTCGTTGACATCGCGATCGACCAGGGCGGCTGCTTCGAGGATTCACATCCGACAACGCACCAGGAACCCACCTTCCGCGTTCACAACTCGGTCTTCTACTGCGTCGCGAACATGCCGGGCGCCGTTCCCCACACCTCCACCTACGCCCTGACCAACGTAACCCTGCCCTACGTGCTGCAGATCGCGGACAAGGGCATCGAGCGGGCTATGGCTGAAAACGCAGCACTGCGGGCAGGCCTCACCACTGTCGCCGGGCGACTCACCAACGCCGCCGTTGGTGCAGCCCACAGCATCGAGGTCATTGATTCCCTGGAAGCCGTGACTCAAAGCTAAAGAAAAAGGAAATTTTTGGCGGGGGAGTTCATACTGAACTCCCCCGCTTCGTGAGGTCCTGATACTTCATCGAGCTATTTGAGAGGCAATACATGCCACGGACGCTCATAGAGATTGACCGCAATTCCAGTGAGCCGCTGTACCGGCAGGTTCGCCGCGTCCTCGAACACGGTATCGCTGTGGGTATCTTCGACGCCCGCCGCAGGTTGCCCAGCTCTCGGGAGCTGGCGGCCGAGCTCAAGGTTGCCCGCAATACCATCAACCTCGCGTACCAGGAACTGCTCACCGAGGGTCTGGTGCTCAGCCATGAACGCAGCGGGATCTTCGTGAACCCGGAGATGCTGGCTGCCGCCGAATCCCAGGTGCCGGCAACGGATTCCATGATCGACTGGTCCTCCAGGATGCGGCGCTACGCCGACGAGGGCGTCCCCGAGGTGGAGAAAACAGCCGACTGGTACTCCTACCCTTACCCGTTCGTCGCCGGCCAGATCGATGTCCACAGCTTCCCAGCCACGGCCTGGGTGCGGAGCCTGCGCGAAGCCCTGTACCAGCCCCACCGTTTTGCCAGCCTCCAGGACAGCGTGGGCGCCGACGACCCCATGCTGGTCGAGATGATCCGGCGCCAGATCCTTCCGGCACGCGGCATTGAGGCCGGGCCGGACGAAATCCTGATCACCGTCGGATCCCAGCAGGGACTGGACCTGCTGGCCAGGACCCTGCTCGGCCCCCACCAGCGCGTGGGCATCGAGAACCCCGGCTATCTTGACGCGCGCCATATCTTCATGCGCACCGGCGCACAGGTCTACGGAATCGACGTCGACCAGGACGGGCTCTGCCTCCCCGGGACCCTCAGCGGCACCGCCCTGCTCTACGTCACGCCCAGCCACCAGCACCCCACCAACGTCACCCTGAGCATGGAGCGCCGCCGTCGGCTGCTCACGCTCGCCGCCGCTTCCGGCACGGTTGTCATCGAGGACGACTACGATAGCGAGTTCCGCTACGAAGGCAGCCCCAGCCCCGCTCTGAAGGCACTGGATTCCACCGGCGACGTCCTGTACCTGGGCACGTTCTCCAAGTTCCTCTCCCCCGGGCTGCGGCTGGGCTTCCTGGTGGGGCCCGCCGAGCTGGTCAGGGAACTGCGCAGGGTGCGGCGGTACCAGGTGCGCCACCCTCCCGGGCACATGCAGCGCGCGCTGGCCCTGATGATCGACAGCGGCGACTACCACCGCGCCCTGCGTCGGCACCGCAGGCAGTTGAAAACCCGCTGGGAAACGATTACCCAGCTCTCCGCGCAGTGCCTGCCCTGGGAACAGGGCCCGTACCCGCCCGGCGGAGTCAGCCTGTGGATGGAGGGCCCCGCCCGGCTTGATGCCGTGGAGCTGGTCCGCCGTGCCGAACAGCGCGGCGTGCTGATCGAGCGGGGCGATATCTTCTTCAGCCAAGCGGATCCGCCGCGGAACTGCTTCCGGATAGGCTTCGGCGCCATTCCGACGCGCTCCATTGCCGAAGGCCTGGCGCGGGTAGGCGATGCGGCGAGGGAACTGCTCGCCGAAGGGTAGCAAGCAGCACGGCTGAGACAGCTCGGCATCGAAACAGCAAAGACTCCCCGGACCTTCGGCCCGGGGAGTCTTTGCGTCGGCTACGACTTCTTGGGCGTGCCGTCCGGTTTAGACGTAGTCCTTGTACTTCTCGAGCATGCGGACCGGCTTGGCGAGGGCATCGCGACGGAAGGGATCACCCAGTTCGCGGGTGCACATGATCTCGATGACGGTGGTCTTGCCTTCATCCATCTGGGCAGCGAGAGCGCGCTTGAGAGCGGGGCCGACCTCGTCGAGCTGGTCGACGACGATGCCTTCGGCGCCCATGGTCTGTGCCATGGCGGCGAAGCTCTCGTTCTCGTTATCCAGTTCGCCGGCCACGAAGCGGCGGTTGTAGAACTCCACCTGGTTCTTCTTCTCCGCACCCCACTGGCGGTTGCGGAAGACGATGGCGGTGACCGGGATGTCGTGCCGGACGGCGGTGAGGACTTCGCCCATGCTCATGGCCCAGGCGCCGTCGCCGGCGTAGGCCACTGCGGGTCGGTCCATGGCCGCAGCCTTGGCGCCGATCATGGTCGGCAGCGCGTAGCCGCAGTTGCCGAAGCTCATCGGGGCGAAGAAGCTGCGCGGCTTCTCGAAGCGGAGGTAGCTGTGGGCGACGGAGTTGATGTTGCCGATGTCGGTGGAGATCATGACGTTCTCCGGCATCGCCTTTTCCAGTTCGCGCAGCACCTGGCGCGGGGACAGCCAGTTGCCCTCCTCGTTCTTGTGCTCCTCGAGCATGTCCAGGCTGTACTCATCCTTCTCATGAGTCCACGCCGTCAATTCCTCTTCCCAGCTTTCCTTTTCCGCCTTGATGGTGGCGGCACGCTCGGCCTTGGTGGCGTCGCAGGTAAGGGTGAGCTGGTCCAGTCGTTTGCCCAGTTCGAGGGCCACGGCCTTGGCATCGCCGCAGATGCCGACGCTGATCTTCTTGACCAGGCCGAGCATGGTGTGGTCCGCGTCGATCTGGATGATCTTGGCTTCGGCGGGCCAGTAGGCCGCACCGTACTGCGGCAGGGTGCCGAAAGGGCCCAAACGGGTGCCCAGGGCAATGACGACGTCGGCCTGGGAGATGAGCTTCATGCCGGCCTTGGATCCCTGGTAGCCGAGCGGTCCGGCCCAGAGCGGGTGGCTGGCCGGGAAGGAGTCGTTGTGCTGGTAGCTGTTGACGACCGGGGCGCCCAGGCGCTCGGCGAGGGCTTTGCATTCCTCGACGCCGTCGGCCATGACCACGCCGCCGCCGGATACGATCACCGGGAACTTGGCCGTAGCGAGCAGGGCCGCGGCCTCGTCCAGGCTCCTGGTGCCGCCGGCACCGCGGTCCACGCGGCGCGGCTGCGGGATCTCGGTGGTGATCTCGCCGTAGAAGTAGTCACGCGGGATGTTCAGCTGGGTGGGTCCGTTTTCGGACATGGCACGGTCGAAGCAGCGGCCGGTGAATTCGGCCATCCGGGCCGGGTGCGTCACGTGGCCCTGGTATTTGGTGAATTCCTGGAACATGGGCAGCTGCTTGGCTTCTTGGAAGCCGCCGAGCCCGATCCCCGTGGTGCCGGCCTCGGGCGTCACGATGACGACGGGGCTGTGGGCCCAGAATGCGGCGGCGATGCCGGTGACGCAGTTGCTGATGCCGGGACCGTTCTGGCCGATGACCACGCCATGACGGCCGCTGGCCCGGGCATAGCCATCGGCCATGTGCGCGGCACCCTGTTCGTGGACCACCGGGACCAGGCGGATGCCGGCGGGGGCAAAGATGTCCATGGCGTCCATGAAAGCTGAACCCATGATGCCGAAAATGTCGGTGACGTCGTTGGCGACCAGGGTCTCCACGAAGGCCTCCGACGGCGTCATCTTCTGTACGCCCTTGACTACTTCACGCGCGCCCTTGGCCGGTGCTTCCTGGGCCGGGGCGCCATTGCCCTGCGCGCCGGATGCCTCCGTGACGGACGCTTCTGCAGTGCCGTCCTCGGCGCGTGAAATTCCGACGGATTCCTCGACGGTGCTCTGGCTCATGTTGACTGCTCCTTTTCCAGGACTTCGCCTAGATACGCTAGATATATAAAAAATGGAACGGTAAGTTCCTGTTTTGGTACTGTTGCCGAGATTATGGCAAAAGTCAGGCATCGTCAACGGGTATTTCAAATATTTGGAACGGGAAGTACGATATTCTGGAAATAGATGCCGAAGAGAGTGCGGCTTGACCAGGTGGAGGACAACAGATGGCTGAGATTCACAGGCTCGGTGAGCCGGGCGCGCAGGCACCGACAGAGCTGGCCGGGGACACCCCCACCATGCGGCTGTTCTCGCTGCTGGAACTGATCGCCACGAAGGACCAGCTCTTCACCCTCCAGGGCCTGGTGGAGGAAACGGGCACCCCCAAGCCCACCCTGCACCGCATGCTGCAGCAGCTGGAAAGCTCCGGCCTGCTGATCCGTGAAAACAACGGCCGGCACTACGGGACCGGGGTCCGGCTGCGGCGCATGGCCGAGGACCTGCTGATCAACGACATGCACCACGGGGCACGCCGTGCCGTGCTGCGCAACCTGGTCGCGGAACTGGGCGAAAGCTGCAACGTGACGGCCGTGTCCGGCAGCGAGGTGGTCTACCTGGACCGCATCGAAACCTCCGAACCGCTGCGGATCACGCTGCAGGCCGGTTCCAGGGTTCCGGTCCACTGCTCGGCCAGCGGGAAGATGATCCTCTCCCAGCTCAGCCCGGCACAGCGCAAGCGCCTCATTGCCGCCGCGCCCCTGGAGCGCTACACGAACAAGACCGTGACGGACCCCGAACTGATCGAAGAGCAGCTTCAGCGCGTCCGCAGGGACGGCTACGCGATCGATGACGAGGAATTCCTGCCGGGCATGGTCTGCGTCGCGGTGCTGGTGCCCACGAGCAATGCCGTGTCCAACCTCTGCGTTGCCGTCCAGGCTCCGGTCATGCGGCTCACCCCGGAGAAGGGGCTGAAGCTGCTTCCCGCCCTGCAGCGTGCTGCGGCGGCGATCGGCCGGATCGAGGCCGAGTCCGGCGCCGGGGAAGGAACGGCCGACGGCGGCAGCCCGGCCGGAGCGGGCGGCGCCGACGGGGCGGAGGACGAGCTGTGGACCAGCTGACGCGCCTGATGCCCGATGAAATGCTCTCCGTCCGGGAGGTGTTCAACCTCGACTCGGACCTGATGGTGGCTGGATTCCGGGAAGCCGACGAGCACGTCCCCGAGGTGGACCCGGCCTACCGGTTCAACCACGACGTCACGCTGGCCATCCTGGCCGCGTTCACCCGCAACCGGCGGATGCTGCTCCAAGGGCTCCACGGGACAGGCAAGTCCACGCATATCGAGCAGGTGGCTGCACGGCTGAACTGGCCCTGCGTGCGGGTGAACCTGGACGGCCACATCAGCAGGCTTGATCTGGTGGGCCGGGACACCGTGGTCCTGAAAGACGGCAAGCAGATCACCGAGTTCCAGGAGGGCATTGTCCCCTGGGCCATCCAGCGGCCTATGGCCCTGATCCTGGATGAGTACGACGCCGGGCGGCCGGACGTGATGTTCGTGATCCAGCGGCTCCTGGAGCGCGACGGCAAGCTGACACTGCTCGACCAGAACCGGGTCCTGGACGTGCACCCCGGCTTCCGGCTCTTTGCCACGGCCAACACCGTGGGCTTGGGTAACCTCAACGGCATGTACCACGGCGTCCAGCGGCTCAACCATGCCCAGATCGACCGCTGGAACATCGTCGCGGCCCTGAACCACCCTCCGGCGGAGGACGAGATCGGGATTGTGCTGTCACGGTTGCCGGAGATGGATTACCCGGCCGGCCGGAAAATGGTGGCCTCCATGGTGGCCGTGGCCAAGCTGACGCGGGACGGCTTCCGGGTGGGCGATCTGTCCACCCTGATGTCCCCGCGCACTGTGATCACCTGGGCCGAAAACATCGAGATCTTCGGCGATCCGGGCAAAGCGTTCCAGCTGTCCTTCGTCAACAAATGCGACGAAGCCGAGCAGCCTGTCATCGCCGAATACTTCCAGCGCTGCTTCGACCGGGAACTGGAAGCACCGCGGACGGCAGGGTATCTGCCGGACACACCGCAGACCGCCGCTGTCTTCGCCGCCGCGGCCGGATAGGCCCGCCCATGGCCTCGCTGGCGGAACAGACGGAGCAGGCGGCGAAGGAACTGGCGGAGACCGCCTCCCGGCACCAAGCGGCCGCGTCGCTGCGCCGCCGCAAGCAGACCGTTGAACTGTGCGCCGCGGCCATGCGCGCGCTCAGCGGGCAGGGCGGCCTGCATTTCCGCGGCCCTGCCCTCTACCGGGAAAGCACCCCGGTGGCCATGCCCGCCCCGCATCTGCACCCGGATGACAACGACGCCGCCCTGGCTTCCTTCCGCGGCGCAGCCGACGGCATGGCTCTGCGGCTGCGGCACAGCGACGCCGCCCTCCACGGCCGGCTCTGCCCGGCGACGCCCGCGCGCTTGCTGGTGTTCGAGATGCTGGAACAGTTCCGCACCGAGTCGCTGTCCCACCCCGCCATGCCGGGGGTCCGGGCCAACCTGAACGGCCGTTTCCAGCAGTGGTCCCGGGAGTTCGAGGCGTCCACCCTGGTCGACACGGCCCTGGGGATCATCCTCTTCACCGTCGCCCAGGTCTGCCGGGCGCGGATCACTGCCGAGCCGATGTCCCCCGACTTCGAGGACCGGATCGAATCGACCCGGGCCGAGCTTGCCCCGTACCTCGGCACCCATCTGGCCGCCCTGCGCCGGGAACGGTTCTCCCAGTCCGGTTTCGCCCGCCATGCCCTTGCCATTGCGGAAACCGTTGCCGCCCTCAGCGAGCACCTGGAAGCCCGCGAAGCGCGGCCCGCCCGCTCGAGCAGCCGGGTGCCGCAGTTCCGGCTGCTCTTCGACCAGGACAGCAACGGCGACGCCGTCCCCACCGCAGGGTACGGGCACAGCGATGCCCTTCCGGCCGGCGGCGGCTACCGGAAGTTCACCACGGCCCATGACCGCCAGTTCCAGGCCGCGGACCTGATCCGCGCCGGGCTGCTCCGCGGCTACCGGCAACAGCTCGACGATGATATCGCCCGCCAAGGCATCAACGTGCCCCGGCTGGGCCGCGCCCTGGGAGCGGTGCTGTCCACCGCCATCCACGACGGCTGGGACGGCGACGCCTTAGAGGGCCGGATCGACGGCAGCCGGCTCGCCCGGCTGGTCACGTCCTCCGGCGACCGCAGGGTCTTCAGGACCGAACGGATCGAACCCCGGACCGATGCCACGGTGACGTTCCTGGTTGACTGCTCCGGGTCCATGAAGGAATACAGTGCCGCCGTGGCCGCACTCGTGGACGTCTATGCGCGCGCCCTCGAACTCGCCGGTGCGCGGTGCGAGATCCTCGGCTTCACCACCGCCGCCTGGAACGGCGGCCGTGCCGGGAAGGACTGGATCCGCGCCGGCAGGCCCGCACATCCGGGGCGGCTCAACGAGGTGCGGCATCTGGTCTTCAAGGACGCCGATACCCCGTGGCGGCGGGCCCGCCCGGGGATTGCCGGGCTGATGAAGAAGGACCTGTTCCGTGAGGGGGTCGACGGCGAAGCCGTGGACTGGGCCTGTGCTCGCCTCAACGGCGGCGCCGGAAGCAACGACGCCGAACGGCGCATCCTGCTGGTGGTTTCCGACGGCAGCCCGATGGACGGCGCCACCGCCCTGGCCAACGACGGCCACTATCTGGAACAGCACCTGCAGGATGCGGTGGCAGCGCACGAGGCCGCAGGCAGCGTGGAGATCTTCGGACTGGGCGTCGGGCTGGATCTCTCACCGTACTACCGGCGGAACATCTCCCTGGACCTGTCCCGCGGAACCACCAGCGCCGTCGTCGGGCAGGTCCTGGCCATGCTGGCCGGACGCCGCTGACAACGGTCGTCCGTCGGGCGCCATCGGGCGCAAGGGACCTGCCTTAAAACACTAGAGCCCGCTGCGGGACGGTGCCTCCGTTGGCACTGTCCCGCAGCGGGCTCCGCGGGCCGGATGGTCGCTCCGGCCTGAAGATCAGGTGCGGGCTGCTACTGCTTCGTTGTCCGGGTCTGCCTGCAGCTCCTCGTCGGTCCCGGCCAGGTCCTCGGGCAGTTCGGCGGCGTCGTTGCCGGCATCTTCTCCCGGCTTCCTGCCGTAGCGCCGGCGCAGCTCGTAGCTGAGCAGGATGACAATGAGCGTCACGCCGCTCATCACAAACTGGGTCTGGGTGCTGGGCAGCAATGCCATGGCTGCGATCACTGAGAGCATGAGTGCGATGGTTGCGTAGCTCAGCCACGGGAACAGCCACATCTTCAGCTTCAGCGCCGCAGGGTCGTCCTGGTCCAGTCGTTTGCGCAGCACCACCTGGGAGACGGCGATGGCGAGGTAGACGAAGAGTGCCACGGCACCGTAGGAGTTCACCAGGAAAGAGAACACCACATCGCCCCACATGTAGACACAGACAACGGAAACGTACCCCACGGTGGTGCCCAGCAGGATGGCGCGGCGCGGGACGCCGCCCTTGGACAGTTTGGTGAAGAACCTGGGGGCATCGCCGTTGCGGGTGAGGGCAAACAGCATCCGCGAGGTGGTGTACAACGCGGAGTTCAGGCAGGAGAGCACGGCAGTGAGAACGATGACGTTCATGATGGTGGACACCGCTGGAATGCCCATCACGTCCAATACAGCCGCGTACGGGCTCACCCCGACGCTCTCGGCGTCCCATCGCTGGATGGCCACCACAACAAATATCGACCCTACGTAGAAAGTCACCACCCGGGCCACAATGGAGCGCATAGCCTTCCTGACGGAACGCTCGGGGTCCTCCGACTCGGCGGCCGCAATGGTGATGATTTCCGCTCCGGTGTAGAAGGCCACGCAGGGAACGACGGCGGCCAGCACCGCGCCCCAGCCCAACGGCGTGAAGCCGCCGTGGTCAAACAGGTTGCCGATTCCCGGGGTGGACTCGGGCCACAGCCCGGTAATCCACAGGATGCCCAACCCTAGGAACACCACGATGGCAACTACCTTGATGGAGCTGAACCAGTACTCGAACTCGCCAAAGGAACGGGCCGAAACCATGTTGGTTGCACTCAGCACCACCATCAGGCCGAGGCTGAGTATCCACAGCGGGACCATGGGGAACCACAGTTGGATGATGCGGCCGCCGGCTATCGCCTCAACGGCAACGACAATCACAAAGAAGTACCAATACATCCAGCCGGTGGTGAACCCCGCACGCTGGCCTAGGGCTTGGCGCGCATATACATAAAAAGAGCCCACCACCGGGCGCGCAACGGCCATTTCAGCCAGCATCCGCATGAGGAGCAAAGTGATGACGCCTGCGATGGCAAAGGAAATGATTGCGGCCGGGCCGGTGCTGCTGATTACAACGCCACTGCCGACGAATAGCCCGGCACCAATGACGCCCCCAATGGCAATCAAATTCATGTGTCTGTTCTTGAGGCCTTTGCTAAGGCCGGCATTCTCAACCTGCCGGGGTTCGGCTTGATACACGTGTCCTCCAGGATGCTCTGACGAAACCTATTCGGAGCCTGTGCCACGATGCGCCAGGCTAAGGCCCACCGGAGGTCGGTCCGCACAGCATTGTGACGAAGTGATTCCGATCACTCCTTCAGGTGTAGCCCCAACCTACGCAGGTGTCGTTGGGACGCACAGGGCCAGATCAAGCGGAAAAGTGGGAGCCAGCGGCGGCCGGTCCTTGCCGACCTCGTTGGTCAGCGGCAGCAATGCGCCATGACAGGTCTTACGGGCACGGATCCGCATAGTGGCGTTGGACCAACTGAGATCCTCCATGTGCAGTTGCACGACCTCACCTGCCCGCAGCCCCAGACAGGCCACGCACAGGATGATGGGTCAAGTCCAAATGCGTGGTGTAACGCGGTTGCCGCGTGATCCTTGGTTTCTTTAGGCGCTGAGCGCCAGTTCTGGGGTGTTCACTGCCTCCTCTGTGGTCGTGGTGCCGACGGCCTGGGCGTGTTGGATGATGTCCAGGCTGAGGTAGCGGCGGGCTTCGATCCAGTCATCGGGTTGCTCGGACAGGACGGCGCCCACAAGCTGGATGAGGGAGTTCCGGTCCGGGAAGATCCCGGCCACGTCTGTCCGCCTTCTGATCTCGCGATTGAGGCGTTCGATCGTGCGGGTTGTTGGACCACACCTGCCGCCAGAGGCCTTTCGGGAATGGCGTGAACGCGAGCACGTCGGCGCGGGCGGCTTCGAGGCGGTCCGCGACCTTGGGCAGCTTCTCTTCCAGGGCGCGCAGGACGCGGTCGAACTGGGCGTGCACGGCGTCCGCGTCGGGCTGGTCGTAAACACTGTGCAGCAGGGTTTTCACCCAGGGCCAGGAGGTCTTGGGTGTGAGGGACATCAGATTCGCCGCGTAGTGGGTTCTGCAACGCTGCCAGGACGCTCCGGGCAAGGTCGCCCCGATCGCCGCGACGAGCCCGGCGTGGGCATCGGAGGTCACCAGCTTCACCCCGGAGAGTCCCCGGGCGGTGAGGTCGCGGAAGAATCCCAGCCAGGCGGCCCCGTCCTCGGACGAGGTGGCCTGGATCCCCAGGACTTCCCGGTGCCCGTCGGCATTGACGCCGGTCGCGACCAGGGCATGGACGTTCGCGACCCGCCCGCCCTCGCGGACCTTCAGCACCAGCGCATCGGCGGCGACGAACGTGTACGGGCCCGCGTCCAGGGGCCGGGTCCGGAACTGCTCGACCTGTTCGTCGAGGTCCCGGGCCATGATGGAGACCTGGGACTTGGACAGGCGCGTGATACCCAGGGATTCGACGAGTTTCTCCATCCGCCGGGTGCTCACCCCGAGCAGGTAGCAGGTTGCCACGACGGAGGTCAGGGCGGCCTCGGCCCGGCGGCGGCGTTCCAGCAGCCAGTCCGGGAAATACGTGCCCTGGCGCAGCTTCGGGATGGCGACGTCAAGGGTCCCGGCACGGGTGTCGAAGTCCCGGTGCCGGTACCCGTTGAGGGAGTTTACCCGCTCCGTGGAGGCGATGCCGTATTCGGCGCCGCAGACGGCGTCGGCCTCGGCACCCATCAGGGCGGTGATGAAGGTCTGGAGCATCTGGCGGAGCAGGTCAGAGGACGCCTGCTCGAGCTGCTCGGACAGAAAACAGGTCGGATCGATAGAATAAGGTGCGGTCATCGCGGAGTTCTCCTTCAGGAAAGACATTGGACTGTCATTTCCAAGGATCACGCGGTGACCGCCTTCGCATCTGGCAACACGCCCGAGGTGGGCCGTTACACCACGCTAATGGACGTAACCCCGATCCAACACCGACTGTCCCGGAGCTTCATGCGCATACCGCCCGTACGCCGCCTCTTCGGCAGCCGTTAAATATTCACCAGCCATGCTCTCTCAACGATCGACGCTAGCAATCGTTGCGGTCGGATTGATCCTTAGCGCTACTTTTCCGCGGGATGGTCCTCGACCCCCGAACAGGAGGGGGTCCGAATTCAATTATTTGAAAAACCCGATCTGAAGTTTGAGCGCGGGCGCCAGATCGGCGATCTCATCGGAAATCTCCAACCCGACAAGCGGCCGGACGCCGTGTTTGCCGCCGACGACCAGCTGGCACTCGGACTCGTGCAGTCCTTCGCCGCCAACGGACTCCGTGTGCCCGAGGATCGCAATCATCGGTTTCGACGACATCGACTTCGCGTCCCAATCAAGCATTCCGCTCAGCTCGATCAGCCAGCCGCGGCAGCTCATCGGCGAACGTGCCGCCCAGCTCCTTTTCGAGGAGATCGTGGGAAAGAAATCGTGCAAGGACCCTAGCGGTTTTGGCCCGGTCTTCGTGCGCTCTGTCCCAACGCCCGCCCCCAGGCCAAGCAGCCTATGAATCCACAGGACCACGGTCGACGTAATTAGCTAACCAGTGTCCTGTGGGGCCTGCCGCTACGGAGATGTCAGTACAGCCCCCGATACTGCAGGCGCCGGGAAGGGCCCCTGCAGTCGCCGTGGTTAGCACCACGGCGGTGTCCGCGATGATGCTCCCGAGCGGCTGCGGTACCGCAGCCGCTCGGTCACGAAGATGGCAGCCGCCGCTACTGACGCACTGGTGGTCATTTTCGTTAGTTCGTCGGGGGTTACGCGGCTTTCCGGTGGCCTGTCAGGTCCTCGTGTTTGGCGAGACGGCGCAGGTATTCGTTGAGGTCGGTGCGGGTGTATTTCCAGTCGAAGGGCTCGGCGGTGGTGTTGTAGCGTTCCTGGAAGGCCAGGATCCGTTCCTCGAGTTCGCCGAGGTCTTTGAAGTCGCCGCCCGGGCGAGTCCGCTCGTCCAGGGCCGGTTAACAGAGACCTGGTTCAGCCAGGAGGCATGCACGGGCAGGTGCACCAGGACCGCGGTCGGCCACGCTTCGCTCATCCGCCCGATGGAGCGGGCCCCGTTGTGGGAGGAGCCGTTGTCCACTACCCAGAACACCCGGTTGGCTGACGCGTACGGTTCGGTGGTCATGACCTTCTCCACCAGGACGGCGAAGGGCTCGATCCCTGCCTTGGGTGCGATGGTGCCGATGACGTTCGCGCGGTCGACGTCGTAGGCGGCGAAGTAGGCCAGGGTCCCGCCGCGGCGGTATTCAAACTCGATCCGCCGGGTGCGCCCGGGAGCCGGCCCCAGTCCCGGATGGCGCCGGCGCAGGGCCTGCAGCTGGGACTTCTCATCGGCGCTGATCACGTAATCGTCCGCACCGAGTTCAACGCCGTTCCAGGTGCGCCCGTAGAGGTCCAGGACGCGGGCGGCCTTGGGGCCGAAGGCCGGGTCGCGGGGGAAAATCCAGGACCGGTGCTGCCAGGGTTTGATGGCGTCTTCGGCCAGCCAGCGGGCCACCGTGGCCGCGCTGATCGTCTCGACCAGGTGCTCGGCGACGGCCTGGGCGGCCAGTTCCGCGCTGGACCAGCGTGTCAGCGGCAGGTCTTTCTCCGCCGGCGGGGTGCAGGCCAGGGCCTTGATTCCGGCGACCTGGACCGGGGTGAAAGTGCACGGACGCCCGGACCGCGGCAGGTCGGCCAGAGCCTTCAGGCCGCCGGCGGCAAAGCGCCGGCGCCATTTGCGCACGGTATCGACATGGACCTGCAGCGCCGCGGCGATGGCGGCGTTGGGTTCCCCCCGGGCTGCGGCCAGCACGATCCGGGCACGCACCACGTCCCGGAATGCCAGCCGTTCCGAGCGCGCCCGGATCCTCAGGACGCCCTCCTCCGCCGGGGTCGGGACGACCGGGTAGGGGCTTTGAACTCTCATGCCTTCCGTTGTACGCCCCGCACAGCACTTTGGGGCAGAATGGAGCACATGGCCAGGATTCCCGAGTCGACGAAGACCTCGCTGGACCAGCGCCTGGCCGCACGGGCCAAAGAACGCTGGCCGCAAATCAGCACGGTCAACCTCCGTTTCCGGGCCGGTTTCGCCTACGTCGACGCCGTCCTGCCCGGCGGGGAAGTCCTGCCGCTGTGCCGGTTACGCTACGCCGGTTACGCCAACGCCTGGGGCTTCGCGATCTACCGGGCCAGTCACGAGGACTACCAGGACAACTACCTGCCCACCGGGCTGGCCGGCGGCACCGCCGAAGAAGCCCTCGACACCGCCTGCGGCCTCTACCTCAACGACCCCACCGCGTGGATCTGAACCCGACGAACTAACGAAAATGACCACTAGTCTCCTCGCGGATTTTGCCAGAGCAGGATAACCACGGTTACTGCGGCGGCGAACGGAACAACGGCGGCAACGACTGATCCGGCCGCGTAGGATCCGAGGGCTCCTGCTGAATCGAACAATGATAGAACGGGGCTGGCGGCGGCAAGCCCTGCGGCCATCCCCAGTTGACCTAGTGACGTCTTGACGGGAGCAACTGCCGCGGTGCGCGAAGGCCCCGCGATTTCGAACATCAGCTCGGACTGCGGTTGCTGTACCCACATGACTGCGGCTCCCACGACCAGACAACCAAGCAAGGGCACAGTAACAAGGGTTGCCGGGGAAATCAGCGTCTGCGCCACACCTGCGGTCACGAGCAAACCAAGTCCGCTGAGATACATTGCACGGCCGTTAAGTCTGAGGCAGCCTCTGGCGAAACCGGCTATGAGCGCACCGAAGACGCTGCCGCCGCCGATCAGTGCCGTGACCAGTCCCACTGTTGCCGTAGGTATCCCTGCCGCGGCGCCGAGGATGGGGTAGGCGCCCAGGAAGAATCCGTTGGAGAAGTTGAACCCCAGCCCTGCTAAGCCTGCGGCAAGGAAGCCGCGGTGGCGCAGCAGGGGCAGGATTCGTGTACCCGGAAACTTGCGTTGGCCCGGAACCGGATGCAGCAGAACACGGCAGGCGCCGCAGGCCAGGGCCGCCGCCAATGCCGTGAGCATGTAGGCACTCCTCCAGCCGGCGGCATCCACCAGGTCTCCGCCCAACGGACCGGCGAGAAGGATCGCGGCTGCATCCCAGGCGAGCCACATGGAGCACGCAATCGTCAGAGCCCGTCCCCTGTAATTGCCCGCGAGCACAGCTAGTCCGGCGGCGAAGAGCACGGCTGTGGCCGCGCCTGTCACGAGGCGGCCCGTTGCCAGGGACGGCACATCCCAGGCAAGTGCGCTTAGGAGACTGGAGCCCGTCAGTGCCGCCGCGGCAAGCACAGCGGCTCTGCGCAGGCCCCAACGTTGGCTCCAGCGGCCAGCCCCCAACATCGTGACGGCCAGCACGACCGTCGCCAGTGAACGCAGGACCGCGTTCTCGGTCGGACCTGCCCGGAAGGCCTCGCTGACAACCGGCATCGCCAACACGTGCAGTTGAGGATCGACTCCCAGCAAGGACGTTGCCAGGCACACAGCGACGAGTGGGCGGGTACGGCTTATCGACACTCGTAAACGATGCCGCTTAGAGGCCGATGATGAATGGATTCCGGGGCCGCGGCGGATACCGGGGGTGTTCCTCGCAGGTAATTTCAAACGGGAGAGCATACGTTTTCCTAATGGACGGCTTCGGGCGAGACATGGCAGCAGCCACCGTCCCGCCCGGGTCCCGTTCAAGTACCCAAGGACTCAGCCGAGGCTGAAGCCCGAAGCACCCGCATCCGAGGCGGGCAGCTCCTGCGGACTCCGCCGTCGGGCTGCCATAAACTCCTGCCACGGTTCCTTGCTCTCCCAACCTGTGGGACTGTCCTTGAAACCCTGCCAAGGACGCATGCCGGGCGGAGTTGACCCGGGACTCCTCGCTTTCTCCAACCGAAAGGCACAGAGCCGTTGGCTCCTGTGCCTCATACTCTGTGAAGCAGGCTGATGGCTGGGTGAGCCGTGCCACGGGTTTGCTCTTCTTCATCACGATGATCCGGTCACGAAAGGCCTCACCCATGCCCCTGCCCCTGATAGTGCCGTAAATCTGCGCGGATAGTTTTCGGCGCAGGACCCGGAATGCCACAGGCGCGCGTTTAGGAGCCATAGGATGGAGCGCTCCGGAGCGCGCCCATATTTGCTTCGATAATGGAAGCCAGCATCAGTAAGTGAGAATCTGCGTACCGGGCGCCGACGAGTTGCATTCCGATGCCTGCCCCGCGTTCATCAAGCAGGAACGGAAGACTGAGGGCCGGATTCCCCGTGAGGTTGAACGGCAGGGTGAGGGCGTTCATACTTCCACGCAAGCGGTTCGGGCCCTCGTCGTCCGAGTTTCCGTCTATCTCGTTAAGCAGCGGAGCTGTAATGGGCATCGTTGGAGTCATAATGACATCCACTTGGTCGAAAGCGGTTTCGACCTCGTGGTGAAGGTCCTGACGCAGCAGCTGGCAGTGCGCGTAGTCTGCCGCTGTGATGAACATTCCCGCCTCCAGCCTCAGGCGGACATCGTCGGGCAGCATGCTGGCCCGCTCTCTGAGCAGGTCTTTGAACGTGTGGAGAGCCTCGGGTCCCAAGGTGCACAGCATGATCCCCGGCGCCGCTGCCAAAGTGGGCAGGTGGATCCGCCTGAGACGTGCACCCAGTTCGCGCACAAGTCCCTTGGCCTGCTCGAAGGCTGCGCGGATCGGCGGGGCCAGCAAGCCCTCTACGTAGGAGTCGGCGAGACCGATCGTTACGCCCGTGAGCGGCCTTTCGCTGAAGTGAATGCCATCGGCGACCTTGATTTCTTTCCCGTCGAAGCCACGCATGGCATTCAGGGCAGCTTGTGCGTCCGCGATTGTCCGGGTCAGCGGGCCGATGTGGTCGAGGCTGGGAGCCAGGGGTTGCGTGCCTTTGGAGGGCACTGTTGAATACGTGGGTTTCACACCTACGACACCGCACAGTGCGGCGGGCATGCGGATGGACCCGGCGGTATCGGTTCCTACGGCTATGTCGGCCAGGCCGGCGGCCACGGCGGCTGCGGATCCGCCGCTTGAGCCACCGGCCACGACGGCCTTGTTCAGCGGGTTGCGTACGGGCCCGAAATCGCTGCTTGTGCTGAACGGGCCGTAGGCCAGCGCATGGAGATTCGCGGTACCGATGATGATCCCGCCAGCGGCGCGCAGGCGGGACACGACGAGCGAATCCTTCCCGTTATCGGAGCGCAGGGCCGCCGTCCCCGCGGAAATCCGTGAACCACGGACCCCCATGATGTCTTTCACGGTGACAATCGCACCGCCAAGCGGACCGATGGTTTTTCCCCGGGCGAGTCTGGCGTCCAGCAAACGGGCATCGGCCAGGGCTTCCCTGAAAAAGACGCGGGTGAATGCGTTGAGATCAGCGTGTGCCTCGATTCGAGCCAACGTCTCCTCAACCCGTTCAGCGATCGATTCTCCCTCGGCCCGGTCCCAGGTGTGGGAGGCTCCGGTTTGCTCCAGTGCGCCTTCGCGATCTCCATTGCTTAACGGACGCCGTACGTAGTCTGGCGGCCTTGTAGAGACCGGCGCCCACCCTCGGACACTTTCAAGCACCGGATGGTCTTGGCTGATGCGCTCACGCCAAATGTCCATACGGCCGGTTCCATCCACCCCGAAGCCGGCCGCTATGCATGTCAGTTCTTCGTTGTTCACAATGGATGAACTCTCTCTGGTGCACCGGTACCGCGCACACTGTGCCAGGTTATGAGGAGGGTAATCTCGCCCTTGGGGGCTTAGGAGTTACGATCCATAAGTTGAGACAGGGCCTTTCCTGCCGTGCGGATATGGAATCGAACTGCTTTTTCAGCGGCGCGCGGGTCCCCGGCCCGAAGCGCGTCAACGATGGCTTCATGCTCGCTGAGTGATGCTTCCGGGCGCCCGGGTACGCGTGCAGAAATGTTGTTTCCCATGCGCATCTGGCCGAAGAGGTTATCGGCAACGCCGACCAACCGTTTGTTTCCGGAACCAAGCCACATCAGCTGGTGGAATCTGACATCCAGCTCCACATAACCGGATAGATCCCCGGCGGCGACGGCCGCGCGCTGTTCTTCCAGGAGTTGGTCCATGTCGTCGGCAAGTTCGAGACGCGAAGGGGATTGCGCGGCCCGGCGGCTCGCTATTCCTTCGAGTGCTTCCCGGAGTTCGTAGATCTCCATCAGGTCATCAACACTCAGCGACGGAACGAAGAATCCACGGTGGTCGTGGGATTCCAGCAGGCCCTGGCGCTCAAGGGTGGCGAGAGCTGTTCGAATCGGCGTGGCCGAGAGCCCCAGGCGCTCGATCAGCGGCCGAACCGTGACCCGGTCGCCCGGCAACAGGTCGCCTGAGAGAATCAACTTACGGATCTCCGTGTGCGCCACGCTGACCAATCCGTCGCCGCGTACAGCGTCCACATCCATGCTGACACGCCCGGCCTCGAAAGTCTTATTCACAAAATTCAAACTATCACTCTTGACCGCCGGGTTGAAGCATGTAAGGCTTTTTTTCAATCAAAAATCAAAAATTTTAGGTCAGAATCCAGAGTAGGAGTTGGCTATGAGCGACCGTTCGAGCGACGCGGTATCGAGTGCGACCGCCTCTGTGATTCACAACAATAAAGCAGGGGCGGCGCCGGGCGGAGAACCAGCCCTGTCCACGCCGCCGGGGCTTCCCAGTTCTTCGAAACGGATTGGCGCTATTCTCGGCCGTTCATGGGTCATACGCAGTATCACCTTGTTGGTAGGCGTATTCCTGTGGTGGCTGGTGACTTCGCTGCAACTTGTTCGTC
The DNA here is from genome assembly GCF_050157045.1 of Pseudarthrobacter sp. H2. NCBI lineage: Bacteria > Bacillati > Actinomycetota > Actinomycetes > Micrococcales > Micrococcaceae > Pseudarthrobacter > Pseudarthrobacter sp. H2. The sequence goes on from NZ_CP189595.1 coordinate 171,710, forward strand.
CGCTGTTCCTTCCCTCTCCCGGTGCGGTATGGAACGCCTTTGTCGAAGCCAACACGGACCACAATATTGCGCCCGGCATCGACCGCATGGTGCGCGGGGCGCAAAACTACTACCTGTGGGAACACCTGATTGCCAGTTTGCAACGCATTGGCATAGGCGTCGGTGCAGCCATCGTGTTCGGCATCGCGCTTGGCCTGCTCATGTCGACCGTCCGGCAAATCAGCATCGTCATCGAGCCATACCTGAACTATCTGCGTGCTCTTCCACCCCTTGGCTACATCGGGATCCTGATCGTTTGGTTTGGCATCGGCGACACGTCAAAAAACTGGCTTCTGTTCCTGGCTGCATTTCCACCGATCGCAGTGGCCACGATCAGCGGGGTGCGCGGCATCAAAGAGGACCAAATCAACGCGGCCTTGTCCCTCGGAGCCTCCCGCTGGCAGTCGGTGTTCCATGTAATCGTCCCGTCCGCCCTGCCCGAGGTCCTGACCGGTATCCGCATCGCGGTCGCCTTCGCCTGGACGACAGTCGTTGCCGCCGAACTCAGCAACGGGATCCCCGGCATCGGCGGACTGGCTTATCTATCCGGTACCGAACTCCAGACTCCTTTGACAATTGCATGCATCATCGTCATCGGCGTGACCGCGGTAGCACTGGACGGCGCCCTCAAACTCACCGAGCGCCTCCTGGTTCCCTGGCGCGGCCACGTATGACCTATCCCTTCCACCTGATAGTCCTCTTGAGGAGCCGTTCATGAAAACCGTTTTGTCGAAAAAAATCCTGATATCCAGTGCTGTGCTCATACTCGCGCTCACCGGCTGCGTGGAGACGGGCCGCTCTACTGCCCCCGCCGCGGGAAACGCCAAGTGCCCCTGGGCAGCAGACGACTCTGTGAAGGGCACCGTGCGAATCGCCTATCAGAAGGTTCCCAATGGTGATCCGATTGTGAAGGACCAGGGCATTCTGGAGGCGTGCATGCCGAACGCCACGATCAAGTGGTCGGTCTTCACCTCCGGCGCCGACGTGCTCCAAGCGTATGGGGCAAACAGCATTGACGTTGGATACATCGGCTCGTCCCCGGTAACGATGGCGCTCTCTGAGCCGCTGAAGATGCCCATCTCGGTGGTGTGGATGTTCGACGTCATCGGCAACGCCGAATCGCTGGTCGTGCGCGATGACGCAATCAAGTCCGTGAGCGAGCTGAAAGGCAAAACGATTGCTGTACCGTTCAGCTCCACGTCACACTTCGCGCTGCTACAGGCGCTCAAGCAAGCCGGGATTGACTCCCGGAACGACGTCAAGCTGGTCAATCTCTCGCCGGCGCAGATGACGGCGGCGTGGCAAGGCGGCCAGATTGATGCCGCCTGGGTATGGAGCCCCGTCCTCGACGAACTCGGTGCCACCGGCCATTTGATCTCCGATAACGGGAAGGTCGCCACGGCCGGAACGGCGACCTATGACCTGGGCACCGCCCGCACTGCCTTCGTAAAGGAGAACCCGGCGTTCATGACGCAGTGGACGAAGGCCCAGGACTACGCCGTCAAGATGATCAGCGAAAACCCCGACAAGGCTGCGCAGAGCATTGCCGTTGAATTGGGCATCAACCCCAAGGATGCTGTAAAGCAATTCACCGGATTCAGGTATCTGCGGGCCACCGAGCAGGTTGCCGATGACGCGATGGGCAAAAAGCTGGGTAAGGACCTCGCAGCCACAGCGGACTTCCTTCTCATACAGGGCTCCATCCAGGCCGTAAGCGCCCCAGAGGTCTACGCTGACGCGGTGGACAGCAGCTTTGCCAAGACGGCGCGATGAGCCACGCTGTCGAAATAACAGGACTGACCCACTCCTTCACGGGCAAGGGCGGCCAGCGCGTGAAGGCGATTGATCGTCTCGACCTGACGATAGAGCCCGGGGAATTCCTCTGCCTGGCCGGACCCTCAGGGTGCGGCAAGACCACCTTTTTGCGCCTCCTCGCCGGGTTCATGCAGCCGACAAGCGGCTCAATTACCATGAACGGTAAGCGCGTGGACCGCCCGGGCGCTGATCGCGGGATGGTCTTCCAACAGCCCACCCTGTACCCCTGGCTGGACGTGCAGCGCAACGTGGAGCTTGGGCCAAAACTGCGCCGGATCGACCCGGCTAAACGTCGGGCCGACGCTGAGCGCTACATCGAAATGGTCGGACTCAGTGATGTTACGGGCCTCCGTCCCTATGAACTCTCCGGCGGCATGCAGCAGCGCTGTCAGATTGCGCGCGTGCTCACCAACGATCCCGACATTGTTCTGATGGACGAGCCTTTCGGGGCGTTGGACGCATTGACCAGGGAGCGCCTGCAAAATGAACTCATCGGGATATGGCGGCGTACCGGTAAGACAATCGTCTTCATAACCCACAGCGTCGAGGAAGCGGTCTTCCTTGGAACCCGGGTCATGGTCATGAGTCCGCGGCCCGGACGCGTGGTGCTCGATAAATCGTCCGTGTTCTCACCGCCCGGCGAGTACATCGACGCCGAGAAGATACGAACTTTGCCGGAATACCACGCGCTGTGCCAGGAAGTTCACGAAGCCATCCACTAGTCGGGATTTTAATCGGACTGGCACGGAAGGCGTGAGTCTATGCCGGGAAAGGGTGCTCTGAGCTGTGAAAACTTTGGTTGCCGAGACCAATATCTTGCCCGGCGAAGGAGCACCCTTTCGATGCAAAAGCCTACTGGCTGGGCCGCTTGCCACGGCCGGGGCTTTTCACCGGCCGGGGAAGTTGGTCGCTTCCCCGGCCCTCATACCGGCCCTAATGCCGGCCGCCGGCGGTGAACAGGTGGGACCTGAACAGGCTCCGGGCCTCACCCGGGCGCCAGGATCTTCTCCCCCCAAGAGCCCGGTACGAAAATCCATCCGCCGATCGCCCCAACCCCACCGTTGCGGGTGTATATGCGCCGCGGGCTCCACTGCAGATCCAAATGCCCCCGGATGAACGCACGGAGCTGATCATTCGCCGCGGTTTTGCCCCGCCCGGGCTGGCGGCGTAGTGCCGCGGCCTGCTTGTGCGCGACGTGTGGAAGGTGCCGGCGGACCGCCAGTAGCCGGTTTCGCCGAACCCCACGGCTGACCGTGGATGGGCTTCTGCCCAGTTCCGCGACGATGCTACGGTCACTGGAATCCGCCGGGCAGTGACGGAACGAAGAATCCACGGTGGTCGTGGGATTCCAGCCGGGCTGGGCAATCAACAGAGGCGAAGGCTCTCCGAATCGGTGCGGCCGAAAGCCCCAGGCCCGCGATCAGCGGCCGAACCGTTACCCGGTCGCCCGGCAACAGGTCGCCGGAGAGAATCAACTAACGGATCTACGTGTGCGCCACACTGACCAGCCCGCCGCCTCGCACAGCGTCCGCATCCAGGCTGGCGAGCCCGTCCTCGAAAGTCTTATTCACAAGATTCACCCAGTCACTATTGACCGCCGGGTTGAAGCATGTAAGGCTTGTTTTCGATCAAAAATCAAAAATCTAAAGTTTGAATCCATGGACAGGACTTGACTATGAGCAATCCTTCGCGTGACGGGGTAGCAATCGCACCCCCTAGCAGTAGTGACATGCCCGAGCAGAGCTTGGACCGGGCTGCTGAGCCGCGGATCCGGATGTTCGGGGGCCCGAAGATGGCGCTTGTTCCGGCGCTGGTTTTGGTCGGGGTTTTGGTCTGGCTGTCCGCTGCTGAGCGGGCCAACCTTTCCAGTTTCTGGGTCGGGGGCTTCGCGGCCATCGTCGTGGGGTTGCTCCTCACGCGGACACCGCGGGCCTTCGCCGAATCCATTATCCGTGGCCTGTCGGACAGCACGGGTGCAGTCATCGTTACGGCCTACATCTTCGCCGGCGTTTTCGGCAGTCTGTTGGCGGGCGGCGGATTGGTCAACGGGCTGTTGTGGCTGGGAGTGTCTGCCGGTCTGCAAGGTGCGCTGTTCACCGTGCTGGCATTCATTCTCTCCTGCGTTTTCGCTGCTGGAACGGGAAGTAGTGTCGGTGCGGTTCTGGCCTTGATTCCGGTGCTGTATCCGACCGGGGTTGCCCTTGGCGCGGATCCGACCATGTTGGCTGTGGCGGTGATAGCCGGCGGCGCGTTCGGGGATAACATGGCCCCGATTTCGGACACCTCGATTAGCTCGGCCTACACGGCGAAGGCGATCATGGCTGACGTGGTGAGGGCCAGGCTGCCTTTCACCCTCATTTCGGCTGCGGTGACGATAGTCGTGCTGGCCATCTTCGGCGGCGGCGGGGATGTCTCGGGCAACCGCATCGATGTGGTGGCGAACCCCTGGGGGCTGCTCATGCTGGTGCCCTTCGGGATTGTTATTTATCTGGCCATGCGCCGGCACCACATCATTGTTTCGCTGATGTGGGGCAGCCTGAGCGCCATGGTCATCGGCCTGGCCACAGGCCTGATGAAGGTTACGGACATCTTCTCCATCCCCGCTGAGCGGGGGGAGTCGACCGGGCTCATTCAGAACGGTATCGCTGACATCACCGGGGCTGTTGTGCTTGTCCTGTTCATCCTGGCCCTGGCGCAGGTACTTGCTGACAGCGGATTCATGGGCCAGATCCTGCAGAAGCTGGAGGCCCACGCTACCCGGGGCGTCATGGGCGCCGAACTCGCGATTGCCGGCATCACCATGCTGTTCACGGTGCCGCTGGGTGCCAACGCCCCCGCTATCCTCCTGGTAGGTCCGACCATCGGCCGGCCGCTTGGACTCCGGCACAACCTGGCACCGGCCAGAATCGCCAACCTCATGGACTGCAGCGCCAACACCGTCTTCTATATGCTGCCCTGGCACAACGCCGTCATCATCTGGTACGCAACGGTCCTGACCACGGCCACGCACTACGGACTGCCGATGATTTCCATTGCATCCGCCTTCCTGAACCCCTATGCCTGGACGCTGATCACAGTTCTGCTGATCTCCATCCTCACCGGGTGGAACCGAAAATATGCGTCGGTGAACAATGCCATCCCGCAAATTTAGCCACGCCTCATCCATCAAGGCCACGCTTCAGATATCCAGTTGACCCGAAAGGATCTCACCCACGTGGACAACATCGATGTGACTCCCAGATTCGATCTGGACCTGACCCAACCCGAACCGATGCCGCAGCAAAGCATAGACCGGGCCACCGAGCTGATGCGCACCGGCCGGCTGTTCCGCTACGGGGAAACCGCCCCGGGAGAACTCAACGACGCCGCACTGCTGGAGCAGCGCTTCGCCGAGATGCTGGGCCGAAAATTCGCTGTCGGGGTGAACTCGTGCGGCGCGGCCCTCTTCCTGGCCCTGAGGTCATCAGGCGTCCGGCCCGGGGACAAAGTCCTGGTCAACGGCTACACGCTGGCTCCGGTTCCGGGCGCCATCGAGCACGCCGGCGCCGTGCCCGTCCTCGTCGAGGTGACGGACAACTGCACCATAGACCTGCAGGACCTCGTCGGCAAAGCCCTGGCCTCCGGGGCGCGCACGCTGTTGCTGTCCCACATGCGCGGACACATATCCGACATGGACGAGGTGTCGGGCATCTGCGCAAAGTACGGCATCACGCTGATCGAGGACTGCGCGCACACCCTGGGAGCTTCTTGGGACGGGAAACCCACCGGCACCTTCGGAACAGCGGCCTGTTTCAGCCTCCAGACGTTCAAGCACATCAACTCCGGGGAAGGCGGAATCATCGTCACCGACGACGAAGAGCTCGCTGCCCGGGCCATACTCCACTCCGGCAGCTACATGCTCTACGGTCAGCATGCTGCCCGGCCGCCCGAGTCCTCTTTCGAAAAACTCCGGGGCCAGATCCCGAACTACAGCCTCCGCCTGAGCGCCCTGGCAGCAGCGCTGGCACTGCCCCAACTGGACTTGCTCCCGGAGCGCGCCGGCCGGATGACTGCTTCCTACCGGTGCGTGGAGCAACTGTTGCGTTCCATTGACGGCGTCCACGTTATCGAGCGCGCGGCCAAGGAACAGTTCATCGGAAGTTCGCTGCAGTTCTGTCTCCCCGGCCTCAGCGGGGAGCAGATCGCTGACTTCGTCGGCATCTGCCACGGGCACGGGCTGGGCCTGAAATGGTTTGGGGGACCCCGGATGGAAGGCTTCACCAGCAGACCCTCGCAGTGGGAATACGTGGCGGGGGCCGGAACCCTGCCACAAACCGAAAAGCTGCTGGCCACACTCTGCGACATGCGGATCCCGCCCGCGATGGAAGAAAAGCACTGCCGCCAGGCGGCACAAATCATCACCTATGCGCTGCGTCAGGCGACCAGCACCGGGGACCACGCGCTGTCCGTGCCAACAAACCGACCGTAATCAAAGATCAGGAGTGAATTATGCCCATTGAATACCTCAAGCGCGGACAGCCCGCGATGTTGCCGGACCTTTCCGAGACCACCCGCACCGTGCAGGAAATGCTGGACCGGATGGAAACCGAAGGTGAGGCGGCCACCCGGGAATACTCCCAGAAACTGGATTCCTGGAATCCGGCAAGTTTCATCGTCAGCCCCGATGAAATCGCCGCGGCCGAAAAGGCCCTGCCCGAGACGGTGAAAGATGATATCCGCTTCGCGCAGAAGCAGGTGCGTGAATTCGCCCAGCGTCAGCGCCAAAGCCTGCAGGAGTTCGAGTTCGAATCCCACCCGGGTTTGATTGTAGGACAGCGTCAGATCCCTGTGTCTGCAGCAGGCTGCTATGTCCCCGGCGGGCGCTTCGCGCACCTGGCATCCGCGGCGATGAGTGTTGCCACGGCCAAAGCAGCCGGCGTGGGCCACGTCACCGCATGTTCGCCGCCGCGGGATAAGAATGGAATCCATCCCGCAACTCTGTTCGGAATGTCGATCGCCGGCGCGGACACCATCCTGAGCCTGGGCGGTGTGCAGGCTATAGGTGCCATGACCTTTGGTCACTTCACAGACAAACCGGTGAACATCCTCGCGGGCCCCGGGAACCGGTTCGTTGCCGAAGCCAAACGGCTGCTGTACGGCCGTGTTGGAATCGACGTCGTGGCCGGACCCACCGAATCACTGATCATCGCGGACGAAACCGCCGATCCGTGGCTCGTGGCAGTGGACCTGATCAGCCAGGCAGAACACGGGGCGGAATCCCAGACGATCCTTGTTACGTCCTCCCGCCAGGTGGGGCAGGCTGTCCTGGACCTCATCCCGCGGGCCATCGCGCAGCTGCCGGCAGATTCCATCGCCGCAACAGCGTGGAAGAACCTGGGCGAGGTAGCCGTTACGGACACCCGCGAAGAGGCCGCGGCCCTTGCCGATGAGTACGCCAACGAACACGTCCAGGTCCAGGCCGCCGACCTCGACTGGTGGCTCAAGACGCTGCAGAACTACGGCTCGCTCTTTCTCGGCGAGGAAACCACCGTCACCTACGGCGACAAGACCTCGGGCCCCAACCACATCCTCCCCACCCGCGGAGGCGCCAGGTACACCGGGGGACTCTGGGTTGGGAAGTTCATCAAGACGGTCACCTACCAGCGCATGACGCGCTCGGCCAACGACCGCATCGGCCGTGTCGCGGCGCGGATATCCCGGATCGAAGGAATGGAAGGCCATGCCCTCGCCGGAGATGCCCGGCTGGAAAAGTACTTCCCCGGCCAGCCCCTTAACACCAGCGTGCTTGCCCTCTAGCGGACAGCCCGCTCCCCTACCGCACGGCCGGCATCACGCCGGGACCGTGAACTGATCGAGAAAGAAGACACACCATGAATCTGGCCAAGATTGCCCGCCGCCGCTACACCGTCGGGAACACCCCGCTTGAGTTCCTTCCCAACCTCACGAAGCACCTGGGCGGACCGCGCATCCACATCAAACGCGATGACCTTCTGGGCCTCAGCTCGGGCGGCAACAAGACCCGTAAACTCGAGTTCCTGATGGCCGATGCCCTGGCCCAGGGCGCCGATACCATCATCACCACGGGGGCCGTGCAGTCCAACCACTGCCGGTTGACTCTCTCGGCTGCGGTTAAAGAAGGACTGAAATGCCGGCTGCTGATCGAGGAACGGGTGGAGGGGTCCTACAGCGAGACCGCCAGCGGTAACAACCTGCTGTTCCGTCTCCTGGGCGCTGAATCCATCACCCCCGTTCCGGGCGGAACGGACCTGATGGCCGTTATGCAGCAGATGGCACAGGAGGTCATCGCCGAAGGAGGAACGCCGTACATCGTCCCCGGCGGCGGCTCCAACGCACTCGGTGCCCTGGGCTATGTGGCCTGTGCCGAAGAGATCCTCAGCCAGAGCTTCGAAACCGGACTCGACATCGATCACGTGGTGTGCGCGAGTGGATCCGGCGGAACGCACGCCGGCCTGGTGGCAGGCTTCCATGGCAACCAAAGCGGGATTCCCATTACCGGAATCAGCGTGCGGGCGGAAAAAGGCCCGCAGGAAGCCAAAATTCTGGACCTCGCCCGCCAGACCTCGCAGCTCGCAGGCGCCCACCTGCAGATTCCGGCCGACCGGGTGCTGGTCCGCGACGAGTTTGTCGGGCCCGGATACTCGCTGCCGACCCGGGAAATGACAGATGCCATCCAGCTGTTCGCGCGCACCGAAGGCATCCTTCTTGACCCGGTGTACACCGGAAAGACCGCCGCGGGACTCGTGGGCCTGGTCCAGGAGGGCGCCTTCGCCAAGGACAGCGACGTGCTGTTCGTCCACACCGGCGGCTCACCGGCCCTGTACGCCTACCCGAACGAAGCACTGGGGTAATCCGTGCAAGCCGTCACTGAACCATCCCGGCTGGTAGGAATTCTGGGGGGCATGGGGCCCTCGGCCACGGCAGACTTCTACACCAAACTCATCGCGCATACCCCGGCGTCCGTGGACCAGGAACACCTGCGCGTGGTGATCTGGGCCGACCCGACGGTCCCCAACCGTCAGGAAGCCATCCTCGCCGGCGGCCCGGACCCCTCGCCCTGGCTCGAGGCCGGATTGGGGCAGCTTATACGGTGCGGAGCCGAAATCATTGTGGTCCCGTGCAACACCGTCCACAAGTACCTGCCCCGGATCATGGACGGCAAACCCACCGAGTTCATCAGCATCATTGAGACAACCATCGGTGCAGTTCAACGGCACGCGGTCGACGGTCCGATCGGTCTGTTGGCAACTGATGGCGCACTGTCAGCAGGAATCTACCAAGAGGCTCTGGGCGACGCCGGATTCGGCGTCGCCCTGCCCTCGCCGGAAGAGCAGGCTCTGCTCATGGAGGTCGTTCACCGGGTCAAGGCCGGACTGTCCGGGCCAACCCTGCTACAGGATATGTACTCGGTTCTCGCCTCGCTGGAAAGGCAAGGAGCCCGGACGGCCATTTTGGGCTGCACGGAACTGTCAACCCTGCTGGCAGGCGACAGCGATGACTATCCGGTGAAGCTGATTGATCCGGCAGTGGAGCTGGCGCTTGCGACCATCAGCAGGGCCATCAAGCACACATGAGCCGGCCCGGGCACTGCGGATCCACCCCACCCGACTATCGACCGATGCGCGGCAGGAATACGCGTACACCCCTAGGAGACTTTATGTACCCGGCGGCACTGCTCCCCGGCAGAAGCGAACCCGACACCACGCACGGTTCCCGCTGGGCTGGAAGTCAAGTAGGAGTCGCACGCCCTACTCGAGTCAGCGATGCAGGGAATGCAGGGAATGCTGATGGGTAAAACACTCACTGGCGTGCCACCCCGCGAGAAGTCGAGCCGGGTGTGGGTGCGGCTCCTGCCAGGTCTTGGCGCGTGTGTAGTCGCAGTCCTGATTTCGCTGGGAGTCCACAGTCTGGTTCCATCGCTTCCTGCGATGACCGTCGCGGTGGCTCTCGGAATTCTCTCAGCAAACCTTCCGAAGGTCCGCACGTATATCCGCGGCCCGCTCCGTCCCGGACTGACCTTTGCCGCCAAGCGGCTCATGCGTGCCGGGATCGTGGTCCTTGGTCTGAAGCTGAGCGTCGTGGACGTACTGGGCCTGGGATGGGCAGCGTTTGGCATCATCTCTGCCGTTGTCATCCTGGCCTTTGCCGGGACCTACCTGCTGGGGAGGCTCTTCCGGCTCCCGGGCGAGACCCCGCTGCTGCTCGCGGCGGGATTTTCCATCTGCGGCGCCTCCGCGATCGGCGCCATGGCAGCCGCCCGGCGCGCCCGACATGCCGATACCGTGATGCCGGTAGCGCTGGTAACCCTCTGCGGAACCCTAGCCATCGGTGTTCTCCCGCTACTAATAGGCCCCTTGGCGCTGGATCCGATTCAGTTCGGCCAATGGGCAGGGGCTTCGGTGCACGATGTTGGACAGGTCGTCGCTACAGCCCAAGTCGCAGGGCCGGCCGCACTCGCGGCAGCGCTGGTAATAAAACTGACACGCGTGCTGCTGCTGGCCCCCATCGTTTTTCTTGCCGGCATGGGAACCCGGCGCAGCGCCCGGAGGCAGGGGCAAAATCCGGAGAACGAAGTGGAGTCGGGGCCGCTACCACCACTGGTTCCGCTCTTCATCATCGGCTTCGTGGCCATGATCGGTATCCGGTCGCTCGGCATACTAAACCCCGACATGCTGCAGATCGGGTCAATCGTCCAGGACGTGCTGCTGGGCTCGGCTCTCTTCGGTCTGGGATCGGCCGTAAGCATCCGGGATTTGCTGTCCTCCGGGCTGCGCGGAAGCCTCGTAGCCCTGCTCTCATGGATCCTCATCGCCGCTTTGGGTTACGGAGCCGTGCTGCTGATCGCACCATAGGATCAACGAAACGGCCAGCGCAGCATCCTGCGCCCCGAACCATGCTCCGTGTTTTCGACCGGTTGATCGGTGGATACCGAACAAATTTCCCCGGCCGGACAGCGAACACCAATAAGGAAACCGATCAGTGACCCATACGACATTCGATGACTGGTCCAGGCTGCCTGGCACCGACGTAGAATTCTGGCGCAACGGACTACGGCTGGGGACCGGAACAATAGACATGGCCGACAGCGGCTCGACGATCGCATGGATCATCTCTGATCCCCTCGCCGAGCGGCTCCTCCTGGAAAAGACCAACGGTATTGAGTTGCGCATCAGTCGGGAACAGGCGATTCGCCGCATGGATCCAGAACGCTCTGACAGGAATTGCCAGGTATAGCCCAGTTTCGAAAGTGCACACCCGGCTCAATCAACAACCGTGGAGAGCCCAGACCCCATCGGGTACTTGGGCCTTACACGCCCCGCCCATCCCCAACATATAAAAGGATTATTGTGTCCACACCTGATACAAGAAACGCATTCAGCCTGTCAGTTCCTCCCGTCACGGGCAGCAGCCGGGTCAAGCGCGGCATGGCGGAGATGCTCAAGGGCGGCGTCATCATGGACGTCGTCAACGTCGAGCAGGCTCGCATCGCCGAGGATGCCGGCGCCGTGGCCGTCATGGCGCTGGAACGCGTCCCGGCCGACATCCGTGCCCAGGGCGGCGTGTCCCGGATGTCGGACCCGGACATGATCGAGGCGATCATTGCCGCCGTTTCCGTGCCGGTCATGGCGAAGGTCCGGATCGGGCACTTCGTCGAGGCCCAGGTCCTGCAGTCCCTCGGTGTCGACTACATCGATGAGTCCGAGGTCCTGACCCCGGCCGACTACACCAACCACATCGATAAGTGGAAGTTCACGGTCCCCTTCGTCTGCGGCGCCACGAACCTCGGTGAGGCGCTGCGCCGCATCAACGAGGGCGCGGCCATGATCCGTTCCAAGGGCGAGGCCGGCACCGGGGACGTCTCCAACGCCACCACCCACATGCGCCAGATCCGCGCGGAGATCAGGAAGCTGGCCGGCATGGCCGAGGACGAGCTCTACGTCGCCGCCAAGGAACTGCAGGCCCCGTACGAACTGGTCAAGGAAGTTGCCGCCACCGGCAAGCTCCCCGTGGTCCTGTTCACCGCCGGCGGCATCGCCACCCCGGCCGACGCGGCCATGATGATGCAGCTCGGCGCCGACGGCGTGTTCGTCGGCTCCGGGATCTTCAAGTCCGGCAACCCGGCCCAGCGTGCCGCCGCCGTGGTGAAGGCCACCACCTTCTTCGATGACCCGGACGAGATCGCCAAGGCCTCCCGCGGCCTGGGCGAAGCCATGGTCGGCATCAACGTCGACGAGATCCCGCAGCCGCACCGCCTCGCCGAACGCGGCTGGTAGGCGGGACCAGGGCGGAAATCCGAAGGCCATTCCTCCGGTACGCCCCCAACCGGGCGAGGCCACCGACGATGATCAAGAATGGGCCAGCCTACGCAATCTAAAGGTCGATAAGGAAAAACCTGCCGCGATTCAGATTCGCTTCAGACCCGGCATCTGACGCGGAAGCCATCGTGCCGCGCGGCCGGCGTGCGACTAATCCGACAGCCCGGATGCCCGGACCGGCATGTCAGTGCTCCTGCCAAAGCCGCACCCGAAACCTGAAGAGAAGAGAACTATGAAAGGAAACAATGACTGACCAGACCACAACGCAGCTCCACCGCAACACCAAGGCACGCCTCAGCGAACTCGGACTGAAGCTCCCCGAGACCCCGCACGCTGCCGCGGCATACATACCTGCAATCAGGACAGGCAACATCGTCTACACTTCCGGGCAACTGCCCCTGCAGGACGGTTCCATGGCCGGCACCGGCAAAGTAGGTTCCCAGGTCACGCCCGAAAAGGCTGCGGAAATGGCCCGGACCTGCGTCCTGAACGCACTGGCTGCGGCAGGCGGACTCGGAGACCTGGACCACGCCAGAATTCTGAAAGTTACCGGATTCGTAGCATCTGCTCCCGGCTTCAACGGCCAGCCGGCCGTCATCAACGGCGCCAGCGATCTGCTGCTTAAATTGTTCGGCCCCAATGGGGAGCACGCACGCTCGGCAGTAGGAGTAGCCGAGCTCCCGTTGGACGCCCCCGTCGAGGTAGAGATTGTACTCGAGCTCTCCTAACATCGCGCCGCGCTCCCCCCGGCCGCCCCCGGTGACGGCCAGGCCAGGATAGACACCCTGATGGCCAACCTCGTACCCACCCTGCCCCACGACGCGATGGTCACCTTCGGCGCCGGCGAACACACCAACTGGGCCCACCGGTACTTCCCCACCCGGGGCTACGCCTCGATGATCAGCGCACGCAACGGATCCATGGGCTACTCCATCCCCTCCGCGATCGCAGCGTCCCTGGCCTACCCGGGACGACGCGTGGTGACCATCGCCGGTGACGGCGAATTCCTCATGAACGGCCAGGAACTCGCCACGGCCGCCCAATACGGCGCCACCCCGCTGGTGATCGTCATGGACAACCAGGAATACGGGACCATCCGCACCCATCAGGAACGCCACTACCCGGACAGGGTCTCAGGCACCCAGCTCAAGAACCCGGACTTCGCCCTGATGGCCCGGGCGTTTGGCGGCTACGGCGTCAAAGTCGACAAAGACCAGGACATCCCTGCAGCCATCACCGCGGCCCTGCAGGCCATCGATGAGGACAAGGTCTTCGCCCTCATCCACCTCATCGTCGAACAACGCGTCAAGGCTTACTAAGAAAATCCAGCAGCTGTCCCCCGGAATCATCTGAACGAATGGAACAATGAATGTCCGTCACCCTTGACGAAGAAACAACCCTGCTCGCCTCGGTCCCGACCGGTCTGCTGATCAACGGCCAGTGGCGTCCCGCCGCGTCCGGAAAAACCTTCGACGTCGAGGACCCGGCGACCGGCAAGGTGCTGGCCAGCATCGCCGACGCCGGCCCCGAGGACGGTGCCGCTGCCCTGGACGCCGCCGCGGCCGCGCAGGAGTCCTGGGCGAAGGTCCCGCCGCGTGAGCGCGGCGAGATCCTGCGCCGCGCCTTCGAGCTGGTGACCGGGCGGGCGGACGACTTCGCGCTGCTGATGACGCTGGAGATGGGAAAGCCGCTGGCTGAGGCCCGCGGCGAGGTCACCTACGGTGCGGAGTTCCTGCGCTGGTTCTCCGAGGAAGCCGTCCGTGCCTTCGGCCGCTACTCGGTGTCCCCGGACGGGAAGTCCCGGCTCCTGGTGACGAAGAAGCCGGTGGGCCCGTGCCTGCTGATCACGCCGTGGAACTTCCCGCTCGCGATGGCCACCCGCAAGGTCGCCCCGGCCGTCGCGGCAGGCTGCACCATGGTGCTCAAACCCGCCAAGCTCACCCCGCTGACCAGCCAGCTGTTCGCGGCCGTGATGATGGAGGCCGGGCTCCCTGCCGGGGTCCTGAACGTGATCCCCACCTCCACGGCCGGTGCGACGACGGGTCCGCTGATCAAGGATTCCCGGCTGCGGAAGCTCTCCTTCACCGGGTCCACCGAGGTCGGCCGCCGGCTGCTCGCCGATGCGTCCGGGACGGTGCTGCGGACCTCGATGGAGCTCGGCGGGAACGCGCCGTTTGTGGTGTTCGGGGACGCCGACGTCGACGCCGCCGTCAATGGTGCGATGGCCGCGAAGCTGCGGAACATGGGCGAGGCCTGCACAGCGGCGAACCGCTTCATCGTCCACGAGTCCGTCGCGGCCGAGTTCGCGGAGAAGTTCGCCGCGAAGATGGCGGAGATGACCTGCGCCCGCGGCACCGAAGCCGAGTCCAAGGTCGGCCCGCTGATCGACGCCAAGAGCCGGGACAAGGTCCACGCGCTCGTCACCGACGCGGTCGCCTCCGGTGCCGTCGCCGTCGTGGGCGGCGGCCCGGTGGACGGGCCGGGCTACTTCTACCAGCCCACCCTCCTCACCGGCGTCACGGAGGGCACCCGGATCCTGTCCGAGGAGATCTTCGGCCCCGTCGCCCCGATCATCACCTTCGACACCGAGGACGACGCCGTGCGGCTCGCCAACAACACCGAATACGGGCTCGTCGCCTACGTCTTCACCAGGGACCTGAACCGCGGCATAAGGATGGGCGAACGCCTCGAGACCGGCATGCTCGGCCTGAACGCCGGCGTCATCTCCAACGCCGCGGCCCCGTTCGGCGGCGTCAAGCAGTCAGGCCTGGGACGCGAAGGCGGCCTCGAAGGCATCGAGGAATACCTCTACACCCAGTACATCGGCATCAACAACCCCCACGCCGGATAACTCTCCCAGGCCCAGGACACGTTCCGGGAATGAAAGGACGTCAACGAATGACAACAGCGGAAGCACCACTCGTTCTTGAGGTGATGACTGACGGGCCGAGGCAGATTGACGCCCAACTCACCGCGGCGGTCGATGCAGCCCTTGAGATGGCCATGGAAAGCAGACAGTTCGGGATTCTCGTTACCCGGCACGATGACACAAAATTCACGGTTGCCCTGAGCCACGAAGTGCCCTTCGGACAGACGATAGAGCGGTCAGCCGCGCCATCGATCTAAGCATCATCTCCCTCAGCGGCCGCCGTCATATCCCCGCCCGCTTCGAGGACACTGATGACGGTGGCGCGGCCCGGCCCCTTCAGCGATGACAAGCAGCATGCCACTGCGCAACCTCGACCGATGGCCAGGAACTTAACGTTCGAGTCCGCCGCGTCCCAGCGCCCGGCCTTGATGTGTTGTCCTTGTCAGCCTTGCAGTCTTGGCAACGGTGGGCTGGAGTGCGACGGCGGCCGTCGCGGGCGTGCCTTGGTGTTTATCTGCCAGGAACCGTGAATTGACCGCCTCACGGTCATCTTTCCCTTCCAGGCTTTCGGCGAGCTGCTGTCGTCGTTCCGCAGAGTCCCACGCCGGTTCGCCCCGAGTTTCCCGGTCCTGGCGGTTGGCGCCGGCAACGGCGGCGCCGGCAACTATTTCATCGGCGCGCGCAGCTGCGGCCTTGGCGCGTTCGCCGTCCGCTTGTCCTCGGGTCTGCTGTGCCCGGGCGAGGGCTTCGGACACGACCGCTTCGCTGGCGCCGGTGTTGTTCACGTCGATGCCGTAGCGGCGCTGCACCTGCTCGCGGATCCGCTCCGACGCACGGGCGGCTTCCGGGTCGTAGGCCTTCCATGCCGTGGCCGTCTGGTAGGCGCGTTCGATCATTTCGGGGGTGGCATTGTCCCACCAGTCATCGCGGCCGGCCGGCGCCAGCTGTGCACGGGCTGCTGCGCGCTGACCGTCAAAGCGTTCCTGCAGCTCCCGGGCGCGTTGTTCCTCGGCGGCCGCGATGTTGCGCCGGTCCTCTTCGCGCATCCGGGCCAGCTGCTCGCCTATGCGGGCGGCGACCATCAGCCCGGTACGCATCGTCCCGTCTACGGCGTCGTCGATTCCGTCTGCTTCGCTCATGTTCTTCCCCTATCGCTCGATGCCTGGATTGTTCTGCCGGTGAGTCTCTTCGGTCCGTGGCTGGGCTCCCTGCAGGTGCGCTGCATCCGGTCTGGTCAAAACGGGAGGCAGCGGTGAGCCGCCGCGTGAACGTTCGACCAGGAGCCTCGATTTGAGGGCTTCCTCGGAAGCTTCCGGGTGCTGTTGGCGCAGCGTCTCCATGGACAGGGGTTGTGCCTTGAGTGTCTGTGCGGTGGCGCTGGCTTCGACGACCTTGCCGGCGGCGATGACGGCGGCGGAGAGGTCTCGGACGCGCCGGAGGTCATCGGTGGCCTTGTGCATGTCGTGGATGGCTCTTGCGGTCTGGGCGAGCTGCCGGAACATGAGGGCGTAGGCGGCGCGGTCGCTCTTGGACGTGGCGGCCAGGAGGATCATGGTGGCCCCGCGTGCGGACGGCAGAGCCACTGCCGGGCGAGCCGGGTAACGGCGTAGCTGGGCTGATTTGGCGAGTTCTCTGGCGGCGTCGGCCAGCGGCCCGGGTGTCGGTTCGATCCGCTTGGACCAGGCACCGAACGCGGCGGAAGTCTCGCGGGCTGCCTGCGCCCAGGCGGCGTGATCATCGTGCGGAGTGGTGGCCAGTTTCTCCCGGAGGGCACTGACGTCGTTGGCGTACTTGTTCCAGAGCTCGGCCGACGGCTGCAGCGTCTCCCGGCCAGGGCTTACCGGTCTGCGGTTGCGGGCCGCAGCGTTCCATTCCGCGACAGCGGAAGCCGCTGACTCCGGGGTGCTCTCCCACTCAGCCCGGAGCTTGGGCAATGCCAGGTCACGTCCCAGAGAGTTGCCGCCGAACCACACGGCGCGCTCACCCTTGCGGGGGCGTTCGGCTACGGAGTACCCGGTCACGACGTCGGTACGGCCGGCCGCGTAGCGGGGGCGCACGAGCATGCCCTCCTGGCGCGCCCGGCGGACAAACTCTGCCTCATCTGCCGATGCCCCGGCGCAAACCCGCACCTTGCGGCCGAGGCTGTGGCGTTCGACTTCCGGGAGTCCCTGGCGGACGGCCTTAGCCTGTTCAGCCGGGGTGAAACCGCGCTCGGCACGCAGCGTCCCAACAGCGTTCAGTCCGTATTTTGTCTCCAGTGTCCTGGCCGCCTGCTGGGACTTGTACTTGCTCTTCCAGGGATTCCATTTGGTGCCGTCGTCCCGGACCATCGACGCCACGATGTGGATGTGGTCGTTGCCGTTTTTGCTCAGTCCGTGGCGGACGGCTACCCACCGGGCGGGGGCTTTCCCGCCGTCCTCGGTGAAGTCCATGTCCTTCATGAAGTCGTTCGCGATGGCACCCCATCGCTCGTCGCTGAGCTGGCCTTCTTCTGCGGCCAGGCTCAGGGAGCAGTGGAAGACGTGTCCGCCGTCTACTTCGGTATCGAAAAACTGCTGGGCGCGGTCGAGTGCGTTGGCAATATCGAGGGCAGCGTCGCGGTTCAGCTCGTTGTCGTCGTGCCAGGCCATGAGCGCCGAATCGCCGGCAACGAGGTGCGGTTCCTCGTGTTCGTTTGCCCGTCCCGGTCCTGCGAGGTAGATCATCAGGCCCGCCATGCGGTCGCCCTGGGTAATGTTCGGAATCACGGAGCAACTACCGCCCGGCCATGTTGGCGAGCTGACGGTCGATGCGGATGATGACAGCGCGTGCATGGGCGATGGAAGCGGCAGCTTCTGCCGGCACTTCCCCCGTCGCATTCGCGTGGCGTGCGATCTGGTTGATGTTGTTCGCCACGGTACCGACGAGACGCTGCAGCGTAGAGAGCTGCATGAACTGGTCCCGCCGCTCCGACGGGTTCTCTGTGCCCTCGCTGAGCGCCGCTTCGATCAAAAGCCGCGGGATGGTCACGCGGTGCTTCTCTGCCAGGGCAAGGAGCTGGGCTTCCTCTTCCGGGCTGACCTTGACCTCGTGGCGGTGCACCCGTCCGCCCGCAACGTTGGCCCGGCGCCGGCGGGATTTCCAACCGGCGAAGCCGCTTCCTTCACTCACTTGTACCGCCCTTCGAATTTGCCAGCGCAGCGACCCCGGCCCCGGGGAACACACTGACAAGTGTGCCGCATCGTCGACGACAAGTCGAGGATCGAGCGAACTTAGCCCGGCTAAGTTACCAGCTTGCTCCGGACGAGCGGTGGTTTCTGTTTTTCGCTCCTGTGTGCGGGGCCGGCATGAACCATGCGGACGCTGCGCGCCGTGCTCCTTTGAAAACGACTGCGTCGTTCCGTTTCGGCTGTTGAGGCTACTGCCCGGTCCTTCCTTGGCAAGTCTGCACCGCCGGCTTTCGCGGCATATCCTCGCTCCGCTCCGGTATTCCACGGTCCGGCGCCTCCGACTGGCCAATTCCCTCACCGGCCCAGTGCTTTCGGGCGTGCCGAAAGGAACTTGGCATAGGGCAAGCGAAAGGTACAGTCATGGCTCTCATCTCACCGACCAAGGTGGAACGCGAATACGGCATCCCCGTGGCGCGGCTGCGCCGCTGGCGCCAGCACGGCATCGGACCCGAATACTTCCAGCTCACACCGCGCAGCATCGGCTACTACACCGGCGACCTGGCGGACTGGATCCAGGACCCGGCAAACGCGCAGCTGCACGACATTCCCGGTCACGAACCCGCCGACCGGTGCGGCCGGAACGTCCTGGCCGGAAGCTAGGGTTGAACCATGGCAAACCACGACATTGAATCCACCCGCACCCAGGCCCGCGCATTGCTGGACTCCCGCATCGAATCCGTCACGACCCTGGTCACCGCGCGCCAGCGCGTCGCCGACCTCCACGAACAACTCACCGAGGCCGAACGCGACGCCAAGCGCGCCTATGTGCGCGCCACCAAAGACGGCTGGAGCGCCGACGAACTCAAAAAACTCGGACTCGAACCGGCCGCGGCCGGCCGCCGCCGCAAGGCAGCCTCACGCACCACCGCAGACAACACCGCCACCCCGCCGCGCGGGGACCCCCTGGACGCCGCGGGCGGGCAGGGCTAGCAGAAACCGGGACCGTTTCCCTGGTCCAGGACGACAAAGGGCAACGCGGGACGGTGCCCTGGAGGCAGGAATGGCAGTCACGTTTTTCGTGACGGCCATTCCTGTCTGTGGTTCCTTGGCGTCCAGTCGTCCGGCACGTCCCGGGGTGTACCCAGGTGTAATGCCCCGGCTTTCGCAATGGTCGAAGCGTCGCCCGGAATGACGTCCCTGTCCCGGCCCTCCAGCCACCGGATGGTGCGCTTTTCTGGGTCTATTACGTCAGGTCTGAGGTGGCCCCTTCGAGTGCCTTGATGGCCTCCCGGCTGATACGCAGATGTCGATCCTCGGGACTCGTGGTGGGACCCGGTTGGACCTGTTTGGTCAGTCTTTGCTGCCGGGACAAACGCTGCCGGCGGAGATTGCGGGAGTGGCCTCAACAGTCGTACTTTTAGTCCCCGTCCTCGGCGGGCTCGGCGTCCATGGTGCCGGCGGTGATACGGTCCTGCGTTTCTGTGTAGGCCCGTTCCAGGTAGGCGGCGAGGTCGTCTTCGCTGACCCGCCACATGCGCCGGCCGCCGAGCTGCACACCCCGCAGATCCCCCGACGACAGCAGGCCGTAAATGGTCGGCATTCCGACGTTCAGGATTTCCTGCACCTCGGCCAGGGTAAGCATCTTCGAAAACCTGGGCGCGGCCGCCGGCGTCGGCATCGCCGCGATTTCTTCCGGCCGTTCCGCCATCGCTAGCCGTCCTCTTTACGGTGCTGGAGCTCTTCATGGGTGCGCTGCCCCCGGCGCAGGGCACCGGCCGGAACGGGGTCCCATTTCCGGCCCTGGTTGTGGCGGCGTTGCAGCCGCTTCACTTCGCGCAGGGTGGCCCGCACGATGAAGTCCGACACGCTCGCGTCCCCTTCCAGGTGCCCCGCGGCGAGGAACGCGGCGCGGACCTGTCCGGCTTCATCCTCGGTGAAGTACGGGGTGAAGGCCGCGATCTTTTTAGGCACCGGAAACCCCCTGTGTTGTGGTGTTGATGCGCCCTTCCGGGTTGGCGTCCAGACCGAACCACGGGTCATCATCCGCGTACTCGCGGGGCGAGAGGGCAAAGCTGTCCGCCGGGTGCGGGGCCGGTTCCTGGCGGGGGCCGGCCCCGGTGCGTGTGACGGCGGCCGTGGCGTACCGCAGCGAGGGCCCGATCTCCTCGACGTCGAGCTCGATCACGGTCCGCTTCTCCCCCGTCCTGGTCTCATAGCTGCAGGACTTCAACACTCCGGTGACGATCACCCGCATGCCCTTGGTCAGCGACTCTGCGACATGCTCTGCAGCGGCGCGCCAGACGCTGGCCCGAAGGAACAAAGTCTCCCCGTCCACCCACTCGCTGGCCTGCGCATCGAACGTCCTCGGCGTGGAGGCGATCGTGAAGTTCGCGACCGCGGATCCTCCCGGGGTAAAGCGCAGCTCCGGGTCGCTGGTGAGGTTGCCGATTACGGTGATGCTGGTGTCGCCTGTCATGGTCCCGTTCCTTTGTCCTGGTGTCGTATCGGCGTGCGTGGTGTTCAGCTCCGGGCTGCTGCGTGGGTCATGGCCGCATGGACGAGCTTGTCGCGGCGCAACCCTGCCCAGTGGTCCTCGTCATCGGCGTTGTTCACGATCACGGGCGCCTGGGCATACCCCAGCTCTTCAACGATGTATTCCAGGGCTGCCGGCACTTCGGTGATGTCCACCGCCGTGTAGGTGATGCCCTTGGCGTCGAAGTAGGCCTTGGTCTTATCGCACTGGGGGCAGTCGGGCTTGGTGTAGACCGTGTAAGCGGTGGTTTCGGACGTCATGTCAGCACCTGGTTTCGTATCAGTTCCGGTTTCGTTTCTCTGACTGGCCTGCTGCTTCCATTTTACCAACCATTCAACTGAATGAATAGGGCTTTTACCTTGTATTCCAGGCCTTTTTGGGGCCTGTTATGTGACTGCTTGGCGGCTTGTGCGGCACTGTGGTGGGTCCGTCAGCTGACCGGCGGATAGCCGCCTCGTTCCTGGTCCGCGGAATAGAGCCGCAGTGAAATCTGCAGCCCCCGCCCACGGTCCTTGCGCACCCGGTGATTTCCTGCCTCTTCCGACCCGTCCACGGCCCTGCAATGTTTCTTCAGGTTTCCCCGGAAGCGCCCGGGGCTCCGCCGCCTGGCGGAGCCCGGGTGTGCGCCTAACGCTCGAGGCCGGTGTCGCGTGTCCGGTGCTGGTCTGCGCCCGGTCTGCTGTGCGCAGCTGGGGCGGGCCCGGCAGGACGTGTCGCACCGGGGGGTGCCGGGAAGCTCGCGGCGTGAAGCTTCCTCAACCGGGCCAGCGCCGGGTCCAGGGCACCGGCCGTCTCCGGGGTTTCCGGTTGGGCTTGTTTGGCCGGTTCGATGGAGGCTTTCAGTTTCCCGTCCAGCTCCGCGCACATCACCCGGGCCTGGGCCAGTTTCGCCTCGTATTTGAACGGCTTGCCGTGCTGGCTTTCAACCTCGGTCAGGACGGCTTTCTTCTCGGTGACGGTCTTCAGCAGCTGTGCCTCGTAGTCCGGGAGGCCGGCCACTTTGTTCTCCAGCCGGGTCAGGATCCCGGCGCCGCCTTCCAGCAGTTCCGTCCGGGTGAAGACCAGTGGCGGAACCGGCACGTCCTTGATGGTGATGGCGAGGTCCTGGTAGGAGCCGAGCCGTGAATCATCCGCCGCGTTGCGGACCTGCAGCTCGTGGCCGCCGAGGGTTCCCAGGACGCCGTAGTCCTGTTTCCGATGGGAATAGTTGCCGTACTCGGGCGTGTGGGTGCGGATCCACTCGGCGATGGCGGCAACGGCTTCGGGACGTTTGGCGTGGGCCCGTCCGTCGATGATGGCGGCGAAGTTCTCCCCCGCCGTGACGGTGGTGCGCGGTATCGCCGCCTGCACGGCAGGAAGCTGGTCTTCGGCTTTGGTGATGGCGCTTTGGGCGGCGGCCTTCGTCCAGGCAAGGGTGCTCTGTCCCTTGTCGTGGGCGCGTTTGAGCCGTTCCAGTTTGGTGCGGGCGGCGTCGGCCTCGATCTTGTCCATCACCAGCGGGTTGCCGCTGGTGGCCGCCTTGATCTGGGCGGCGTTCAGCGCGAGGTCTCCGACATCCTCGATTTCGCGGATGTCCAGCCGGCCGCGGAGGACCTGCTGGATCATGGTGGCCTTGCGCTGGATCCCGTCCCAGGCGGCGCTGTCGTAGCTGCCGACGGTGGCGTACTGGAAGTTCTGGACCTCGGCGTTGGCGTTGCCCTGCCGGATGATGCGCCCGTCCCGCTGGGTCAGGTCGGCCGGCCGCCACGGGCAGGTGACGTGGTGGATGGCCTTGGCGCGCAGCTGCACGTTCGTTCCGGTGCCCATCATGGCGGTGGAGCCGATCAGCACGGCTACGTCGCCGGAACGGCACGCGGCGAACAGCTGGGCCTTCTGCTCGGGCTTGGGTGCGTCCTGGACGAACCGGATCTGCTCGGCCTGGATGCCGCCGGCGACCAGCTGGTCTTTGATCTGCTGGTAGGCGGTCCAGACGGGCTTCCCGTCCGGGCCCGTGTCTTTGGACGGGGTGCTCATGTCGCAGAAGATGATCTGCAAAGCACCACGCCTGGCGGACATTTCCCCGGAGCGGAAGCTTGTTTCGTATTCGTTGTCCCGGTTCTCTTCCCAGACCTTCAGGGTCTTGGCGACAACCTGGTCAAGCTTCGTCCCGGACTGCGGTTCGATCCCGACCATGCGCAGGTCAAGGGCGGCTTTGCGGCCGTCGTTGTACACGTTCAGTGCGTTGTCCGCACCTTTCTGCGCCCAGCCGGAGAGGGAGTCCAGCCGGTCCGCGAGGTCTTTCATGTATTCGGCCAGTTCGGGCGGCTGCGGGATCAGCACCAGTTCCGGCTGGCGTTCCCCGTCGCCGGGGCGGCGGGAGAGGTCCGGGGTTTTCAGGAACAGGTCTTCGGAGAGCTTCACGTCCGCGAAGACGTGGAAGGCCCGCAGCATCTCCGGGACGTTCTTGAATTTGGCGAAGCGCGGTTTGTTTTTCAGCCGTCCTCCGGCGTCCATCTCGATCGCGGTGACGGTTTCGCCGAACGTGGCGCCCCAGACGTCGAAGTTCTCCACGCCGGAGGCCTGCAGCAGGTCCGGGCGCAGGTAGCGCTGCATGACGTGGGCTTCGGTGATGGAGTTCGCGATCGGGGTGCCGGTGGCCATGGTCACGACCCGTTCCCCGTGGGTGCTGCGCAGGTATTCCAGCTTCAGGTGCATGTCGGTGGCCCGCATGGACCCGGCGATTTCTGCGCCCTTGATGTTCGTGACGGTGTGCAGGTTCTTGTAGTCGTGGGCCTCGTCCACGAAGAGGTAGTCCACGCCGGTGTCCTCAAAGGTCAGTCCGGGGTCCGGGGCGGTATCCATGAGGCGCTTCATGCGTTCTTCTTCGGCCTGGAGCTTGGTTTCCAGCTTCTTCACCGTGGTCCGGTCCTCGCCCTTTGCCTGGGCGTTGACGATGGTCTGGCGGACATCGGCAATCAGTCCTTCCTGATAGGCCTGAATGGTTTCGGCCTTGACGCCGATGCTCTTGAAGGCCTGCTGGGTCATGATGATGCCGTCCCAGTCGTTCGCCGCGGCGCGGGCGACGAACTGCCGGCGCGCGGCCAGGTCCCCGCTGCGGGTCTTGATGTCATCGCTCCCGGCAGAGAGCAGGCGGGCCTGCGGGTAGAGTTCCAGCCACTCGCGGGTGAACTGCTCCAGCATGTGGTTGGGGACGACCACCATGGGTTTGGTGGCCATGCCCAGGCGTTTGAGTTCCATTGCGCCCATCACCATTTCGGCGGTCTTGCCGGCCCCGACTTCGTGGAAGAGGCCCACTGCCGGTTCACAGATGATGCGCGCCACGGCGGTGCGCTGGTGCGGGTGCGGGGTGAAGGACTTCGCCAGGCCCGGCAGACTCAGCCGGCCGCCTTCCTTGGAGTAGTCCCGCAGGGCGAGGGAGTTGAAGCGGCGGTTGTATTCCTCGATGAGCCGGCCGGCCCGCTCGGGGTCTTCCCACACCCACTCGGCGAAGCGTTCCTGCAGGGCCTCGGCCTTTTCCTGGGCCGCTTCGGTTTCTTCGAGGTTGGCCACGGACTTGCCGTCGGCGTTCTTGTCTTCGACCTGGATGCTCTTTTGTTCCAGGATGCTTTGCAGCAGGTCAGGTGCGGGCCGGCGGCTGGTCCCCCATTCGTTGGTGGACCGGACCGTGCCGCGGTTGGCTTTGACCCGCCAGATGCCGCTGCCGACGCTGCTCACGCTGGCGTTGGGATCGGCCAGGATGTCCTGGACGAAGCGTTGGTGTTCCTCGGGGGAGATCCAGACCGCGCCGAGGCGGGCCTCGACGTCTTCCATGCCGACCCGCGGCGGCTGGACTTCCTCAAGGGCGGTGACGTTCACGCTCAAGCGCGGCTCCTCGGCCGCCGCAGCGCGTGCGGCGTCGAGCTTGGTCCGGACGTTCCCGGACAGGTATTCCGGGGCGGTGACGAGCTTGCCGGTTTCCGGGTCATCGAACACGAGCGTGCCGAGCTGGTCGCGGGCTTCCTCTTCCGTGACACCCAGCAGGTCCGCGATCTGTTCCAGCTCGGGGACGCCGTAAGTATCCAGGGCGATGGCGAGGGCTTCGTCGACGGTGTCGGCGCCCATGAGGGGTTTGCGGGCCACCACCTGCCGGTGCTGGAGCAGCGCCGCCGGTGTCGCGGTCTGCGTTTCCTCGTTGAACGTCTCCAGGGCCGGCGGCAGAGTGCCGAACGGGTCCGTCTGGCGCAGGATCCGCACTGCGGGTGCTGCCCGGCGGGTGATGATGTCCTCGCCCGTTCCTTTGTCCGTGCGGACAGATTCCGTGAAGCGGTTCAGCGGCCCATATTTGGCGGCATATGCCGTGTACTTGTCAGCCAGGGCCGTTCGTTGAGCCGACATCGCCGGGGTGTCTTCGCTATCGGAAGCTTCCATTTCCAACAGGGTGCGTGCTCCGTCGCGCATCCCCAGCAGCTCGCTTAGCTCCGCTGCATGCGCTTTAGGCCGAAGTTACGTGGGCCGTGACGTGTGAAATCCCCGCCGCGGCGGGGATTTCACTGTTTCCGGGGTTCCTCCTTCTGTCTACTTCAGGGTGAGCGGGACGGGTTGTCCTATGAGGTCGAAGGCGCGTCGCTGGATCGGAGTCGGTTGGGCCAGGGTCGGGATCGCCGGGGTTGTCTCGTCGGTGCCGTAGCGGATGTCGTTGCGGGTCAGCGTGGCCAGGTGGGCCAGCAGGGACCCGAAGCTGTGGGCGGGGTCCCCGCCGGTGGTGGCATGCCGGCTGGCCTTGGCCTGCGCGGCGACCGAGCGGGTGGCGGGCGCGACCGGGTCCGTGGGGGCGGGCCGGTCCTCGTCGGTGAACGTCAGCGGCGCCCAGGCCCGGCGCAGGTGCCAGACCACGTAGGCGGCGAGCATGCAGATGAACACGTGGGCCCTCACCCGGGTTTCGGTCCAGTGGTGGATCGGGCGCAGGTGCAGGTCGATGGCCTTGAGGGAACGGAAATCCCGTTCCACGTTCGCCAGCGACTTATACGTGGCCACGACGGCGGCGGCGTCCATCCGGGTGTCGTCGATGGTGGTGCGGATGATGTAGATGCCGTCCAGGGCGGCCTCGGCGGCGATCTGCGCCTCGTTGCGGGCATAGGTGAAGGAGGTGTCCTCGATGGCGAGGGTGAAATGCTTTTCCATCTTGTATTTGCCGATGACCTTCCCGACCCGCAGGCCGGTCTTCCCGGCATCGGTGAGCCGGCCGGCGTCAACGGCGGCGGTGATTTTCGCGAGCTCCGCCTCGGTGGCGGCGAGCAGCTCGGTGCGTTTGCGCCCCCGTTCGGCGGCCAGGGCCGGGTTGCGGCAGGCGATGAGGCGTTCCCCGGGGAAATCGGGGTGGCTGATCTCGGCCAGGTTCGCTTCGTCAAAGAGGGACATCTGCAGGGGCCCGTCGTCGGCGGCGAGGGCCTTGATGTCCGGGGCGCGCAGGGCCGTGACCCACCCGAACCCGCCGAGTTCCTTGAGCGCCGCGATGCGGGCGGTGGTGATCATGCCCCGGTCCCCGACCATGACCATCTCCTGGAGCCCGTACCGGGTTTTGAAGTCGGCGGCGAGGGACTCGAATGCGGTGGGGTCCGCCGTGTTTCCGGGCACGACCCGGACCGAAACGGGACAGCCTGCCGGGTCGGTGAGGAGCCCGTATTCGATCTGCTCCACGCCGCGTTTCTTGTCCCGGGAGTAGCCGCGGGCCGCCAGCGGGCAGTGGTGCCCGGTCACCCAGGACGAGGACAGATCGAACAGGGCGAGCCGGTCCGGGTTGACCTCCGGGGAAAGGTGCCGGGCGGCCAGCGCGCGTTCGATGCCCTCCTGCCGTGCGGCGAGCCAGTCCATGCCCGCGTACACGTCATCGGTGGTGGCGCCGGCCAGGCCCAGGTCCGTGGCGAGGGTGGTGTCGGCCCACCACCGCATCGTGGCCAGTTTCGACCCGGGTTTGCAGACCCGGGCTATGACCAGCGCCAGCGCCATGTCCCGTTCCCGGCCGGCCGGACCCAGCAGGGCCGGCAGGCCCAGGGCCTGGGCCTGGGCATGGACCGCGGCGACGTGGCCGTGGGGCAGGGACCGGGCGATTGTGGCCGCGGCGTCCGCGGGCACCAGGTGGCGGCCCTTCAGCCCGGCATCGATGAGGTCCACCACGTGCTCGGGCAGGGCGGAGAGGTTCGCGACGGTTTCGTTGCAGACCTTCCCGTCCTGCCGGTACGTCCGGCGCAGATACGAGGACCGGTATTCGCGCTCCTGGCCGTCCTTGCCCGTGTGGGATTTCTTGACCCTGACTACATGAACCGCACTGCCACGCTTCGCCATGCCAGCATTCTACCGGTGAAACAGCCACTGGTCGATAGCCGGCGGATAAATATTCTGACTACACTTCAGGGCCAAAATGAAGGCTTCCCGTCCGGAATTCCAACGATTCCAGGCGGGAAGCCCACGTAACTTCGGTTTAGGTACTGGGAACGGAATCTGTTCCCCTGCACGGGCAATGGTGAATGTTCCATCGGGTTGGGCGGTGATGGTGCCGTCCCATTCCTGTCCGGTGGTCGGCAGCAGCGCCGCCGGGGTCTTCCCCGGAGCCGGCTCGACAGGGGTGTGGCCCAGGCCGCGGTCCAGCGCTTCCCGGACGACGACGTCGAGCCGCTGGGACAGCAGCTGCGGGACGGCGGCGAGGTCGTCGGCTTTGACGCTGACGGTTTCCTCGCCGTACATGCCGTTCCCAACGGTGATCTGCCCGAGGACGTTTTGCGGGTTCAGGTCAAAGTAGTTGTTGATCTTCACGTTGCGGCCGTCGATGATGACGGGCCCGACAGTTTCCCAGTCCGTGTTGGCAGGCTCCCGGCCCGGCTCGCGCTTGCGCAGCAGCAGCAGGTCTGTGAGTGCTTCGGTGCCGGCGGCTCGCCGGTGGGCGCCGGTAGGCAGGCGCACGGCACCCACCAGGTCCGCCATGGCGCTCATCTCCCGCCTCGAGGTGG
Source organism: Pseudarthrobacter sp. H2 (assembly GCF_050157045.1). Lineage (NCBI taxonomy): Bacteria > Bacillati > Actinomycetota > Actinomycetes > Micrococcales > Micrococcaceae > Pseudarthrobacter > Pseudarthrobacter sp. H2. Next base: position 199,432 of record NZ_CP189595.1, read on the forward strand.
GGTTGGTTGCATCCATGGTGAAGCTGGAGGTCAGCACGGCGACGTATCCGCCGGGTTTCACCGCGGCCAGGCTCTTCAGAATGAAGTGGTTGTGCATGGAATGCCGGGAGTCGGCGTTGTGGGTCTTGTCGTAGAGCGCGTTCTTGCTGAACGGGACGTTACCGACGGCAAGGTCAAAGGAGTTGGATTTGATCGGGGTGTCCGCGAAGGACTCGCTGCGGATAGTCGCATCGGGATACAGGCCCCGGGATATTGAGGCAGTCAGCGGATCAAGCTCCACGCCGGTCATCCGGGCACCTTCCGGGGCGAAACCAATAAACGTTCCCGCGCCGGACCCGGGTTCCAGTACCTCTCCCCCGGTGAAGCCGAGCCGGCCGACGGCGGACCAGATTTCCTTTACCAGGGCGGCGTCGGTGTAGTAGGCGTTGGTCGTAGTCCGCGACGCTGCGGCGTACTCGCGCTCGCTCAGGACTTCCTGCAGCTGGGCGCGTTCGGCCGCCCATTCGGCCTTGTCGAACAGCTGGGGCACCGCTCCCCAGCTGGACCACCGCGCCAGGGAACGCTGCTCTGCCTCGGTGGCCGGCCTCTGCTGGTCCTCCAGCTCCCGGACGATGCGGATTGCTTCAACGTTTGTTGCGAAGCGGGCTTTCTGACCCGATGGTGCAAGGTCAGCCTGGGATGCGGGGTGGAACCGTCCGGCCGCTGCAACCGCTGTTGGCTGCGGCTGAGGTTCTGCCTCTAGTTCTCCTCGCCCTCCTGGCGCCCGTAGATCGGCTCCATCTCCTCCGGCTCGGCGGGAAGGCTGTCGTAGATCATCTCCTGGTACACCATCTCGCGTGCCCGGAGCTTGGCCATGTTCGCCATTCCGATGTACTCCAGCGGCGGCTCCGATCCTCTGGTCGGTGTCAGTTGTTCGCTGAGGTCCCAGATTGCCTGCTGTATCTCCTCCCCCAAGGTCGAAAAGTGTGTCTCGGGGTCCGCTATCTGCGCGAAGCTCTCCGGGTCGTGATTCTTCATGGTTTCCATGGCGTGTCTGCCGTGCTCGTTCATTGACTACCTCTTCCGGTTCGGCCCACAGGGACTCCAGACTCATCTGGCCCTCAATGTGGTTCTTAGATTTCCTCGGTGCCATGTGCGCCGTCCCCCTCCGTTTGCCTCCACGCTAGCGAAGGCACCGATGGATTAACAGCCGCACCACTACTCCTGCGGTGTCTGCAGGCTCTTTCGTTGCCGTGCGAGCTCGCGCACGACGGTGGCCTCGCTGACCTCGATGGTCTTGGCAATGTCGCGGATCGTGCGCTTCTGGCCACGCATCCGGTGTGCAGTGTCAGCCTTGTCCGGGGTCATTTTGGTCGGCCGCCCACCCACGCGGCCGCGGGCTTTCGCCGCCGCAAGGCCGGCCATGGTCCGTTCACGCAGCCGGTTCCGCTCATACTCGGCGATAGCGGAGAAAAAGTGGAACATCAGCAACCCCTGGGAGTTGGTGGTGTCCAGCCAGGTCTCCGTCAGTGACCGGAGACCAACTTGCCGGTCAGCCAGCGTCTTCACGATGCCGGCCAGGTCGGCGGTGTTCCTCCCGAGCCGGGACAAATCATTGACCACCAAAATGTTCCCCGGCTGGAGATGATCCAGACAGTCTTGCCACTGCGGCCGTTCCGCCGTCGCACCCGACGCAAAATCTGTCCAGATCCGGAAGCACCCGGCAGCGTTCAAAGCATCCAACTGCAGGTCCACCGACTGCTCAGTAGTGCTTACTCGGGCATAGCCAAGCAACGTAGCCACAGCAGTTCCCCCTCTTTCATTCAAAAACCGTCGTCCACAGTTTTGACCGACACTGTCTCCGTAGATTTCGTAGTCGAGTTATGACATAGCCTAGCAGTTTCGAAGCTGATTTTTGGTGTCAGTTTCAGAAGTCGCCTGCACGGATTGTCAGAAGTCGTCTGCACTCCAAGTCGAATCTCCATAGATTCCTAACAGGGATGCGGCCACAGTCGCATGGCGTCCTGGCATCTGCTGTCGCAGTTGGTTGCTCTCCGCGTGCAGCCTATCGCTGACAAGTTCAGGAGGTGCTCCACTGCAGTGATTTTCGACGAAGGTTGCGGTCTGATCCTCTCCGCTTGAGCCGTTTCGCGATGATGGAGAGGTGCATAATATGCATCCACTCATTGCGCTTTAGTGCGGCTTCGGATACACGCGTGTTCCACAGGTGGACCAAATTCCAGGAAATGATTGACGCCGTTCAGCGGCCGTGGCTCACTTGTTCCACGGCGTGAACACGGTCAAGATACGGAACGCCTCCATCGAACAATCCCTGAAGGGTCATCATCATGCAAATTACAGCGGCGTTGCTGTCAGGAACCAGCCAGCCCTTTGAATCCACCAAGCTTGAACTGGACGAGCCCAAGAACGGCGAAGTTCTGGTGCGTCTTGTCGCTACGGGTGTCTGTGCATCCGATGCCCACACCCAGTCGGGGCGTATCCCCTCGCCTTTGCCCTGTGTGCTTGGCCATGAAGGTGCAGGTGTGGTGGAGGCGGTTGGTGCCGGGGTCACGCACGTGGTGGTGGGGGATCACGTCGCTTTGTCGTGGATGCCCAACTGCGGGCAATGCAGGCACTGCCAGAGCGGGCGGCCCGTTCTGTGTACTGCGGCGGCGCCGGCAATGTTCGCCGGGACGCTGCTGGACGGCACCGTTCGTCTGCACCACGACGACCAGCCTGTGAATCACTATTCCTTCTTGTCAACATTTGCCTCGCACACGGTGGTGCCCGCCGCCAGCGCTATTCCTATTGACCGGAATGTTCCGCTGGGGGTGGCGAGCCTGGTTGGTTGCGCTGTCTTGACCGGTTACGGTGCGGTGGTCAACCGGGCCAAGGTCCGGCCAGGATCCTCCGTGGCGGTCTTCGGTGCCGGCGGGGTGGGACTCAGCGCCATCATGGCAGCGCGGATCAGCGGCGCCGAAAAAATCATTGTCGTTGACCCGATCGAGGCCAAACGCGCGGAGGCCCTGACGTTTGGCGCTACGCACGCCCTGGCACCTTCTGATGATCTGGTGGCCGATCTGCGCAACCTCACCGACGGGTTCGGGGTCGACTACGCGATTGATGCCGCCGGCAGCCCCGGAATTCTTGAGCAGGCCTTTGCCGGCACCGTGGCTGGCGGAACGATCGTCTGCGTGGGCATCCCCGGGCCCGATTCCCGACCCTCACTGCCCGGCCCGGAACTGGTCCGGGACGAGAAAATCGTCACTGGAAGCCTCTACGGTTCTTCCCGGCCCGCCTTGGACATCCCCATGATCCTCAAGCAGTACATGAGCGGAAACCTGCCCCTGGACCGGATGATTACTAAGACCTATGACCTCGATGAGATCAACGCCGCGTTCGAGGATATGCGGGCGGGAAAGCTGAACCGCGGCGTCATTATCTTCGATCACGAACTCGCCGGGGTTTCCCCGCTCGACTAAATAGATGCAGACCACCTGGTGAATGGTAAGGAGCAGAAATGACACTGGTAACAGATACTGTCCTGTCGGGCGGTCTTGAGAACCGGCTGACCGGTGATGGTTCGGGCGGTGAGGCTGTACCGTCGGTCGTCCACGCCTTCGCAATCATTGATGTGTTGACGACGGCCAGGGAGCGGCTCCGTCTGGCCGATGTCGTCGCCCGGACCGGGCTGCCCAAAACCACGGTGCATCGGCTGTTGAAGACGCTCACCATGTTGGAGATTGCACATCATGACAATGATGGCTTCGCGTTGGGCTCCGCGTTGGCCCGGTACGGAAATTCAGGTGTTCCCAACCACAGCGAAATCATCGGGTTGTTCTACTCAGTCATCGGACGCATGCAGGAGGAGCTGGGTGAGACCGTTCAACTGGCCGTTCTCACCCCACCCGATGTCACCTTCATTGCCTTCATTGACAGTGACCGCCCCGTCAGGCTCGCCACCCGCCTGGGCCGGCGGTTGCCGGCGTATGCATCCGCGACCGGCAAGGCTTTGCTGGCCTTCAGCCCCGAGGAGACGGTGAAGGAAGCCCTCGCCGGGCCGATGCCGGCCCTCACGGACTGGACTATCACGGACCCGAAGGTTTTCCTGGACCAGCTCAAGGCTGCCCGTGTCCGAGGCTGGGCCAGCGAGTCCCAGGAATCCGCCGCGAACCTCAGCTGCGTTGCCGCGCCCGTCCTCAACGCATCCGGTCTGGCATTTGCCGCCATCACCGTCTGTGTGCCCGTCCCGTTTATCCCCGAACACCGCCAGCGTCAGCTTGGATCTGTCGTGACCCGATACGCCAAAGAGCTGTCCATGCGGATCAATAGCTGACCAGCATCACCATGAAACACGGGTGCTGTTAGCCCCTTTCAACGATTGGAAACATCTATGAAAACCATGACAACCGACCATGCGGTCGTTGCGGGAGTCCCCGTGCGAACGGGTCTGTTCGTGAACGGTGCCTGGCGTCCGTCCACGGGCGGGAACGATTTCGAGGTGGCAGATCCGTCCACGGGCGAGTGGATCGCTTCTGTGGCCGACGCCGGCATCGAGGATGCCGAGGACGCTTTGTCTGCGGCAACCCAGGCCCAGGAAGCCTGGGGCCGCACCAGCCCCCGGGCCCGTGCCACCATTCTGCACGCGGCTTTTGATTTGGTGCAGGACCGGCGCCAGGAGATCGCGGCAGTCATTACCGCCGAGATGGGCAAGCCGCTGGCCGAGGCCCTTGGCGAGGTCACCTATGGGGCGGAATTCCTGCGCTGGTTTGCCGAGCAGGCAGCCCATCTGCACGGCGACTACGGCCAGGCACCCTCGGGAGATTTCCGCATCGTGACCACCAAGATTCCGGTAGGGCCGAGCCTGCTCATCACACCCTGGAACTTTCCGCTGGCGATGGGCACCCGGAAGATCGGAGCTGCCCTGGCCGCCGGATGCACCGTCATCCTCAAACCGGCAGCCCAGACACCACTGACGTCCGCGTTGCTGGTCGAGATTCTCGCCGAAGCAGGGGTGCCCGCCGGGGTGGTGAATCTCCTGCCCACCGCTGATGCGGCCGGCCAGTCACGTGCCTTGATGAGTGACGCCAGGCTGCGCAAGGTGAGCTTTACCGGATCGACCGGCGTCGGATCCACACTCCTGCACCAGGCAGCCGACCACGTGTTGAGGTCCTCGATGGAGCTCGGCGGCAACGGACCTTTCCTCGTCCTCGCCGACGCGGACGTGGATGCTGCCGTTGATGGGGCGATGCTGGCGAAATTCCGCAATGGCGGCCAGTCCTGTGTGGCGGCCAACCGTTTCATCGTTCACCGTTCGGTCGCCGAAGCGTTCACGAAGGAACTGGCCAGCCGGGCGGCCGCACTGAAAGTCGGGGCAGGCACCATCGACGGCGTCGGGGTCGGGCCGCTGATCGATGCCCGCCAACGGGACAAGGTCCATGAGCTGGTCACCGACGCAATTGCCATGGGCGCCCGCGCCGTCTGCGGTGGGGACCTCGTTGAGGGAAGCGGATACTTCTACACGCCCACGGTCCTCTCCGATGTTCCTGCGGCGGCCAGAATCAACCATGAGGAAATTTTCGGTCCCGTGGCCCCGATCACCGTCATCGACAGTGACGATGAGGCCATCACCTTGGCCAACGACACCCCGTATGGGCTGGCAGCATTCGTCTACACCAGGGATGTCTCCCGGGCTATTTATGTCGCCGAGCGCCTGGAAGCGGGCATGATCGGCATCAATCGCGGCTTGGTTTCCGAAGCCGCGGCCCCGTTCGGCGGGATTAAAGCCTCCGGCCTGGGCCGCGAGGGCGGCAACGAAGGCATTGAAGAGTACCTGGAAACGAAATACATCGCCCTGGATCTGACACCGGCGGCAGCAGCCCGGAATCAAGGAGACTAACAATGAGCACGCAGACGCACAATGAAGTGAACCTGCACCAAAACCGTCAATCAAACGCCTTCCTGCGCCGGCTTACCGGCGCAACCGGCGGCGGGATGTTCCTCGACGGCTACGTCTTTGCGGCCATCGCCGCGGTAATAGCGGGAGGAACTTTTACTGGAGATCTGGGCCTCTCAGCTGTTGATCTGGGTTTGATCTCTTCCTCGACCCTGGTCGGCACCACCATCGGCGGGCCCGTCATCGGCTATCTCACCGATGTCTTCGGCCGCAAACCGATGTTTCTCGTGGACATCCTGACGTTTCTGACCTGCTCGCTCCTGATGTTCACCGTGACTGACGTCTGGCAGATCGTCGCCCTGGGCCTCGTGCTGGGCATGGCGATCGGCGGGGACTATTCCATTGGCTCGCCTCTGCTGGGCGAATTCACCCCCGCCAGCAAACGCGGCAATTACCTGGGCATTCTGGAAATCCTCTGGAACGTCGGCTATGTCCTGTCCTTCCTGGTCGGATACCTGGTTCTGCATGCCTTCCCTCAGGCCTGGCACTTCATCCTGGCCAGCCCGGCCATCCCTGCCATCATCATCCTGCTGCTGCGCCACGGACTCCCCGAATCGCCGCGCTGGCTCCTGTCCAAGGGACGCACCGCGGAAGCCCACGCGGTTATCGCCCAACTTCCGCCCCACCAGCAGGCAATGAACTTCACCCTCGAATCAGTGGAAAAAACCCGCTGGACAACCCTGTTCAGCAAGGCATACATCGGGCGGACGGTCTTCTGCTGCATATTTTGGATCTGCATCGTCATCCCCTACTTCGCCCTCGTCTTCTTCCAGTCCGAGGTCCTGTCCGTCCTGGGACTGGAGAACCCCGTCATCGGCGCCCTGATCGGGACATGCATCGCCCTGGTCGGTGCCGCCGTGGGATGGGCCCTCATCGACAAGGTCGGCCGCCGCCTCATCCTCATCGTGCCGATGTTCGCCACGTTCGCCTTCCTGACCCTCGTTGCCCTGAATAAGGTCCTCGACCTCTCCGTCGGGGTGACCGTCACGGCCTTCTTCGGCTACCTCTTCTTCTACGGCATCATGAGCATCCTGTGCGGGGTCTATCCGCTGGAAGTCTTCCCGACCTCCGTCCGCACCTCCGGCATGGGCTTTGCCGCCTCCATGTCCCGCGTCGGGGCAGCCGCAGGGACTTTCCTCCTCCCGGTCGTGCTGGCAAGCTTCGGCCTGAACGTTGTCCTGTTCGGTCTGGCCGCGATTTGTCTCATCGGCGGGATCGTGGCTCTTACCATGGCACCGGAGACCGCCGGTAAAGAGCTCACGGAAACCGGCAGCGTCGAAGGAACCGACCGCAAAGTGCGCCGCACTCCCGCACTGGAGAGCACCAGGACCTAGAACGCGATCGCCGCGACAAGCAGATAAGGACCAATAATGACAATAGAAGACATCGATGGAAAGTTTGCCCAGGGATGGGGGGGGGAAGCCCCGAACGGCGTCCACGTAAACGTCCTGCTGGCCCGCAGGGGCAGCGCGACAGCAGCCGCCATCACCACCGCTTTCACCTCACCATCGCCCGGCTTCACCCCCATTCTTGCCAGTCTGGGCCCGGACCAGGCCTCCTACGTCACGCTCAATCCGCCCACAGTGATCCTGAACAAGTCCAAACCGGGTACCGATTTCCAGGAGACCCTCATCTTCGGCGCATCCCAGGTCGGCATCGCCCAGGGCATCCTGGACACCGTCGCCGATGGCCTGATCACACAGGATCAGGACACCATCGTCCTGGTCTCTCTCTGGGTGGACCCGGCAGCCGCGGACGAGACCCAGGTACGCAGGAACGCCCGTGAAGCCACCTCCAAAGCCTCCCGCGAGGCAGTCAGCGGACGTTCCGAGCAGGAACAGCTCGACATGCTCGAGCAAAGGGAAACCCTGGCCCACCCCTTCTATGGGGGCCGCTAAAGCCAGAGCGGCCGACAACAGGTACCGGCCTCCAACGGATCAGTCCGATGGGGGCCGGTACCGCGCCGCCCCGTGCCGGCAGGCTGCCCTACGCAGGCCAACCCGCCGCAAGATCAAGAGCCGCGAGCCATCCGGACGCGAGGGCGCTCCCGCGCCTCCTGCGTGTCGCCTGGCCGGCGCCCGGAAACCAATGAATGTCCCCGCAGTTGCCAGTGTGGGGACGCCCGCCCTGCCAAACCCTCCAAGCGTCTAAGGAACATCCCGGACCATGTTGAACAACGTTGTTGAAGTCCTCGGATGGATCGGCGCACTCGCCTCCTTCGCGGCGTACCTCTTGTTCTCCTTGAACCGCATCCCCAACGGATATGCCCTGCAAGCCGCTTTTCTTGGGGGAGGGCTCTGCATGGCCATCAACGGGATCTACCATGACGCCTGGCCCTCGGCGATCACCAACCTCCCCTGGTGCAGCATCGCCGCCCTCACCTTGATCCGCCTCGCACGCAGCAGGCCAGTCACCCCGGGTCAACGGCAGGAATATCCTCACACCCCGCTACCGCTTCCAACTGCCGACACACCACTGTGCGCATGTAGCCAGACCAATTATGAGGCTAATGCCCGGGAGCCGGAGCCCGGGGCCATCAACTAGAATGGCTTATTCTCGATGCCAACACTGAAGCGTACTTACGTGTAATTTGAGTGATTTCATCAAGTTTGGGGTTGAACATATTTGGAGGCCCCTCGACGTTTATGGCGGCGATAATTTGGTTATCATCATTGCGCACAGCTGCTGCACACCCTGCGCCGAGATCGTATTCCTGTTGGATGACTGCGTAGCCCTGCGAACGAATCGCCGATAATTCGGCCAATAGCTTTTCGGTTGTTGTGGTTTTAAGGTTTTCCCCGTATTTGGCCAGGACGTTGTCGGGGAAGGCGACCCTGATTGAGTCGGCGTCCCATTCACTGATTAGCACCCTGCCTGGTGATGTGACGGGTGCGGGCACCGGTCGGTCCATCCATGGCCATACCGCCTCGGTGTTGTCAATCGAATGGCTGCAGATCGCGGTGGTGAAAATCCCGCGCAGTGCGAACAGGTGGGACGTTGCGCCTGTACGGAGTGTTAGCTGTCTCAGGAGGGGTGCCGCGATGGTTGCGAGCCTTCGTTCAAGAGTCCGGGACGCCAAGGAATGGAGCTTCCATCCCAGTCGATACGCTCGTGTTGATTCATCGCGTTCGACCAGCCCTGAATCGGCCAGAGTCGACAAAGCCCTGGACACCTGGGTCTTTTCGCGCCCGACCATTGCGGCCAAGCGGACAACCCCGGCACCGGAGGTATCACAGCGGGACAGAGCATCCAGGAGGTCCAAATCCCGGCTCAGCCCCGTTGAATTTGTCCTTACATGCGAACTCTTCATCCCCCCATGATGCCATAGTTGCAACTATTATTGCAACTATAGCAATTCGATGTTTCCCTTGTGACTTAGAGCACGACCGGGGTTCTTCGTCGGAGATCCCGGGGGCCATCAAAAATTCAGGACATTTAGGAGGTGGGCATGAGCTTGTGGACTTACCTGGTCGAGAACCAGTCCGATCTCACGACTCAAGTGGTGCAGCACGTCATGTTGGTCCTTGGCAGCATGGCGATCGCAACAGTCATCGCCGTCGGGATTGGGCTGGCTAGCTACCGATCGAATCTCACCGAACGGATTGCTGTCAGCACGACGGGTGCGCTCTTCACGATTCCGTCTTTGGCGATGTTTGGATTGTTGATTCCCATATTGGGGCTGGGGGCGGGTCCTGCGATGGTCGCGCTGGTCGTATACGCAACGCTTCCGATCCTCCGAAACACATACGCCGGTTTGCAGTCGGTGGATTCTGCCGTCCTTGATGCCGCACGTGGGATTGGCATGAGTCCCTTGGCCGTCCTTTTGAAGGTGCGCTTGCCGTTGGCCGGACCCGTTATTTTGGTGGGCATGCGCGTGGCCACCCAAATGGGTATTGGGATTGCGACAATAGCCGCTTACGCCGGCGGTCCGGGTCTGGGCAACGAAATATTCTCGGGTTTGGCGCGGTTTGGTGCGACAAATTCTTTGACCGCGGTCACCGTTGGGTTGATCGGAGTGGTCATTCTGGCCTTGATAGCAGATGCAGTCTTTGTAGTAGTCGACCGTTTTCTTATTCCTAGGAGTATCCATGTCTGACGCCGAAAATCCATTTCAGAGTGCCGAGATCACCCTAAGCCACCTGACCAAAAAGTATGATCAAGCAGAAAATCCGGCGGTCAATGATATTTCAATGACAATACCCGCCGGGAAGTTGACCACTTTTGTTGGCCCTTCGGGTTGTGGAAAGACCACCACGCTAAGAATGATCAACCGCCTGGTAGAGGCAACGAGCGGCAAGATCCTGATTGGCGGCAAAGACGTATCTGCCTACCCGGCCGACATGCTGCGTCGACATATCGGATACGCGATCCAACGCGTCGGTCTCTTGCCTCATTTGACGGTCGGTGAGAATATCGCAGTCGTTCCCAAGTTGCTCAAATGGCCGAAGAAGCGGGTGCAGGGCCGGGTTGAATACCTGCTGGACATGGTGGGCCTGGACCCTTCCCAGTATATGGACAGGTCGCCGGGCCAACTCTCGGGCGGCCAGCAACAGCGGGTCGGTGTTGCGCGGGCATTGGCAGCAGATCCTCCTGTTCTTCTGATGGACGAGCCGTTCGGCGCCGTTGATCCGGTGACCCGCACCAAATTGCAGAAGGAATTGCTCCGCATTCAAGCGGAAGTACAGAAGACGGTTGTATTTGTCACTCATGACATTGACGAGGCCTTGCTGCTTGGCGACATGATCGCCGTGTTCGGGCCTGGATCCCGGCTGGAGCAGTTTGACACGCCGGAGGCGTTATTGAGGACGCCGGCTTCGAAGCTGGTCTCAAGCTTCATTGGGGGCGGCGCGACGCTAAAGTTGATGCGCCGGCTAACGCTTCTGGAGCTGTTGAAACCGGCATCCTTTCCGAATTCTGAGGCGAGCCAGCTCTCCGTGGATTCGTCCGTGAACGTCTATGAGGCGTTTGATGCGGTGTTGAGTGATCCTGGCCGGTCGGTGGCGGTGACTGGAAGAAAGGGCGACTGCGTGGGCTGGATCGATGCCAACAGCGTGGTCGCTGCGATGAACAGAATCAACACGCCACAGGCGGCTCGGCTGTGACGGTCGTAGGCAGCCGGGCCCAGGGGACTGTCCTTTCCGCGCCCCGACGCAGACGCTTGGGGGCGGTTGGCACTCCGCTATTGGCGGTCGCGGTTCTACTGGCGCTGTGGGGTTGGCTCTCTTCGCAGCAGCTCGATTCCATCGAGACACAGTCGATTAATTTGCCGTACATACTCGACAAGTCGGCCCAGCACATCGAGTTGACACTGTATTCGACAGTGATCGTCGTGGCCGTGGCAATCCCCGGCGGGGTGCTGCTGAGCCGACCACGGATGAAGCGACTCGCACCAATTGCGCTCGGCGCCGCCAATGTAGGCCAGGCTGCGCCTTCAATCGCGGTCATCATCCTGGCCGCCATGGTTTTCGGCGTGGGAATGACCGTCGCAGTGTTCGCGCTTGCGATCTATGCGCTTCTGCCCGTCCTGCGAAACACGATCGTCGGCTTGCAGCAAGTCGACCCGGCAATTATCGATGCAGGGCGCGGCATGGGGTTGTCCAGGAGGCAAATACTGACCCGCATCGAGTTGCCCTTGGCCGTTCCCATCATCCTGACGGGCCTTCGTACCGCCCTTGTACTAAACGTCGGAACGGCGACCATGGCGGCTTTCGTCAACGCGGGTGGACTCGGCGACTTGATTGTGAGCGGTGTATCACTCCAGCGCACCGCGGTCCTTCTGACGGGCAGCGTACTCGTTGCCCTGTTGGCCCTGCTGATCGACTGGTTCGGGGGAATCATCCAACGCGCCTTGACCACGGTTCCGAAGTAAAAAGCACTGGGGCCATCGCACCAAAACACCCATGAACATTGAATATATACAACCTGAAGGAAGAATAGTGAAGATAAGGAAGAGATTCTCACGGTCGGGACTTGTCGTCACTGCCGCGGCGTTCGTTCTGATCGCATCGGCTTGTGGAGTCGTTCCGTCCACGAATGCAAAGGATTTCGTGGGCGGAAGCATCAAGCCCATTTCGCAGCTCAAGGATGCAAGTCTGACGGTGAGCTCCAAGGAATATGACGAGCAGCTCGTTCTGTCCCAGATCGCGATTACGGCATTGCAGGCCGCAGGGGCAAACGTGAAGGACAAGACCGGACTGCAGGGTACCGGTACGGTGCGGAAGGCCTTGACCAGTGGTCAAGCAGACTTGTACTGGGAATACACGGGCTCGGCATGGTTCGAGATTCTTGGTCAAACAGAAACCCATCCAGGGCGTGAACTGTATAAAAAAGTTTCTGACATGGACTTGACCACGAACAAGATTTCGTGGCTTGCCGCAGCGCCGATGAATGACACCTACGCAGTTGCTGTCACCAAGACATTCTCTGAACAAACCGGCATTAAGAGCATTTCAGACATGGCCGCGTATGTGGAGAAGAATCCGGCCGCGGGCACCATGTGTGTTGAAAATGAGTTTCTGCAGAGGCCGGACGGATTAAGCGGCATGAAGGAAAAGTATGGAATTCAAAATATTGAAACAAAGCTGATGGGCGTTTCCGTTGTTTACACCCAGCTCGCTGCGGGAAATACTTGTAATTTTGGGGATATTTATTCAACTGATGGAAGAATCGTTGGACTTAATTTGATTCCGCTGCAGGATGATAAAGAGTTCTTTCCGTCCTACAATCCTGCTGTCACGCTTCGCCAGGAAACACTGCAGAAATATCCGGAGATTAAAGGCCTCCTCGACCCCATTGTCGCAAAATTGGATGATAAGACTATTACTGCTTTGAATGCCCAGGCCGCGGATGGCATGAAGCCGCGCACCATAGCCGTGAATTGGCTTAAATCCAATGGATTCATTGGCTGATTCGAACATGTTGGCAGGGTCAAGGGGCAATCGTGATCCTTGCGGCAAAAAATTCCTGACTGAACGTCTTGGGCATTATCCAGATCGACATCGAACCTTAACATGCGTCACCTAGCAGAAGGAATAAGCACATGACACCTGACAACTTGCATTCTAAAAAGATTGGTTTTGTTGGCCTGGGGCACCTAGGCAGGCTGTTGGCCCACAGCCTGCTCAGGGCGGGCTACGAGCTGACCGTTCATGATCTGTCAAAGGAAAGTGCAGCCTCGCTGCTTTCGGATGGGGCGCGTTGGGCGGAAACACCCCACGATGCAGCAGTTGGTAATGACTGCGTCATAACTTGCCTGCCTTCACCGGCTGCGGTCAGTCAGTGCATGGAAGGCGGCTTGGGGGTAATTGCGGGCATGAGCCGGGGATCAACGTGGATCGACATGAGTACGAACGATTTCACGGAGGTCCAGCGTATCGCGTCCTTGGCCGCTGGAAGGGGAATCAGCTGCCTGGAGGCGCCGGTTACCGGTGGTGTTCATACTGCAGCAGTTGGCGAGATTACGGCATTGGTGGGCGGTGATCCGGAGTGCTTCCAGCGCCACGAACAGTTGCTGAAGGCGATGTGCGAGCCCGTGATCTATATCGGTGATCTGGGGCTGGCCTCGACCCTCAAGGTGATTACGAACATGCTGGCATTCATGAACCAATGGGCCGCCGGAGAGGCATTGATGCTGGCCAAGGCCGCCGGCATCGATCTGCGCCGTGCTTACGAGGGCATCCGGAATAGTTCAGGAAACAGCTGGTCATTTGAAATAGAAACCCAACTTGTTTTGAACGGGAGCTACGACTTCAGCTTCACCCTCGATCTCGCCTGCAAGGATTTTGGACTTGCTTATCAACTCGGCCGTGCCCTGGGGGTTCCCCTCGAGGCTGCAGGTCACATCGAGCAGATATTTCAGCGGGCCCGCGCCACCTATGGGGGGCAAGCCTGGTCGACTCAGGTGGTGAAGCTCCTTGAGGACTCAATGGGGCAGGACTTGCGTGCGCCAGGATTCCCGGCATCGCTGTTCTCAAATGAACCCAAGGGGTCCACCGATGAATCAATTGGCGCGGACGAGGTGCCCGCTGAACCTGTCAGGTCAATGACTGGCGCATAGTTGTGGCAGTCACGGCTGGAGCTGATTGGCGGTTCGCGAGCGGCATTGGACAGAAACATTAGATAGCCTGCGCGGCGATGGCCGTTGCGTTGCGCCACGCGTTGAATGCAGCACGCGAACCACTTGATGAGGCAGCCGGGAGCACCAAGATGGCGGCAGTCACGGCGGCCGGGCCGCATCGGGGGTGAACGGGCAAAGGCCTCATAAACGGTTTTCTGATGAACAGGAACACGACCTCCCGTCCAGGACCGGTGCGTCGCGGCGCGCGTGTACCCCAAGATCCAAGACAAACAAAAGGGAAAACATGATTACCTACGAGAACATCTATGCTGCCGGCACATGGGTTCCTCCCGTCGGAGCGGGAACGGTGGACGTGGTTGATCCGCAGACCGGGGAGACCGTCGGACGTATTCCAAGAGGCACGGTCGAAGACGTCAATACCGCCGTCGCTGCCGCGAAGTCTGCGTTCCCCTCCTGGGCCGGCTCATCCACATCCGAACGGATCGAGGTGCTGGAGCGCCTCATGCACCTGGTGCGCAAGAATGAGAACGAGCTCGCCCATCTCGTCTCGATCGAGATGGGGGCGCCCCACGACCTCGCTTTGTCAGAACATGTTGGCACTCCCATCGAGGTGATCGAGAACATCATCGACCTCCTTGCCACTGAGAAGGCGGAGGAGAAGATCGGGAACTCTCTTATCGTTCGGGAGCCCATCGGAGTTGTGGCGGCCATAACGCCGTGGAACTATCCGCTGTACCAACTTGTGGCGAAGGCGATTCCAGCGATTGCTGCAGGCTGCACGGTGGTCGTCAAGCCGCCGGAACTCGCTCCGCTGTCCACTTTCCGGTTCACGGAACTTGTGGCCGAATCCGGGCTCCCTGACGGGGTGTTCAATCTGGTCCCGGGGCAGGGTGCCATTGTTGGGGAAGCGCTTGCCAACCACCCCGATGTGGACATGGTGTCCTTTACCGGCTCTACCCGGGCAGGAAGCCGGGTGGCCGCGGTTGCGGCTCGGACGATCAAACGGGTGGCACTCGAACTCGGAGGCAAGTCTGCCAGTGTAATCCTCACAGGCGCAGATTTGCCCCAGGCAGTTGGGGCCACGGTGGAGAACTGCATGGCCAACACCGGCCAGTCATGCAGTGCCTGGACGCGGCTCATCGTTCCGCGAGACATGGTGGCCACGGTCGAACGCCTCGCAGCAGACGGGGCGTCGCGCATCGAGGGCACATTGGGGCCCGTCGCGTCGCGCAGCCAATACGAACAGGTGCAGCAATACATTCAGCTCGGACTCGATGAGAATGCGCGCCTGGTGTCCGGCGGACTTGGCAACCCCGGTGGCGGAGGCGACAGCAATCACCCCCGGGTGACGGTCTTCTCCGACGTCACCCAGGGCATGCGCATTGCGCAGGAGGAAATTTTCGGGCCGGTGCTGGTCATTCAAAGCTACGAAACAGTTGAGGAGGCCGCCGAGATCGCGAACGGAACACCCTATGGCCTCCATGGCGCAGTGTGGGCGGCAACGGACGAGGAAGGCCTCGCCTTCGCCCGGCGGCTGCGGACGGGGCAGGTGGACATCAACGGCGGCGACTTCAATATCGCCGCACCCTTCGGAGGCTACAAACAATCCGGGATTGGACGCGAACTGGGCCGAATCGGCCTTGAAGAGTTCTACGAAACCAAAGCCATCCAACTTCCAAAGTAGGCGAACGCCAATTCTTAGCCGTCTTTCGCAACCAACGGCAATGAGGTGCGTCGCAGGCCAACCGCATCAAGCGCGAACCCCGACGACAACCACCTTGCCTGTCCTCGACAGCGATATTCAACCGTCTCCATAGCAAAACCACTTCTATAAACTCTAGGGAAAGGCCCTTCTCATGCTTGCCGCTTACGCCAATGCCATTGATGCCAACGACCCTGTGTCGGGTCTGGTCGTCGCTGACCGGCCCGAACCCGAACCACGTGAAGGCTGGACAACTGTCACCGTGAAGGCGGCGACATTGAATCACCATGACCTGTGGACCCTGCGCGGAGTGGGTATTCGCGCTGATCAGCTGCCCATGATTCTCGGCGGTGATGCAGCCGGCATCGATGAAGAAGGCAACGACGTCGTTGTGCACGGCGTCGTCACCTCACCCGGCTGGGTAGGCGATGACACCCTTGATCCGAAGCGGTCCCTGCTATCGGAAGTCTACGATGGCACCCTTGCAGAAAAGATTCTGGTACCTCGACGCAATCTGGTGGCAAAACCGGCCTCCTTGTCATTTGAAGAGGCCGCTTGTCTTCCGACCGCGTGGCTTACCGCCTACCGGATGCTGTTCACCAAGCTGAGGCTCGCACCCGGGGCAACGGTTCTGGTTCAGGGCGCCGGTGGCGGGGTCGCCACGGCAGCGATCTCGTTGGGGAAAGCTGCGGGCCTGCGTGTTTGGGTGGTTGGCCGCAGCGCCGCCAAACGTGAAGCCGCCCTTGTACTCGGAGCCGACCAAGTATTTGAGTCCGGCGCGAGACTGCCTGAACGGGTGGACGCCGTCATCGACAATGTCGGAGAGGCCACCTGGGCGCATTCATTGAAGTCCCTCAAGCCCGGTGGCGCGATCGTGACGTGCGGGGCGACAAGTGGGCCCAATCCGCCCGCCGATCTGAATCGCCTCTTTTTCCTGCAGTTGCGGGTCCTGGGATCAACGATGGGCACCCGGGGCGAGCTCGAGCAGCTTCTGTCGCTGTTGGACACCACCGGTTTGCGCCCACAGATTGACTCGGTCCTTTCACTGGCCGACGCCGCCCTTGGACTGAAGAAGCTCGACAGTGGCGATGTTCAAGGAAAGATCGTGATCATCCCCTAGCAGGCCACGGAGGTTGCGGCGGATCCCGTACGCCCTCCACCATTTTTCGATTCCTGCCCCTCCGACTGCCCGTCCGCTTGCCCGGCTGCCGTCGGCCGGCTGAACAAGCAGGCTTGGGGCGGATGGGACGCACGTGCTTGAAGTGCCTGTTTTGAGCGTCCCAACCACTCGACCACTCAAGGCTGAACACCCGCATTAGATGGAGAACTTTCAATGACCCCCGCCGCCAGTGCCCCGTTTGTTGTTCGCAGGAACCTTGCTGCGCTATTTGATCCAACCTCGATTGCCATCGTGGGAGCGAGCAACGATCCCGGGAAGTATGGAAATTGGCTTGCCGTGCGCGCGTTGCGGGACAGCGCCCGCCGTCAGGCCTACCTCATTAACAGATCCCGGCCGACGATTCTCGGTCATCCCGCCTCCCCAAGCCTAGCCGCCCTGAAAGGCCAGGTTGATCTTGCGGTGATAGCCGTACCCGCGGCTGGTTTCGATGAGGCCGTGGATGACGCCATTACCGCCGAAGTCAAAGCAATCGTGGCGATTACCGCGGGCCTGGGTGAAACGGGCGTTGAAGGACTGGCACGCCAGGACGCGCTCGTCGCCCGGCTCAGGACGGCAGGAATCCCTATGCTGGGCCCGAACTGCCTTGGCGTGCTGGACAACACGACAGGACTCGATGCCACAGTCAACGATTTTCGACCAGGCTCCGTATCGATCATCTCCCAAAGCGGGAACGTCGCGATTGACTTGGCTGAACACCTCTCCGAACAGGGACTCGGTGTATCCCGCTTCGCCAGTCTGGGCAATTGCGCGGACCTTGATGTCGCCGACCTCATCGACAGTTGCGTCGATCACGAGGGCACCTCCGCCATCGCAGTCTATTGCGAGGGCTTCAAGGACGGTCGCAAGTTCGCAGCCGCCGCCGCCCGCGCCGCCAGCGCCGGCAAGCCCCTCGTTCTGCTGTCCGTCGGCCGCGGTGCAGCATCCACCCGCGGGGCAGCCTCGCACACCGGATCCCTCGTCACCTCACATGTTGTCCTCGAAGCCGTCTGTGAGGCAACAGGTGCCGAACTCGTGTCGAGCCCACTCGAGATGGCAATTCTTCTCCAAGCATTGGTGCGCACCAGGCCACCGGCCGGGCCACGCGTGGCGGTATTGGCCGACGGTGGCGGCCACGCTTCCCTGGCAAGTGACAGCCTCGAAGAAGCCGGGCTGCATGTCGAAGAATTTTCCCACGGCTTCTCGACGCAGATCGCCGGCGAACTCCCACCGAACGCCGGGGTTTCAAACCCCATCGACATCGCAGGGGGTGGCGAGCAAGACATTTCCTGCTTCGCAAGGGTCGCGAAACAACTGGTGGCCAGCTCCGAGTCGGACTCAATCCTCATGACCGGATTTTTCGGCGGCTACAGCGACTACGATCCTTCAATCCTGGACGGCGAGGTACAGGCCGGCCGCGACATCGGCTCCCTCGTGGCCGGGTCGGGGGCCAGCTTCGTAGCGCAGACCATGTTTTCCGACTCGGCCCCGGCGGCTGCGCTCCGTGAGAGCGGGATAGCCGTCTACCGAAACGTCGAGCACGCGTCGTGGGCGATGAGCCGGCTGGTCCGCAGGCACCAATTCGCCCCCCAATCGCTACCGGTGCTTCCGGCCCCAACTGCCGCTCCGCTGGTGGAGACCGGGTACGGCAGGGCGCGCAGTGCCTTGGCGGCAGCGGGTATTCCTTTCATGCCTGCAGCGGAGGTCACAACCCTTCGCGGGCTCAAGGCCGCGGCCGCCAAGCTTCACTACCCGCTGGTCCTCAAAGCCTTGGGTGATGAGCACAAATCCGACAACGGCGGGGTCATATTGAACATTCCCGACCTCACCGGGCTGCTGACCGCGTGGGATGACGTGCAGGTTCGACTCGCACCGCCTAGCTGCTCCATCGAGGAGATGGCGGACACGGCGGGCGCGGTCGAACTGATCATTGGTGTGCGTCGTGACCCGACCTTTGGCCCGATCGTGCTCGTGGGCGTCGGAGGTGTCTACACGGAGCTACTCAAGGACACCCGGTGCGCACTTGGCCCCATCAACACCAAGCAAGCCAAGGAGCTGCTCCTGTCCTTGAGGGGCGCCGCACTCCTCACCGGATTCCGGGGGAAACCGGCCGTTGCCATCGACAAGGCCGCACAATTGCTCGCGACCCTGTCACACTTCGCAGCCGAGCATCCAGAAATTGACGAGATTGAATGCAACCCGATAGCGGTCACCCCAACCCAGGCACTCGCCCTCGAC
>NZ_CP189596.1:0-145183 GCF_050157045.1 Pseudarthrobacter sp. H2
CCTCTCGTGCGGTGCGCTGTCCAAACTGATCGGACAGAAGCGCCTGCTGGTTCTCGGCACCACCGTCTTCGGCATTGCAACCATCCTCAGCGCCGTTACGCTTCCCCTGGAATCGATGTTCCTCCTCAGCCTTACCCGCGCGATCACAGGAGTTGGCCTGGGAGTGGTCCTCCCGATGGCCGTAATCGTTGCAACTCAGAACGGACCGGAGGGTAAGCGCCAGCCAATTGCGGTAATGGTCACCATGGGATTGATCAGCGGGGCCACCGTGGCTGGCTTCGTGGGCGGACCGCTCATCGATGCTCTTGGTTCGAACGGTGTTCTCTGGGTCTCGGGGGTGGCGCCACTCGCCGTCGCTGTCCTCTTGCAAATGTGTGTGCCGGCCACTTCCGACCGGACCGCCAGTTCAAAGGACGGTGCCCCGAAGACAGGAATATCCGCCATATTCGCGGGCGATCACCGAAACGCGACCCTGCTCCTGTGGACAGCGACCTTCCTCATCTTCACAGTCACCTACACGCTGAAGTCCTGGCTTCCGACCCTGTTCGGTGACTACGGCTTGTCTAAGTCAGATGCGGGATTAGGGTTGGCATATTACAGCCTTGGGGGCGTAGTGGCCGGTCTGGCCCTGCTACCGCTATCTGCAAAAATCGGCACAGCGCGCGCCCTCGTACTGATGTCCACCATCGGTGCTCTCGCGACCACCGCACTGGCCGTCTTCTCCGTCACAACTCCACTGCTCATGGCAATTACGCTCATCGCCGGTGCGGGAATTACAGCCGGCTCGATCGGGCAAACTGCCATCGCTGTTTCGATCTACGAAGCTTCGGTCCGAACGACAGGCGTCGGCTGGTCGGCTGCCTGCGGTCGAATGGGTTCCATCCTGGGGCCGGCCGCCGGCGGTGCCCTTCTCGCGCTTTCCTGGCCCGCGCAGGACATTGTCCTGCTCCTCGCCGCTCCGATTGTCATCACCACCATCTGCTGGCTCATTCTCCCCAAACTATCCAACAGGGTAGGAAAGAATGCTGGCTCGTTCACCCGCCCCAGCGAACCCGTTAATTCCCGTTAATTCAACTCCATCCCAGCTGTAATGAACAGCAGGTAGTCGGCCGCATCATCTCAGCACGGGATTTCCCGCTTCACTAGGAATGTGCCACCTTGCGATCCGAGGTGGCACATTGGCGGCCCTTCGCATTTAAGCATGGCCGGCCTGTTTGGCCCGGCAGGGGACTGGCGGGACGGTGTTGTTGAAATCAACGACCCGGGCCACCGGGACGGGGAGAACGTGGCCCTGGAAGACGCCGTCCCGTATGTGGTTGCGCTGATCGGGAAGCCGCAAGCCTCCCCCGGCGGCGGATAGCGCCGCCTGCGGACCCACCCGAACTTCCCTTTCGGCGTACCGGGAGCACTTCAACAAGGGGCCAGGACCGTGAATAACCCGAAGGACAATCGATGACCACCGGTCCTCCGGCCTGGCCCTCACGGTCCCCGTCACCTCCCGTGGCGCTGGAAAAGATGCTTTCGCGCACATGTCGCGGGACGGATCCCAAGCCGTGGTCCGGCCGTTGATCCTCGAACTTTCCGTCAGGATCAGCCGCGGGGTCGCTCTCCTGGAGGCGGCATCCAATGACCCGGGTCAATGCTCCGAGGACATGGCCGCCCTGGCAAGGATTCAGCGATCGTTGGAGGACGTTGAAGCCACCATTATTGGACTCTCTGCAGTAAATCGCCGCCGTTCTGCGGCGTTCCAGGGTCCGGGCCCTTACTTCTGCTGGAAACCCGGTTTCCTAGATTCCGCTGGGCCAACCGCCGCCTCGATCACGGCTGCTGTTGGCCATGCCGGCGGGCTTGCCGTTCCTCCCCTCGACGCCAGGAGCATCTGGCGTGTCCAAAGTACTGATCACCGCAATGAGAGTAGGGATTCATGACCATGCAAGCAGCACCCGGTTGTCTCGTCGTAGCCGTTCAAACCCGAAGGGAATTAGACGCCGCCCTGGATGAGGCGGTGGGTCTCCTGAAGCCGGCGGCGGTGACCGGACAGGTCGGTATCTCCGTGACGCGGCTGGCCCCGGGGCGCTATGAAGCGCGTCTGAACGGCGACGTCTCCCCGGGCATGACCATCGAAAGATGGGGGAGTGAGCCGCAGTGAGGGAGGGGCCGAGAGGTGTCTCCGCTGCGCCGGTCTGCCCTGCTGCCCGCGAGGCTGGCTGCTCGCTGCGTACGGCGGCTGTCGAGGTAGCGTCGAGGCGAAACGGGTTGAAGGAGTCGCTGATCGCTGATCGTTTGAGGGGTCACTGTGGGCGCCGGTCTAGTCGATGATGCTTTCCAGCAGCCACTGGATCGAAAGCGGGTTCCGGCGCAGTGTGAAGGTCCGCAACGCGGAGGTCGACCCCAGGCCAGACGGACCTGCACCCGCCAGTATTCGACGCTCACCAGGTCCCCGCTGCCCACGGCCGCCGTGCGCCGGGTGTCCCACCAGGCATCTCTGTCGAACCAATGCACCGGATCGGCCGCCACCGCCCAGATGCGCCCCTCGTGCCGGACGGCCAGGGGAATGCCGGCCGGGATAAACCGGACGTCCACGGCCACGTCCAGGACTGTTTCATTTGCTGTTGCTGTTGCTGTTGCTGTCACGGGTTACGCGCTCTCCCAAGTTCCTCGTCATCATGTCTTCCCGGCGGGTGACCGCCGAACTCCACACCCACGTCCGGTACGTCACCGGCCCGTCCTTCCACGTCACTTCCACGGCCCGGGACGTCCAGGCGTACACCTCGCCGTCCACCAGCTCGGCGCAGTCCGGGAACCGGATCCATGCCTTCACGGGGATCCCGGGGAACCCGTTCTTCGCCGGGAAATGCCCGAAGTCCAGCTCCTCCACCGTGAGCCCGATCGGCCCGGCCCGCCGGGCATACCGGGCCTGCAGCCGGGCCGCCTGCTCCGGGTTCATCCCACCCACTTAGAACGCATATATTGGGTATCTGCTTAGCTGAAGTCAGTCCGTAAATGCGGAACTGACCAGAGTTTTCAGTGGTTTCGGTCCGGTATTCACGGCCTGCTGGAGCAGGCGGTAGAAGAGCAGCCCGCGGCTGGTCGAGGTGCGGCGGTTGAATCGGAAGCTGAACTCGTCCAGGTAGTAGGCCAGCTGCTCCCGTGAGATGCCCTGGTGCAGGGTGCCGTCGATCCAGCGCTTGAGCTGGGACGCTGCCATGTGTACCGCCGGCATGTTCACGTGCGCCGGGATGTCCGAGCCCAGCTGGGTGAAGTACTCGTGCTTATAGCCCAGATCTGCGAAACGCCTCAGCTGCCTCGCCCCGTCTGTGCGGATGGTGGAGCCGGGGGCCACGACGCGCTGGCCGAACTTCACCAGCGCGAGCCTGCGGTCCGCCGGCCCGGGCTCGAGGCGGATGCGTCCGATCCTGTTGTGGTCCAGGTGCTCCGCTGCGATCAGGACGGAGACCTTGTCCGGACCGAGGCCCGGCATGCCGCGGGCCACACCGCCGATGAAGCTCTCGTCGACCTCGACCGTGCCGGAGAGCAGGTCCCGGTCCGGGCGGACCATGGCCCGGCGGAGCTTGTGCATCCAGGCCCACGCCGTCTCGTAGGAGCCGAAACCCAGGACCCGCTGAAGCCCAAGGGCGGACACGCCGTTCTTCTGGGACGTGACGAACCAGACCGCGGCGAACCAGGTTCGCAGCGGGGTGCGGGTGCGGTCGAAGATGGTCCCGGCCGTCACCGACGTCCGACGCGAGCACCCCCGGCACATCCACAGCCCGGCACCCGTGCGCCAGCAGTCGCGGCCGCTGCACTTGGGGCAGACGAACCCGTCTGGCCAGCGCAGCTTTGCCAGGTACTCCAGACATGCCTCGTCCGTACTGAACCAGTCCTGGAACTGCCCGAACGTCTGGGGGTAGTCCACACCCGCACGCGGCATCTGCGGCGACAAATCGGCCATAACCCAGCCTACTTCAGCTAAGCAGATACCCAATACGCATATGCGACCTCATATCACCAGCATAGAACTGGTATTTGAGTAACCACGCCGTAAAAAAGCGGGGACCATGCGGTATTGCACCTGATGCATGATCCACGCAGATGTAAGCATGGAGGGCGGCTACGACAATCCGCGATTCTGCCCGGGGGCTCTCCGGTGGAACGGGTTGCACGCCAGTGTGGACAGCCTTGAGCTGCGCCGGGGCTCCGCCTGCCCACAACGGGCACAACCGTCACTGCGGGGGAGGGCGGCCCCGGGTCCTTCCGGCCTGCCAGCCGGGAACCGCATCGTCCAGGAGCTTGACCTTCACCGGGTCCAGTCCGCCGCGGCGGCGTTTATACCGCTGGACGTGGATCCACACCCCGAGGGTGTGTTCACGCTCGGAGTCATAGTCGTGGTGGCGGGGCCAGTCGTTGCCTTCCTGCCGGAACGCCACGAGCCCGGCCAGACGGCCGTGCGAGCGGGCCTCGTCCGCCGCTTCCCTGCCGGTTGTCGCCCCACCCGGGCGCCCGGGCAAGACCGGCGCTGTAGGCGGGGTCCAGGGTCCCTTCGGCTGCCTCGCGCCGGCGCAGCGACGTCCACCGGGCCATGGACCGTTCGCGCCGGTCCCCGGATCGGGCCTCGGGCAGCCGGCCATGGGCCGCGACCCAGGCGAGAAACGCGTCCATGCGGGCCAGATCCTTCGAGGACGGGTAAGGAACGGGTACGGCGCCGGCCGCCGCCTGATGCTCGGCCTCCAGCCCCGGGGTCCTGGCGGCGCGCGATCACCAGGTGGTATCCGACGGCGGCGGGCGGAACGCGCACGAGGGCAGCGATGCGGGCCCGGCTTGGGTATGGCCCGAGCCAGTACATCAGCACCCATTCGGCGTCGGGAGCGTGCCGCAACCGCCTGTCCATGATGGACCCCATCCTGCCACGGCGATCCCCAAATCGGGCGGACACCGCCGATCCACGGACACTGCTTTCGGGCGTCCGCCGGCGGGCCCCCGGGCCCAGTGCCAGGGCTGCTCCGCGGCGTGGTGGCGCCGGAGGCTTAATCCGCCCGGGCGGTACCACCCATGACCCCTTACCTGCGCGGGGCCCGTCACGGAGATTGGTGCCCCCGGGAGATCCGGGGGAGCCGCACGCCGTGGTGGTTGCAGAAGTGAGTAGTAGGAGTAGCATTACTACTATTCCTACTACTACCAAACTCCTTGGAGGGTCGCCGCCGTGACGTTGAGTGTGAAAGACCGTGTGTACGCTGCCGCCGAGCAGATCAGTGCCGAGCGCCGGCCCACCGTCTCGACCGTGCGTGCCGCGGCGGGTGTGAGTAACGCCGATGCCACCCGCTACCTCAAGGAGTGGTCGGAGGAGAAGACCGCCGCGGGCGGGCAGGTCGCTGTGACCCCGGCGGGGCTGCTGGAACAGGCGGCACGCCTGGCGGGGGCCTGCTGGGCCGAGGCCTCCGGGCTGGCCGATGCGCGGCATGCCGGGCTCGAGGCGGCCTGGGCGCAGGAGAAGAAGGACCTGAATCTGGAGATCACCGAACTCGTGACTGACCTGGACACGGTGAGCGCCGGGAAGGACGCCGCCGTCACGGAGCTCACGGCCAGGGTCACCGCGCTGGAGACCGACGTTGCCGCCGCGGGGGAGCAGCTGGAACAGGCCCAGGCAGCCGAGCAGGAGGCGGCACGGGAAGCGTCAGCGGCTCTGACCCGGCTGGCCGCCGCAGAAGCGCGGGCTTCCACCCTGCAGCAGGCACACGACGCCCTGCTGGCCCGCATCGTGCCGGAAACCCGGCCCCGGAAGGAGCCGCAGCCGGACCCGACCAGTGGCGGGGAAGACTAAGTCCACTTTCGCCCCGGTATTTCACGGCCGCTGACGCCGAAGCCGGGCCTGCAAGGACCGGCTTGCCTGCAGGATGACGCGTTCCGGGAGTTGCATAGGCGGCTATGACGAGGGAACGTCCGGAGTCCTGGACGGGCACTGGCTGGGCTGCCCACCGGCCAGGCCCGGCCCCTGTGGCCGCTACCTTGGCGGCTGGTCCTCCAGCGCCGGGAACTCGCGCAGCGTTGCCGCTGCCGCCCTGACCGCTGCCGGGTCTTCGATCCAGGGCCGGCCCGTGCGGGTGCAGGCATGGAAATTCGTGATCTCCGATTCCTCGGCGGCCGCCGCGAGGTCGGCCCACGCTTCTTGAAGATCTGCCAAGTCCTGGGGTGACAGGACGTCGTCCTGGGTCCAGTTTGCGGGGGACGGCGCCGCAGCGGCCGCGGTGGCTGGTTGTCGCTGAAAGAAGCTTCTGAGGCCCATTCCGGTATTCCTCCAGGTTCTCCGGGTGTATGTCCCGCCAGCAGAGGCACCCGGGGGAGGGGCGCTGCCGCCGGCGGGGCCCGTCCACCGTATCAAGGCCCCTGTTTTTCGCTGCGCTCCAACCAGTTATCGGGCGTCCGCTGGCGCGGCCGGCTGTTGGGTCCAGGGTGTCCGTCGCAGGGCTCCGGACGCCCTGGCCCTGTTTGCCTGACGGCGTTTTTTGCTGCTGTCCTTCGGATTATCGTGCCCGCTCCGGCCCTATCCAGCCCCTCCTTCGTCGGGGCCTGCGGGCGCGCGCAATCGGCTCCGGCGCTCCTTCGTCGCTTATTTCCTCCCGCAGATTGCACGTCCCTGCCCTTCGGGTGGACAGGGCCTGCGTCGGGCACAGCTCCGCAAGCTTCGCCAGCAGCCAAAAAACGGGGGGAGAAGGGGAAGCTGGCCGGTCACCCACCGTTCCCCGCCCACCACATCCTCGGAAAAGGACACAACCATGAACACCACACCCACGCTGGAACAGCTCGATCCGGCCACCCTCACCATCGACATCAACGTCCGCAAAGACGCCGCCCTGACCGCCGACTTCGTGGCCAGCATCAAGGAACACGGCGTGATGGAACCCGTGATCGCCCACCGCAAGGACGACGGAGGCGTGCATGTCCTGATGGGCCAGCGCCGCACCCGCGCCGCCGTCGAAGCAGGACGCACCACCATCCCGGTCATGATCATCGAGTCCCCCGAGGAAGCCGAACGCATCGTGACCCAGGTGGTGGAGAACATCCAGCGCGCCGAACTCACCGAAGCGGACGAGGCCGACGCCTACCACCAGCTCTCACTGATCGGCGTCTCCGCCGCCTCCATCGCGAAGAAAACCGGACGGACCAAAACCACCGTCGAATCCGCCCTGAAAGCCAAATCCACTGACACCGGAGCCGCCGCCCTGGACAAGGGGTACACGATTGAAGCTGCCCTGATTCTGGCGGAGTTCGCCTCTGACGAGGACGCGGTCGAGGAATTGGAATCGGTCATCGCCGATGAACCCGACATGCTCGCCCACGTCACCCAGCAGTTGCGGGACCGCCGCGACCGCGCGGCCGCACTCGCGGCGCTGACCGCCGAGCTGGAAGCCGCCGGGACCACCGTGGTGGACCGCGCCGGATACGACGGGGAGAGTGAGAACGTCCGGGTGTCCTCACTGAACCGGGCAGACGGCGAACCTGCCACCGAAGAGGACGCCAACGCCGTCCACATCGTCACCTCCTACAACGGCCAGCACTCCACCGTCCCGGTTGTGGCCGGATGGAAGGACCTGGGTTTCACGCTCCGGTACGGCGGCTATGGCTCAGCCTCGGCGCCCAAGGGGCCGATGACGGACGAGCAGAAAGCGGAGCGGAAAACCCTGATAGAAAACAACAAGCTGATGCAGTCGGCAACTGTGGTCCGCCGGGACTTTGTGAAGACGCTGCTGGCGAAGAAACAGCCGCCGAAGGGATGGCAGCACTTCACCGTCCACGCCATCACCCATCACCCCGAAACGGCCAGCGGCTACGAAGGAACCGTCGCCGCGGAGATGGCAGGAGCCAAGACGGGGGAGAGCCCGGACCGGTGGGGTTGGAACCCCTTGCGGGACCACGTGGCCAAGTCCACGGCCCGGCCCGAGGTATCCCTGATCGCCCTCGTCTGCGCCGGGTATGAGAAGACCATCGCCAAGGACTCATGGCGGTCCCCGAGCGTCCGTCACCTCGACTACCTGACCCGGCTCATTTCCTGGGGATATACCGCGAGCCCGGTCGAACAGATCATCCTCGACAGCGCCGCACCCGCACAGGACCACGGAGCCGCATAAGAGCCCCTTGCCGGGCGGAAACCCCGCCGCCCGGCAAGGCCCCCGGCCACTCACCACAGTGCCGCGGCTCATGCCGGGAGACTACGAGACCCGCGCGGTGGCGCCAAGGGCACCATACGTTGACCCATCGGCCGCTCACGTTCAACGCAACATTCAGCTAGACTGGATGACAGATTTCCTTTGTCCGAGGAGCGGAAAAGGGCCGGCCGACAGGCTGGCCCTTTTCTGTTTAACCACGCACACCCTGAACGGCCGTGCCGGATGCTCGCCCCGGCGCCAGGGCAGTGCGGTTGGACCGTCCCACCGACAGAGCAAGCGCTCCGCAGACTACTGCCGCGAAGCCTTTGCTCTGTGTGATCCCTGCTGAAAATAACCCGGCCCACGGTGGAGAGTGAGTCGGCAGCGTCGAGGTGTGGACCATGGAGACTTTCCCGACCCCGACCCGCACTTAACGGAGCCTGTGCACAGCCGCCGCCTGCCCAGGGTGACAGGCGCTGGGTGGTGACGTGGTGGTTGTGTGCAGGCGGTCAGGTGGGTCCCGTCGTCCACGTGTGTGCGGGAAAAGCAGCGGAGCGATTGGGCTTTTGCCGTGCCCATGTGGGCGAGGGGCAACGCCTACTGTTCGCTGTGGTTCTCGTCCTCCGTGGCCGCCGCGGCGTTCTCACCGGCTGCGCGGTTCGTGGTCTTGCGCCTGCGGGCAGCGGCGCCGGATTCGAGGCCGAGTTTCTTGAGTTCCTCGGGGCTCCATCCGTCTTTGGTGGCGCGCACGTAGGCGCGTTTGTCTTCGCGTTCCGCGTCGGCGAGCTGCTTTTTCAGGTCCGTGATCCGCTGGCGGGTCTTGACCAGTGCGGTCACCGATTCAATGCGCGAATCGAGGAGCGCCCGGGCCTGGGTGCGGGTCTGTTCAATATCGATGGTTGCCATCCACCCACCCTAGAGGGCAGCCAACGATGTCGAGGGCTTCGACGCGCAGCGGCGGGACCATTTGGACAGGAGCACCGCAGGACTGCGGAAAAACTGAAGAGCCGGCCCCGCCGGAGCAAGCTATACACTTACACGGGTGTAAATGGCTTGTCGCGCTCGACACTGGCGGTCGGGTGCGGCACACTGGTCAGTGTGGTCCCCGGTTTGGGGTCGCTGCGCTGGGCCGTTGAGGGGATGGATTGGAATGTCGGATGAGGAGTCCACTCACCGTTTCAATCTGTCGCGCCGACGTCGGGAGAACACTCCGGCCGGTTCGAAGAAGCGCCGGGACCTGTGGGTCACTGTTGAAGAGGAAGCCGCGCTTGTGGCGAGAGCTGAGCGGGAGAAGATCACTGTCCCGAACCTGCTGATTACATCGGCATTGTCCGAGACCCAGGAAACGACGACGGAGCGCCGTGCCATTGCCGCCGAGCTGATGTCCTTGCACAATCTGCTGGCCCGTTCCTCCAACAACATCAACCAGCTTGCACGGCAGGCGAACGCCACGAGCGAGTTCCCCGCCGAGGCGCGCGAAGCGCTGAAGCACATCCGTTCCGTTGCCATGCGAATCGACGATGCCATCGACGGGCTGATGTAGGGATGATTCCGAACATCACGCGTGGTTCGCGCATGGGCGGGCTCATGGTTTACCTGGCATCGACTGACGCGGATAGGACTAAGAACGCTCACACCGATCCGCATCTGGTGGCAGGGGATGCGGCGATCATGGCGTGGTACGACGATGGTGTTCTGGACCGTGATGATGCCCTGGCAATTGCCAAGCACCTGGACCGTCCACGGAAGATGTTCGGTGTGTCGGTGCAGATCAAAGACCTGCGGTGGGACGCGGCCAGGAAGGAGCGCGTGCACGTCGGTTACAAGGACGCGTCCGTGTGGCACTGCTCGCTGAGTCTGCGCGCCGAGGAGGGCGCTCTGACGGACCAGCAGTGGGGCGATATCGCCAACGACTTCGTGGACTTCATGGGCTTCACCGAAGCCAGCGGAAAGGCCCGCTGCCGGTGGGCCGCGGTCAACCACGGCACATCCGAGAACGGCAACCACCACATCCACCTGGCCGTCTCCCTTGTCCGTGAGGATGGCACCAAGGCCTCCACCCACGGCGACTACAAACGGGCCCAGCAAACCTGCCGCGAGCTGGAGGTCAAGTACGGCCTGGAACAGCTCTCCACCGTGCACGCCACCCGCGGATACGACCGCGCCGAGAAGGCCACTGCTATCCGGGATGAGCGGGAAATGCACCGCTCCTCGTTGGCCCGGAAAGTACGCGCCAGCGCCAGCGCCTCGGCTACCGAAGGCGAGTTCGTCCGGCGCGCCCGCGACACCGGCCTGCTGGTCCGGCCGCGCTACGCGAAGAACACCACCGACGTCATCGTCGGGTACTCCGTCGCCGAACGCCCCACCCAGGGCGAGCGGCCGATCTGGTTCGGTGGCGGCACCCTCGCGTCCGATCTGAAGCTCGGGGCCTTGCGTGAAGAATGGCTCGACACCCCGCGCCTGGCAACGGACGCTGCGAAGGAGTGGAACGCGGCCGCCCGCAACAAACGCACGGTCTCCAGGACCGGCCCCGAGAACGGAACACCGCCGGCGGAGGCGTGGGTGGAGTACACCCGCAACGCGGCTGCCTTGGCTGACCGGCTGCGCACGATTCCGCGGGATGATCACGCAACCTGGGCGAAAGCGGCACGGGAAGTCTCCGGTGCGTTCGCGGCATGGTCCTACCGGCTCGAGGCGACGCCGGGGCCGTTGGCGGCCACCGCCGCTGAACTGTCCCGCACGGCCCAGCTCCGCAACCCGCGGCAGCACAGCAAACCTGTGGCTCTGCCTTCGATTGCCGGGACTGCCATGTTGTTCATGGCCGCGTCCAGCAAGGACAAGACGGCCGCCCAAACGGCACTCATGGTGCAGCTGATCAACACTGCCTTCGCCGTGTATGAAATGCACGCCCAGTCCGGACGGAGCCGGGAGGCGCAGCGCATCCGTGCAGTGGTCGAGCAACAGCTGGCCCCGTTCACCGCGACCATGCCCAAGGCCGTACTGGTGGGTGCGGAACACCGGCCGGCTACGGAGGCAGCAGTGCCGCCCAGGGCGATCGACATTGCCCGGCGCGGCATGGTCCCCATCCGTCCGGGATCAGCAGTGCCAACGACGCCAACGCCGGCGAAGACCTACCAGCCCAGCCGCCGCGACTCCGGGCCGGCCCTCGACCGATAAGCACCCACCACCAACTGCAAGGGGAACAGCATGAGTGAATCAGATGGAATGGATGACGTCCTGGACGGCGGACTGCGGCAGTCGCTGATGATCGCCTCACGTATCGCCGAGACACTGGCACGCCGGCGCCAGGAGAGCCAGCGGCAGCAGGAACACCAGGACGCCCAGGCAGCACACGAAGCCCAGTCACGCCTCGCTGCCGAACGCAGTGCCGCGCGCGCAGCGCTGGCACCGGTGGCGAAGGACCAGTGGTGGGACAACGCACAGCCAGCCGACATCGCCACCGCACACGCCGTCGCGACAAGCTGGAAGGCCCACGACCCGGCCGCACTGGCAGCCTCCGAGAAAATCCGTCAGGAAGTTCTCACCCGCTACGGCATCGACACCCACGACGTCGGCGCGGACACCGAATATCTGGAATCAGGGATTCAGACCATCACCACCGGGAAGGCCCGGCAGGACGAACTGGAACGCAGCCAGGAACAGACGCGCAAAGCGGCCGCCGAACACGAAAAGGCCATGCAGCTGCTCGCAGCGGCCCGCGCAGAAGAACTCCGCGCACAGGCCGCGACACTGGCACCGGAGATGGAACGCCACCAGGTACCCGCCGAGTACCTGGCCAACCCCGAGCTGGCCCAGGCCCTGCAGACCGCCCACACAGCAAAGACCCCCAAAGCTTTGGCTGCGGCGGACGCCACCGTGCAGGAACGGCTGTTCCTGATCGGCAAGGACGGCATCAACGGCCCCGATATTGACCAGCTGCGGAAAGAAACCACCGCGAACATCACCGGTGCCGGTGACTCCCACTTCGAGGATCCCGCGTTCGTGAAGGCGGCCAAGGAGATGCACGAAGCCAGGCTCCTGGCAGAGGGCGGGTTCAAAGGCTCCGAGCGGGCGTCAGTGGAGCAGCGGTACGCCCGGGCCGAGAAGGAACTCTTCGCCCGCATCGAAGGACTCGGCCGAGAGATCGAGAACCGCGTCACCGGCAACGACAGCAGCCGTCTCAAAGACCAGGGACTCAAAACCGAGAGCACGTCGGCCGCCGACTACGGCTCCGCCGAACACCACGAGAAATTCGCAGAATCCCTGGCCAGTACCGGCGCGACTGAAACCCAGATCCGCGGACGCCTCGCCGCAGCCCGCAGCGAGGGCACACACCCCAGCGCAGCGGTGACCATGGGCAAAGGCGCCGCCAAGACCAGAAAGTCGCGCACAGGGGCAACTGTCGGTTCTGAGAGAGGCAAGAACGGCCTCACACGCTAGTTCTTGGTATATAAGAAAGGAGGGGCTGCTTTCTGGCGGCCCCTCCTTTCATGCGTTTATTTAGTCGGGTAAATCGGCGGCAGCGAGGCCGACAACCGTGGTCTCAAACTGTTCTTCATCGAAGTCCCCGTGGAGCACTCCCCACACGCTTTTGAACTCGTCCCAATCCTTCGCCAGAACAGTAGTCCCATCATCGTCGGGATCGTTCCTCCTACGGGCGGTAAAGGTCGAAAGTGACGTACCGGTCGAGACCCCGTTAGCAATTGCTTCGATTCGATTCCAGCTTCCCGGAGAGCACTATCCCGCAACGCCATGGCCTGCTGGTCTGCTTCGACATCATCGCTTTCAGCCATCGGCTATGAGATCACTAGCCCTAGTAGCACTTGGTTAGGTGGGTGCCCGTTGGTGGCAGTAGGGACAGCGAGGGAGAGGCTGCGGCCTCCAGCCCGATGGACACGGTCAGGATTCGGTGGTGTTCACGTTGACCACGAGGATGCGCGTGGTGGGTTGCCTTTCGTTTCGGTTGGTCAGAGGTCCGGACTTTTTAGTCCTTGCCGGGCCCGGTCAGTGCTTCGGGGCGACGGCGATCTCCTCGCCGTCGACGGCGTGGAACGGCGCGTGGCGGTCCATGATCAGCAGGTAGATCACGGCGGACAGGATCGCACCGATAAACCAGGAGAAGCCGGCAACCAGCGTGAACGCGGGGACGAGCGCCAGGATCAGGGCGACGACGGCGGCCGGTACCCCCGCGAGGACGGCCTTCCGGTTGACGCCGCGGGTGTACGCGTACTCCCCGTCCGGGGACTCCGAGTACAGCTCCGGGATATTGACCCTGCCCTTCCGGACCAGCCAGTAGTCGGCCATGATGACGCCGAACAGGGGACCCAGGAGGGCGCCCAGCCCGCCGAGGAAGTAGACGATGACCACCGGCGAGTTGTACAGGTTCCACGGCAGGATGATCAGGCCGATCACGGCGGAGATGATGGCTGCCTTGCGGAAGTTCAGGGTGCGCGGGAACAGGTGGGCCAGTGTGTAGATGGGCGCCACGAAGTTGGCCATGAGGTTTACGGCCACCGTCAGGATGATCAGGGCCAGGCAGGCCAGCACCAGCAGGAAGGTGTTCGGGATGGCTTTGACGACGTCGATGGGCGACTCGATGACCGTCCCATCAATGCGGTACTGGGCGCCGGCGAGGACGATGACGATGGCGGCGAAGAAGAGCATGTTGATGGGGATGCCGAAGAAGTTGCCGCGCACCACCGACCGCTCCGAGGGCGCGCCGCGGGTGAAGTCGCAGAAGTTCAAGACGAACGTCCCGTAGATGACCACCCACAGGGCCGCGGACTCGAAAATCCGCACCCACATCTCGGTGCCGGTCAGGGAGTCGGCGGTGGACCAGGCGATGGACCCCTCCGCCTTCATGAACATCCAGATGGCCAGCGCGAGCATGGTGACCAGGATGATGGGGCCGGCGAAGGCCTCGTACTTGCGGATCATCTCCATGCCGAAGCTGACGATCAAGGTCTGCACCGCCCACAGCGCCACGAACGAGATCCAGCCCAGCGTCGAGAGGCCGAGGAACGAGTCCGTGTCCAGCGGCGCCAGAGACGGCGCGAGGGCCAAGATGAGCACCCGGAGCACCACCGAGGCAAGATAGGTCTGGATGCCGAACCAGGCCACGGCCACGCCGCCGCGGACGATGGCGGGGATGTTGGAGCCCCGGATGCCGAAGGCAATCCGGCTCATGACCGGGAACGGCACGCCCGTCCGCTCGCCCATGAACCCGGAGAGGTTCAGGAGCAGGAACAGCAGGACGGCGCCGAGCAGGAAGGCGAGCATGATCTGCCAGGCGCCCAGTCCCAGGGCGAACAGTCCGATGGCGAACGCGTAGTTGCCCAGGGAGTGCACGTCGTTGGCCCACAGCGTGAAGATGCTGTAGGCGTGCCACGTGCGGCCCTTCCGCGTGGTGGGCGCCAGGTCCTCGTTGTAGAGCCGGGCACTAACGCCCGCGGGCACCTGCCCCGGGGCGGCCGGCCCTCCCCTGACAATCTCCTCGACTGCGGGGTCACCAGTACCCCAGGGCTCCGGGTCGATCAGCTGCGAATGTCCGTGCTCGTCATGCGGGCCAGGACCGTGTTGATGGGACATGTTGCAGAGCTCCCTGTGTCGAAAAGGGCATTGCCCGGGTCCGGGCCGGTATCCACGGGAGCTGCGCTGCCAGATGCGGGAACTTCGGCACTGACGGTATTTTCGTGGAAAACATATTCCATATTGTGGAATGCATATGTCGTCTTATGAAATAAATGTATCTGTGATGCAAGCCACAGTCAAGATTTCCGCGGGTGCTGGATGTCCGGCTTTGCAGTGTGGTCGTCGCGGTACCAAGCGGCGCTTAGTAACCGCACGGTTACGAGGATCCACTGCAACACTGGATGCACGAGGACTGGCGACCGGGATTCACGGGACCAGACGGCATCGGGTACGACGCAAACCCTCCGAGCAGGGCCCATCCAGTCACGGATCATCGGAAACATCGTCCCCGAACCGGCGCCGCCCCGGACCCATCACTTAGCTGATGATGGAGGCACCGGATTTGCCGCTCTGTCTCAATTAAGGTGAGAAAAATCCACCGGGGTTGTCGCACTAAGGTGAGACAACCCGTCTCAGATCCAGTGAGGCAGGACACCGAGCCTCACGGTCTCCGTTCGGGTGAACACAAAAGAGGCCGCTCCGCAATGAGTCCATGATGTGAAAATTTAATATCCTATTGTGACATCATGTCTTGTGGCTTACGGTAGTTCTATTCTCAACGTTGAGGATCACGCCAGACGATCGGTTCAGGTCAATGTTTATCTCCCATCCTGCTGCAGGGAAAGCGAGTTCGGCCGCTGCCAAGAGCCACCGGGTGTCCCCGGCTGTTGTCGTTTGAACAGCTCTGATCGCCCCTGCGGCGCATTCAGACATCGAACGCCGCGGGCAGATCACCGTAGCTGTTCGGATCATGGAGCCGGCCCTTACTCTTGACCCTATTACCTCGTGGCCGACCGCAAACGAACGTTCCACGACGTCTCGGGGGAGCCGCTAGCCGCCCCCACCATCCACTGCCAGACGTGCCTGACCCGTGCCGGACGGTCTCTCTGCGGGGACCGTCCGGCATCCAGCTGAATCACCAAAATGGAAAGAACACACAATGCGAATTCTCGTCGCCAATGTGAATACCACCGCCTCCATGACTGACTCCATCGCAGCCCAGGCGCGGAACGCCGCGGGCCCGGGCACGGAGATCGTCGGGCTGACACCCCGTTTCGGTGCCGATTCCTGTGAGGGAAACTTTGAAAGCTACCTCGCCGCCATCGCCGTCATGGACAAAGTCCTCGCCTACCAGGAGCCCTATGACGCCGTCATCCAGGCAGGCTACGGGGAACATGGCCGGGAAGGTCTGCAAGAGCTGCTGGACGTTCCGGTGGTGGACATCACCGAAGCCGCCGCCAGCACGGCCATGTTCCTCGGACATAAATACTCTGTAGTGACCACCTTGGACAGAACAGTGCCGCTCATCGAGGACCGGCTCAAGCTGGCCGGACTCGATGCCCGCTGTGCCTCGGTCCGGGCCAGCGGTATGGCAGTCCTTGAGCTTGAGGAAGAACCAGAGCGGGCAGTCGAAGCGATCATCGAACAGGCTTTGCTGGCGGTCCGGGATGACAAGGCCGAGGTAATTGTCCTGGGCTGTGGCGGCATGGCTGG
Source organism: Pseudarthrobacter sp. H2 (assembly GCF_050157045.1). Lineage (NCBI taxonomy): Bacteria > Bacillati > Actinomycetota > Actinomycetes > Micrococcales > Micrococcaceae > Pseudarthrobacter > Pseudarthrobacter sp. H2. The sequence goes on from NZ_CP189596.1 coordinate 16,326, forward strand.
ACTGGATGAACAGATCCGGCAGCGCGCCGGCGTGCCCGTGGTCGACGGGGTGGCGGCAGCGGTCACCATTGCCGAATCGCTGGTCCGGCTGGGGTTGTCCACCTCCAAAGTACGGACGTACAACACGCCGCGGCCCAAGAAAGTCATAGGCTGGCCATTCGAGCTGAAGGGCCTAGGAACCGATTCCTAAAGTTCACTTCAGCCGCGAGGCAGGTTGAAGCCGGGCGCCGGTGAGCCATCAGGGCGGTCCTCGTCGGCGCCTTCGCTCCCAGATGATTTAGCTCCATGCCGGAAGGCTGTCGTTGACACCAGTCCCGCGAGACTGACGGTGTTTTGGTCTCGGTCATTGAACTTCGAGATGACGGGCGACCACGGACTTCGTAGGTTGAAATACGGCGTCCCGGCAGCCACGAGACTAGTTGGCTTCTCCTGGCGAACGATCATCCTGCGAAGCAATCCATTTCGAGTGCAAGATCGAACCCTGCGGGATTTGTAAAGCAAGAACCATTTCCCACTATGTGCAAAGAGAGGCCAGACGTGGCTGCAGGAGTAGATACCTCCCATATCCTCAGCGGGTTGACAGACCAGCTGCCTGATCGTGATCCGGACGAGACCGCCGAGTGGCTGGAGTCCCTGGATGACCTGATTCAGGATCAGGGCACGGAACGTGCCCAGTACATCATGCGCAGCCTGCTCCAGCGGGCCGGTGCGCAGTCCGTGGGGGTGCCGATGGTGACCACCACGGACTACGTCAACACGATCCCGGTGGACCAGGAAGCCGAATTCCCGGGCGACGAGGAGATCGAGCGGAAGTACCGGGCCTGGCTGCGGTGGAACGCCGCGGTCATGGTGCACCGGGCGCAGCGGGCCGATATCGGCGTGGGCGGGCACATCTCCACCTACGCGGGCGCCGCGACGCTGTACGAGGTCGGCTTCAACCACTTCTTCCGCGGCAAGGACCACCCGTCCGGCGGGGACCAGGTCTTCTTCCAGGGCCATGCCTCCCCCGGGATGTACGCCCGGGCCTTCATGGAAGGCCGGCTGACTGAGGAGGACCTGGACGGTTTCCGGCAGGAGAAATCCAAGGAAGGCCACGCCCTGTCCTCCTACCCGCACCCCCGGCTGATGCCGGAGTTCTGGGAATTCCCCACCGTGTCGATGGGCATCGGGCCGATGAACGCCATCTACCAGGCGCAGTCCAACCGGTACCTGCACAACCGCGGCATCAAGGACACCTCCGACCAGCAGGTCTGGGCGTTCCTGGGCGACGGCGAAATGGACGAGCCCGAATCCCGCGGCCTGCTCCAGCTCGCCGCCAACGACAAGCTCGACAACCTCAACTTCGTGATCAACTGCAACCTCCAGCGCCTCGACGGCCCGGTCCGGGGCAACGGCAAGATCATGCAGGAACTCGAGGCCTTCTTCCGCGGTGCCGGCTGGAACGTCATCAAGGTCGTCTGGGGCCGGGAGTGGGACGCCCTCCTGGCCAGGGACGGGGACGGCTCGCTCGTGAAGATCATGAACGAGACCGTCGACGGCGACTACCAGACGTACAAGGCCGAATCCGGCGCGTTCGTCCGCGAACACTTCTTCGGCCGGACCCCGCAGACCAAGGAAATGGTCCAGGACCTCTCCGACGACGCGATCTGGAACCTCAAGCGCGGCGGCCACGACTACAACAAGGTCTACGCCGCGTACAAGGCCGCCACCGAGTTCAAGGGCAAGCCGACCGTCATCCTGGCGCACACGGTCAAGGGCTACGGCCTGGGCACGCACTTCGAGGGCCGCAACGCCACGCACCAGATGAAGAAGCTCACCCTGGCGGACCTCAAGGCGTTCCGCGACCACCTCCGGATCCCGGTCACCGACGACCAGCTCGAAGCGGACCTCTACCGGCCGCCGTATTACCACCCCGGCATGGACGCCCCCGAGATCCGGTACCTGATGGAACGCCGCCGCGAGCTCGGCGGCTTCGTCCCGGAACGCCGTTCCAAGCACGCCGAGATCACACTGCCGGACGAGAAGGTCTACGAGGTCGCCAACCGCGGGTCCGGCAAGCAGCACGCCGCCACCACGATGGCGTTCGTCCGCCTGCTCAAGGATCTCATGCGGGACAAGGAGTTCGGCAAGCGCATCGTGCCGATCATCCCGGATGAGGCCCGCACGTTCGGCATGGACGCGTTCTTCCCGACCGCGAAGATCTACAACCCGAACGGCCAGAACTACCTGTCCGTGGACCGCGAACTCGTCCTGGCCTACAAGGAGTCCATCTCCGGCCAGATCGTGCACGCCGGCATCAACGAGGCCGGCGCCGTGGCGGCGTTCACCGCCGCCGGGACGTCCTACGCCACCCACGGCGAACCGCTGATCCCGGTCTACGTCTTCTACTCGATGTTCGGGTTCCAGCGCACGGGCGATTCCTTCTGGGCCGCCGCGGACCAGATGACCCGCGGGTTCATCATCGGCGCCACCGCCGGCCGGACCACGCTGACCGGCGAAGGCCTGCAGCACGCCGACGGGCACTCCCCCATCCTCGCCGCAACCAACCCCGCCGTGGTCAGCTACGACCCGGCGTACGGCTACGAGATCGGCGTTATCATGCGCGACGGCCTCAACAGGATGTACGGCCCCGCCGCCGTTTCCGGAACAGCTGCGGACCGGAACCTGATGTACTACCTCACGGTCTACAACGAGCCGATCATCCAGCCCCCGGCACCGCAGAACATGGACGTCGAGGGCATCGTCAAGGGCATCTACCTGCTCGCACCGGCCGCGATCGACGGCCCGCGCACGCAGATCCTCGCCTCCGGGGTGTCCGTCCCCTGGGCCCTCGAAGCCCAGAAGGTCCTCGCCGAGGACTGGGGCGTCTCCGCGGACGTCTGGTCCGTGACGTCCTGGACCGAACTGCGCCGCGACGCCATGGCCGCCGAGGAAGAAGCCTTCCTCAACCCCGGCTCCCCGGCACGCGTCCCGTTCGTCACCCAGGCCCTCGCCGGCGCCACCGGACCGATCGTGGCAGTCACCGACTACATGAAGGCCGTGCCGGACCAGATCCGCCAGTTCCTCCCGAACGAGTTCGCCTCCCTCGGTGCGGACGGCTTCGGCTTCTCCGACACCCGGGCCGCCGCACGCCGCTTCTTCAAGAACGACATCCACTCGGTAGTGGTCCGTTCCCTGCAGATGCTCGCCCGCCGCGGCGAGGTCGACGCCCAGGCCCCGGCCCAGGCCATCGAGAAGTACAAGCTGCACAACGTCAACGCCGGCACCACCGGCAACGCGGGCGGCGACTCCTAGCCCGAAGTTACGTCTGGCATGACGTGCGGAATCCCCGCGTTGGCGGGGATTCCGCTGTTTCCGGGGTTCCTCCTTCTGTCTACTTCAGGGTCAGCGGGAAGCTTTGGCCGATCAGGTCGAAGGCCTTGTGTTGGATGGGGGTGGGCACGGCCAGGGTGGGGATCAGGGGCGCGGTCTCCTCGGCGCCGTAGCGGATCTCGTTGCGGGTCAGGGTTCCCAGGTGGTCCAGCAGGGACCGGAAGCTGTGGGCGGGGTGTCCGTCTGGGGTGGTGCGCCGGCTTGCTTTGGTCTGCGCTGCGGCCGATCGTTTTGCGGGGGCGACGGGGTTCTCCGGTTCGGGGCGGTTTTCGTCGGTGAACGTCAGGGGTGCCCAGGCCCGGCGGAGGTGCCAGGTGAGGTAGGCGGCGAGCATGCAGATGAATACGTGGGCGCGGACCCGGGTTTCGGTGTGGTGGTGGATCGGGCGCAGGTCCAGGTCGATGGCCTTGATGGAGCGGAAGTCGCGTTCGACGTTGGCCAGGGACTTGTAGGTCGCGACGACTTGTCCGGCGTCCATGTGGGTGTCCTGGATGGTGGTGCGGATGATGTAGATTCCGTCCAGGGCCGCCTCGGCGGCGATTTGTTCCTCGTTGCGGGCGTACGCGAACGAGGTGTCGCCGATGGTCAGGGTGTAGTGCTTTTCCATCTTGTATCTGCCGACGACCTTGCCGGCGCGCACGCCGATCTTCCCGGCGTCTTTGAGCCGCCCGGCTTCGGCGGCGGCGGTGATTTTGGCCAGCTCCGTGTCGGTGGCTGCGAGCAGTGCGGTGCGTTTGCGGGCCCGTTCGGCGGCCAGGAGCGGGTTGCGGCAGGCGATGAGGCGTTCGCCCGGGTAGTCCGGGTGGGCGATCTCGGCCAGGTCCTGCTCGTCGAACAGGCTCATCTGCAGGGGCCCGTCGTCGGCGGCCAGGGCCTGGATGGCGGGGGCGCGCAGCGCGGTGACCCAGCCCAGTCCGCCGAGTTCCTTGAGCTGTTCGATCCGGGCGGAGGTGATCATGCCGCGGTCTCCGACCATCACCATGTCCGCCAGGCCGTAGCGGGTTTTGAAGTCCTTGGCGAGGGCCTCGAACGCGGCCGGGTCCGCGGTGTTCCCGGGCACGACACGCACCGAGACCGGCCGGCCCTCGGGGTCGGTGAGCAGACCGTACTCGATCTGCTCCAGACCTTTCTTCCCGTCGCGGGAGTAGCCGCGGGCCGCGAGCGGGCACTTGTGCCCGGTGACCCAGGACGAGGACAGGTCGAACAACGCGAGCCGGTCCGGGTTGGCCTCCGGGGACAGATGCCTTTTCGCCAGCGCCTTCTCGATGGTTTCCTGCCGGCCTGCGAGCCAGTCCATCGCGGCGTAGACCTCATCGGTCGTGGCGCCGGCGACTCCGAGGTCTTCGGCGAGGGTTGTGTCGGCCCACCAGCGGGTGGTCGCCAGCTTCGAACCGGGTCTGCAGACCCGGGCGATCACCAGGGCCAGGGCCAGGTCCCGCTGCCCGCAGGCCGGGCCGAGCAGAGCGGGAATGCCGAGGGCTTTGGCCTGGGCGAAGACCGCGGCGACGTGGCCGTGCGGCAGGGACCGGGTGATGGTGGCCACGGCGTCCGCGGGCACCAGGTGCCGGCCCTTGAGCCCGGCGTCGATGAAGTCGACCACATGCCCGGGCAGGGCCGAAAGGTTCGCGACCGTTTCGTTGCGGACCTTCCCGCCCTCGCGGTAGGTCCGGCGCAGGTACGCCGACCGGTATACGCGCTCCTGGCCATGCTTGTCCGTATGGGACTTCACAACTCTGACTACATGAACCGCGCCGCCTCGCTTCATCATAACAACATTTTAGAGTGCTTTTCCCTCACATTCGGGAAAGACACGACAACTATTCTGACTACGCGAAACCGTATAAAACGGGCCCCCCGCCCGGAAACTCAACGAATCCGGGCGAGAGACCCACGTAACTTCCGCCTAGCAGTACTTTGTTAGGTTGATACGCGTTGTGGGGTCTGCGGTGGGGGCAGTATCCGAGCCAGGCGGCAAGAACTTGTTGGAGCTCTTTGAGGATGCCGTAGAGGCTCAGGCTGCCGCAGGTGCTTTTGGGCGGGTGAGCCACAGCCGGGTGATGAACGGGTGTGCTGCGGTGACGAGGGTGACGTGGCGGTGCCAGCCGGGAGGGTTCTGCCTTCGAAGTGGGCCAGGCCAGGCCCGGTTTTGAGTTCGGGGTAGTCGTGCTCGATACGCCACCGCATTTTGGCCGGACCAGGGTCTTGGGGTGTGTGTCGGCGGGCAGGGAAGAGAGCCCGTAATCGGTCGGTTCGGCTGCGCCGGCCGGCCATTCGCAGATCATCCATTCATCGGGCAGCGGGCCGCCGGATGCGCACGGTGAGGAACTTCGATGTCATCGAGGGGAGCCGGTTACCCGGGCCGGTTTTGTTGCCCCTGCGCCAGGTGCCTTGCCCCCAACGGCGGGGAACGCAGACCAGCGGTCCTGGCCGGAGCCTTCGGGAAATATCCGGACATCGCAGCCACCTCAACGAGTTCGGCCGGACAGCCTGGCCGGGGGTACGCATCTGTGCCGCAGTGTGGAGCGAGCCGGCCGAGAATCCGTGGGCCATCACCATTATGGGGCGATTGGCCGGCATGTGGAGCTGCTGCCACCTCCTCCGGGCGCACCGGGACTGTTCCGCTGCGCAGCCGCGGGTTTTATGGGGAAAGCCTTCGCCGAGGCTGGGCTCACAGACATCGCGGAAGAGGAAGTAACCACAGACACGGTCCTGAACTACCGGAGAGGTACTGGGAGGTCATGACAGAGATCGCTGCCCCGGGGCTGGCCCGGGCTGACCGCTCCGGCCGGGAGCGCATCCGCGCCGAGGTCCTGGACCTGGCCCGGAAGCATATACACGACGGCGCCGGCAGACTCGCATCCACGGTCACGATTGTGGTGGGAAGCAGAGCTCAGGCGCCACCGCGCACACCGGCAGCGCGCCCGGGCCGGACTCGGACTCTTCGCCGGCGACTCGATGGCTTGCGGGCACGCCCGCGGAGGAGAATGTCCTCAACACGTTGAAGGAGCTCCCCATGGCAATGAACCTGACGTCCCGCCACCTCTTCGGCCCCGGGCCGGGCAATTGCTATCCGGAAGTGACCGCGGCATTGGCACATCCCGTGATCGGGCACCTGGATCCGGTGTTCATCGAGCGGCTGGACAACACCTGCGGAGGCCTCCGGAAGGTGTGGGGGACGGCCAACGCCAGGACCCTGCCGCTGAGCGCCACCGGGTCCGGGGGCATGGAAGCGGCGTTCGTGAACACCGTGGAGGACGGTGACGTGGCCGTGGTCGCGGTCAACGGGCTCTTCGGTGAGCGCATGTGCGAAGTGGCCCGCCGCTGCGGTGCCGTGGTGGTGAGGGTGGATCACCGGTGGGGCCAGCCTGTCGACGTCGAACGCGTCCTCGAAGCGCACCCGCATCCCAAGGTGATCGCGGCGGTGCATGCCGAGACCTCCACGGGCGTGTTGTCCGATGTCGCCCCGCTGGGGCGCATGAAGGGCGACGCCCTGCTGATTGTTGACGCCGTGACGTCCATAGGCGGGCTGGAGCTGCTCGCCGACGACTGGGGGATCGACGTCGGCTATGCCGGAACGCAAAAGTGCCTGGGTGTGCCGCCCGGGTTGTCCCCGTTCACCGTGTCCGACCGTGCGTTTGAGCGGCGGGTCAAGGATCCACGGTCATGGTACCTGGACATCGGCCTTCTCGGGGGGTACGCAGGGGCCGCGAGCGGCAGCGGCAGGACGTACCACCACACCGCTCCGGTCACCATGATCGCGGGGCTCGAGGCGGCCCTGGACCGGATCCTGAACGAGGGGCTCGAGACCGTTTGGGCACGCCACCGGGCAGCCGGGGCAGCCTTGCAGGCGGGGCTGCAGGAGCTGGGGCTGACGCTCTTCGCCGCGGAAGGGCACCGGTTGCCGAGCCTCACCACCGTGAACGTGCCCGACGGCGTTGATTCGGCTGCCGTCCGCCGTTACCTTTTGGAGAACTTCAGTATTGAGATCGGGGCCGGGGTGGGCACGTTCGCGTCAACGGTCTGGCGGATCGGCACCATGGGCCCAAATGCGGACAAGGCAACCGTGACCCTGGTGCTCGGGGCGCTTGAAGAGGCCATGGCGAAGGCCTGAATGCGGTTCCCCTTCCTGTGGACGCTCCCTCACCTTTCAAGAAGCGGGGAGGCTACTAGAGGTGGCGCAGGTAGCTGGCGGGGGCGTCGAGGAAGTCTTTCCAATTCGTCACCGGATCCAGGTCCTCCCACTCTTCGGCGCGGAGCCCCCACTCACCCACTTCATAGATGCGGGCCCCTGGCAACGAGGCCAGAAGCGGTGAGTGCGTGGAGAGGATGACTTGGGAACTCCTCGTGGCCGGCAGCTCCTTCAGGATGCCCAGAAGCGCCAGGCATCCGGAAAACGGGAGGGCTGATTCCGGCTCGCCCGACACCCACAGCCCCTGGGCCCCGGAATCTGTCCGGAGCCAGGCCCGGGAACGATTCACCGTGGGACATCTCCGCGCGTAGGAAGTAGCCCCGCTGTGTGGCACTGACGTTCTTCACAAACTGCAGATGGTCGTGGAGCCCGGCACGGTCGTTGCAACTCCCAAAAGAAGTCTGGGTGTTGCAACTGTGACCGCCAGAACATAATCGGAATAGGGGCCTCAACGGTTCGTTCGCGCTTGGAGGTCAGTTCTGGCACATCTCATCCGAGATCGCCTGGGCTGCTTCCCGCAGCAGCGGCACGGCCCGCTCGGCAAAGGACTGGTCCACGCGGGACACGGGCCCGGATACGGAAATGGCCGTCGGTGTGGGCGCGTTGGGGACCGCCATGGCGAAGCAGCGCACGCCGAGCTCCTGCTCCTCCTCATCGATGGAGTAGCCGCGTTCGCGGATCAGGTTCAGGTCCAGGAGGAGGGAGTCGATGTCGCCGATGCTCTTTGGCGTGGGCGTGGGCATCCCTCTGCGGCCGACAATTCCGCGGACCACTTCGTCGTCCAGCTGGGCCAGGATGGCCTTTCCGACGCCGGTGGCGTGCGTATGGGCGCGGCGGCCCACCTCGGTGAACATCCGCATGGAGTGCAGGGACGGGACCTGGGCCACGTAGATGACCATGTCCGAATCCAGCACGGCCATGTTGGCGGTCTCTCCCAGCCGGTCCACCAGTGACTTGAGCTGCGGCCGGGCCAGGGCACCGAGCTGCTTGTTGGCGCCTTCGCCAAGCCGGATCAGTCGGGGGCCCAGTGCGTAGCGGCGGTTGGGCAGCTGGCGGATGTAGCCCAGCGTGACCAGGGTGCGCAGCAGGCGGTGGATGGTGGGCAGCGGCAAATCTGTGGAGGAGGAAAGCTCACTGAGCGTGACGTCGCCACCGGCATCAGTTATCAGTTCCAGAAGTTCAAAGACGCGCTCAACGGACTGCACGCCTCCGCGGGCTTTTTCAGCCATAACGTGGTCTCCTGCTGGCTCGGTCCGACAACTCTTATCCACATCGTGAAAGAAGGCTTGGGATCCAAAAATATAGCACCGCTATGGCCCGTCAACCCCCGCCGAGGGTTGTATTTCCATTCCATAATACGAAAACATATATGTAGATCGTAGGCTCAAGGATGAGCCCTATCAGGAGGACATTCAATGGCGCACCCGAGCCCCGGAAATTCGATCACCTTGCGCGTGGAGGCACCATCCAGCGTCACGGCCACCAGCGAGCTTGCCGCTGCCGTGGGAGCCGCTGGCGCGGCCCTCACCGCTCTGGACGTCACCGAGTCCCACCACGAGACCCTGGTTGTTGACGTCACCTGCAACACCACCGACGACGACCACGCCAACCGCGTCAAGGATGCCCTCAACGCGCTCGACGGCGTCAAGGTCCGCCACGTTTCGGACCGCACCTTCCTCATGCACCTCGGCGGCAAGCTCGAGGTCGTCCCCAAAGTGACCCTGCGCAACCGCGACGATCTCTCCCGCGCCTACACTCCCGGCGTCGCGCGCGTCTGCCTGGCCATCGCCGAGGACCCGGCAGCCGCCCGGAACCTGACCATCAAGCGGAACACCATCGCTGTGGTCACCGACGGCTCGGCCGTCCTGGGCCTGGGCAACATCGGCCCCGCAGCTGCGCTTCCCGTCATGGAAGGCAAGGCTGCCCTGTTCAAGCAGTTCGCCAACGTCGATGCCTGGCCGGTCTGCCTGGACACCCAGGACACCGAGGAAATCATCATGATCGTCAAGGCCCTGGCCCCCGTCTACGGCGGCGTGAACCTTGAGGACATTGCGGCCCCGCGCTGCTTCGAAATCGAGAACCGGCTCCGCGCGGAACTCGACATCCCGGTCTTCCACGATGACCAGCACGGCACGGCGATCGTCACCCTTGCGGCGCTGACCAACGCCCTGCGCGTGGTCGGCAAGAAGCTCGCCGAGGTCCGCATTGTGGTGTCCGGCGTGGGCGCGGCTGGTTCGGCGATCATCCAGCTGCTCAAGGCGCAGGGCGCGCGGCACATCGTGGCCGCCGGCCGCTCCGGAGCCATCCACTCCGGCGAGGAGTACAGCGATGATCACCGCAGCTGGATCGCCGCGAACACCAATGAAGAGGGTTTCTCCGGAAGCCTGCACGAGGCACTCAAGGGCGCAGATGTGTTTATCGGTGTCAGCGCCCCGAATGTGATCGGCGAGGAGCAGGTGGCCTCCATGGCCAAGGACGCCATTGTGTTTGCCATGGCCAACCCCACGCCGGAAATCGACCCCGTCGTGGCGTCCCGGCACGCCGCCGTCGTGGCCACCGGACGCAGCGACTTCCCCAACCAGATCAACAACGTCCTTGCCTTCCCAGGGTTCTTCCGCGGGCTCCTGGATGCCGGCGCATCCGACATAACACCCGAGATGCTGGTGGCCGCCGCCGAGGCAATTGCCAACCGGGTAGCTGACGACGAGCTCAATGCCAGTTACATTATCCCCAGCGTCTTCGATCCGCATGTTGCCGCCGACGTCGCCGCCGCCGTGGCTGCTGCCGCAGCTTCAAGCGCAGCCTCCGCCGTTTAGCAAGGGACCCGGAACATGGCTATCACCGTCACAGACCCCCGGCCGATTGACCGTGCGGAGGAAATACTTTCCCCCAAGGCACTGGCCTTTGTGGAGGAACTCCACAAGCGTTTCGCCGGCACCCGCAGGGAGCTGCTGGCCGCCCGCGGCGTCAAACGCCAGCGGGCCGCCGATACCGGCAAGCTGGATTTCCTGCCGGAAACGCAGGACGTGCGCAACGGGGACTGGAAAGTTGCGCCGGCACCGGCGGCTTTGCAGGACCGCCGGGTCGAAATGACCGGCCCTGCCACTCCGGCCAAGATGGCGATCAACGCGCTGAACTCCGGCGCCAAGGTCTGGCTCGCTGACCTGGAGGATGCCAGCACCCCCACGTGGGCCAACGTCATCGATGCCCTCCTGAACCTTCGTGACGCCGCCACCGGCAGACTCAGTTACACCTCACCCGAAGGTAAGGAGTACACGCTCCGCACAGATGCTCCGCTGGCTGTTGTGGTGGCCCGGCCCCGTGGCTGGCACATGCCGGAAAAGCACCTGCTGATCGACGGCGAACCCGCCGTGGGGGCGCTGGTGGACTTCGGGCTGCACTTCTTCCACACCGCCAAGCAGCTGGTCATGAATGGCCAGGGCCCGTACTACTACCTGCCCAAGATGGAGAGCCACCTCGAGGCGCGTCTGTGGAATGACGTGTTTGTGTTCGCGCAGGATTTCCTGGGCCTCGGGCAGGGTACGGTCCGCGCCACGGTGCTGATCGAGACCATCCCGGCCGCTTTTGAGATGGACGAAATCCTCTACGAGCTGCGCGACCATGCGGCCGGCCTGAACGCCGGCCGTTGGGACTACCTGTTCAGCATCATCAAGTACTTCCGCGACGCCGGCGAGGACTTTGTGCTGCCGGACCGTGCCACGGTGGCCATGACTGCACCGTTCATGCGCGCCTACACGGAGCTGCTCGTCAAGACCTGCCACCGCCGCGGGGCCTTTGCCATGGGCGGCATGGCCGCGGTCATCCCCAACCGGCGCCACCCCGAGGTCACCGAGGCGGCCTTCGAGAAGGTCCGCGCCGACAAGACCCGCGAGGCCAACGACGGCTTCGACGGCTCGTGGGTTGCCCACCCGGACCTGGTCCCCACGTGCCGGGAAGCGTTCGGCGCGGTGCTGGGCGATCCGGAAAAGGGAGGGCGCCCGAACCAGCTGGACAAGCAGCGCCCCGAAGTTTCGGTCACCGCCGGGCAGCTCCTGGACATTGCCTCGGCCAAGGGCCAGGTCACCGAAGCCGGACTGCGTCTGAACCTGTACGTCGCCATCGCCTACACCGCGGTATGGCTGTCCGGCACCGGTGCGGTGGCCATCCACAACCTCATGGAGGACGCCGCTACCGCCGAGATCTCCCGCTCCCAGGTATGGCAGCAGATCCGCAACAAGTCGGTGCTCGCCGACACGGGCAACACCGCGACCCGCGAGCTGGTGGAACGCATCCTGGGCGAGGAAACCGAGCGCCTGCGGACCGAGTTCGGCGACGAAGCCTTCCGCCGCTACTACGAGCCGGCCAGCAAGCTGATCGCGGAGATCTGCCTCTCCGAGGAGTACACGGACTTCCTCACCACCCCGGCGTACGAACTGGTGGGCTGAGGCATGGCAGCATCCCAGGCCCGCTCCGGTCCCCGGTCACAGCTGACGCCGTCGCTGTCCGGAGCCGACCTGGCCCGGATCGACGCGCAGCTCGTGGCCACAGACCGGCTGCTGGAGCAGAACTACCCCGGCGACGACGGATCCCGCCAGCCCGTTCACACCGTCTATGTCCCGGCGGACCGGTTCACGCCCACGTTCGCGGCCGACTGGGGCGCCCAGGCGCTCACGACGGCGGCGGCCCACGGGGGACTGGCCCGTCTGGGCGAGCTGCTGGGCCAGGACGCCGAGCTGGCTTCCGCCGTCGCATCCCGTGTGGAAGGCAAGCTGGGCAGCGAGCCCATCGAGGATCTCCGGCTGGACTTCGAGGACGGCTACGGGGACAGGGGCGACGACGCCGAGGACGCCGCCGCTGTTGCCGCGGCCTCCGCCGTGGCGACAGCCGTCGCTGCCGGTACCGCGCCGCCCTTCATCGGCATCCGTTTCAAGTGCTTCGAGGCGCCGACCCGGGCCCGCGGCCTGCGCACCCTGGACCTGTTTGTGTCCGGGCTGGCTGCTGCCGGCGAGCTTCCGGACGGGCTGATCCTCACGCTGCCCAAGGTCACCACAGTGGCACAGGTGCAGGCCATGGACTACGCCGTGTCCCGTCTTGAAGAGATCCATTCGCTGCCGCACGGGCGGCTCAGGTTTGAAGTGCAGGTGGAAACACCCCAGCTCATCCTGGGCCCGGAGGGAACCTCACCGGTAGCCCAACTGCCGCACGTCGTCCCGGGCCGGATCAGCGGTCTGCACTACGGAACGTATGACTATTCGGCCTCCCTGCAGATCTCCGCCGAGTACCAGTCCATGGAACACCCGGTAGCCGACTTCGCCAAGGAAGTCATGCAGTTGGCTGTCGCCGGCACGGGCATCCGCCTCTCCGACGGCTCCACCAACATCATCCCGGTGGGCGATGGCGTTGAGAATGCCTGGGCTATCCATGGCTGGCTGGTCCGCCGCTCGCTGGAGCGGGGCTACTACCAGGGCTGGGACCTGCACCCGGCCCAGCTGCCCAGCCGTTTCGCGGCGACGTACGCGTTTTACCGGCAGGGTCTTCCGGCCGCTGCGGCCCGTCTGCGAAACTACGTGGAGCGCACCGAGGGCGGGGTCATGGACGAGCCGGCCACCGCCCGGGCCCTGGCAGCGTTCGTGCTGCGCGGCGTCCAGTGCGGCGCTGTTGGTGCCGACGAAGTCCAGGCGCTTGCCGGCGTCGGAGTTCCGCAGCTGACCGCACTGGCCCACCCGAGGCTGGCCACCCCTTCCAACTCTCTTAAGTAAGGATCTACCTGATGGGCAAGTACTACACTCCCAAAGGCGGCCTGCCACCGCAGACCCACCTCACTACTGAGCGTGCCATCGTCACGGAAGCCTATACGGTCATCCCCAAAGGTGTTATGACCGACATCGTGACCAGCAACCTGCCGGGATTCTCCAACACCCGCTCCTGGATCATCGCCCGCCCCATCTCCGGGTTCGCCACCACCTTCTCCCAGCTGATCGTGGAGATCGGCCCGGGCGGCGGCGCGCCCAAGGCGGAATTTGAAGCAGGCGTTGAAGGGGTCATCTTCGTCACCAAGGGCAAGGTCAACCTGACCCTTGACGGTGAACTGCACCAGCTCGAGGAAGGCGGCTACGCCTACATTGCTGCCGGCGCACAGTGGGGCCTGGAAAACGTCTCGGACGACGTCGTGTCCTTCCACTGGATCCGCAAAGCCTACGAGCGGCTCGAAGGCTACGAGGCGAAATCCTTCGTCACGAGTGACCAGGAAGTCGAGCCGGGCGAAATGCCGGATGTCGAAGGCGTCTGGAAGACCACGCGGTTCGCGGACCCCAACGACCTGGCCCACGATATGCACGTGAACATTGTGACGTTCAAGCCGGGCGGTGTGATCCCGTTCCCCGAAACCCACGTCATGGAACACGGCCTGTACGTCCTGGAGGGCAAGGCGATGTACCTGCTCAACAATGACTGGGTGGAGGTGGAGGCAGGCGACTTCATGTGGCTGCGCGCCTTCTGCCCGCAGGCCTGCTACGCCGGCGGGCCCGGCAACTTCCGCTACCTGCTCTACAAGGACGTCAACCGCCAGATCCGCCTGACGTAGCACTGAAAATAAACACAAACTCCTCCCGCTGAATACCTGATACCCAGCGGAGTCCCTCATCGGTCCAGGATCAACCCGAAGTCTGAGAGCTTCGACAGGGCCGTCGCCATCCATGCAATGACTGGCTAAAGTCAGTGGAACAAGATGTGAAGTTGACACAGCATCTCAACCCATCAGCTTCTATTGTCAAATCCATGCTTTCAGCATCCGCATTATGAATCTGAAGGAGCTCAGGAGAAATCGCGATGACGTACACAGTGAACTGCTCCATCCTGCTGACGGAACTGCCGCTCCTGGAGCGTCCCGCAGCGGCAAAGGCTGCCGGCTTTGACGCCGTGGAATTCTGGTGGCCCTTCGACACCTCCGTCCCGGCCGACGCGGACGTAACGAAGTTCGAGCGCGCCATCACCGACGCCGGCGTTCAGCTCACCGGCTTGAACTTCAACGCGGGCAACATGCCGGCAGGCGACCGCGGCCTGGTCTCCTGGCCCGCTCGGACCACGGAATTCCTGGACAACATCGACGTCGTCGCAGGAATCGGCGAACGCCTCGGCTGCAAGGCCTTCAATGCCCTATACGGCAACCGGGTGGACGGCGAATCCGCAGAAAAGCAGGACGCCATCGGCGCCGAAAACCTCGCGGCTGCGGCTGCCGGAGTGGCCCGCATCGGCGGCACCGTTCTCCTCGAACCCGTCAGCGGCGCCCCCCGGTACCCGCTGCTCACGGCACAGGATGCGCTCTCGGTGATCGCCCGTGTCAAGGAAGAATCCGGCGCCGATAACATCAGGCTTCTCGCAGACTTCTACCACCTGACGGTCAACGGGGACGATGTGGCAGCCGTCATCGAAAAGCACGCCAAGGACTTCGGCCACATCCAGATCGCCGACAACCCCGGCCGCGGGGCTCCCGGAACCGGTGAGCTTCCCCTCGGTGGATGGATCGCCCGCAGCCGCGAACTCGGCTACACGGGCTACATCGGCCTCGAATACAAAGAACCGGCGGAAACAGCCTTCGCATGGGCCTTCCGCGAGGGCGTCTCCAACTGAATATCCCATTCTCGCTAAAGCCAGCCAGCAGCTGAAGCAGACTCAAGTAAGGAGCCACAATGAGCAACGTTGCAGTCATCGGACTCGGAATCATGGGCCTGCCCATGGCCGTCAACCTGGTCAAGGCCGGCCACACCGTCACCGGCTTCAACCGCAGCCAGGACAAGATCGACGCACTCGTTTCCGAGGGCGGCCGGGGCGCCACGAGCATCGCGGACGCCGTCAAGGACGCCGACGTCGTGATCACCATGGTCCCTGACTCCCCCGACGTCGAAGGCGTCGTCAGCGGCCCGGACGGCCTCTTCGCCAACGCCCGGCAGGGCACCCTGTGGATCGACGCGAGCAGCATCCGCCCCGACGTGGCCAAGCGGCTGGCAGACGATGCCCAGGCTGCCGGCATCCGGGCCCTGGACGCCCCGGTCTCCGGCGGCGAGCAGGGCGCCATCGACGCAGCGCTCTCCATCATGGTGGGCGGCGAACCAGCAGACTTCGAGGCAGCACAGGACGTCCTCAACGCGGTCGGAAAAACCATCGTCCATGTTGGCCCGGCCGGCTCCGGCCAGACCGTCAAGGCAGCCAACCAGCTGATCGTCGCGGTCAATATCGAGGTCCTGGGCGAGGCGATCGCCTTCCTCGAGGCCTACGGCGTGGACACCGACGCAGCCTTGAAGGTCCTGGGCGGCGGGCTTGCCGGTTCCAAGGTCCTGGACCAGAAGGGCCAGAAGATGCTGGACCGCAACTTCGAGCCCGGCTTCCGCCTCGCCCTGCACCACAAGGACCTGGGCATCGTCACCTCCGCAGCCCGCGAGGCCCACGTCGCCGTCCCCCTCGGCGCCGTCGTCGCACAGCTCGTCGCCGCCGCCGTCAACCAGGGCGACGGCGGCCTCGACCACTCCGGGCTCTTCAAGCAGGTCCTCCAGCTTTCCGGCCGTAAATAAAGCACCGCAAGAAAGCACCTCAGGCTAACCGCCGGACAAAGCGAACCAGGCCAGCGCGGCGTCACACGTCTTGGCGCAGGCTCTCCCGAAGAGACCCGGCACGGGCCGGTACCGGGCACCGCAAACAGAATTCTCAATCAAGGAGTACACCATGACGAAGATGCGCACCGTAGACGCTGCCGTCGCCATCCTGGAAAAGGAGGGCGCCACCGAGGCGTTCGGCCTGCCAGGCGCGGCGATCAACCCGTTCTACTCGGCAATGAGGGCCCACGGCGGCATCCGCCACACCCTGGCCCGCCACGTTGAAGGCGCCAGCCACATGGCGGACGGGTACTCCCGGGCAAAGGATGGCAACATCGGCATCTGCGTCGGCACTTCCGGCCCCGCCGGCACGGACATGATTACCGGGCTGTATGCCGCCTGGGCGGACTCGATCCCGATGCTCTGCATCACCGGCCAGGCCCCCGTGGCCAAGCTGCACAAGGAAGACTTCCAGGCCGTGGACATCGAGTCCATCGCCAAGCCCGTCACCAAGATGGCCATGACCATCCTGGAACCCGGCCAGATCCCCGGCGCCTTCCAGAAGGCCTTCCAGCTCATGCGCTCCGGCCGCCCCGGCCCGGTGCTGCTGGACCTGCCCTTTGATGTGCAGATGGCCGAGATCGAATTCGACATCGACACCTACGAGCCCCTCCCGGTGGAAAAGCCCAGGGCCAGCCGCAAGCAACTGGACAAGGCGCTGGACATGCTCACCGCTGCCACGCACCCGCTGATCGTGGCCGGCGGCGGCATCATCAACGCCGGCGCCTCCGCGCAGCTGGTGGAACTGGCCGAGCTGCTCAACGTTCCGGTCATCCCCACCCTGATGGGCTGGGGCTCCATCCCGGACGACCATCGCCTGATGGCCGGCATGGTGGGCCTGCAGACCTCGCACCGCTACGGCAACGAGACCATGCTCGCCTCCGATTTCGTGATCGGCATCGGCAACCGCTGGGCCAACCGCCACACCGGCGGCCTGGACACCTACACGGCCGGCCGCACGTTCGTGCACATCGACATCGAGCCGACGCAGATCGGCCGCGTGTTCTCGCCCGACCTGGGCATCGCCTCCGACGCCGGCGCGGCGCTGGAGGGCCTGCTGGAACTGGCCCGCGAACGACAGGCCGCCGGGTCCCTGCCGGACTACACCGGCTGGGTCGCCGAATGCGTCCAGCGCAAGGGTTCCCTGCAGCGCAAGACGCACTTCGAAAACATCCCCATCAAACCGCAGCGCGTGTACGAGGAAATGAACCGCTCCTTCGGCAGGGACACCACCTATGTGTCCACCATCGGCCTGTCCCAGATCGCCGGCGCCCAGCTGCTGCACGTCTTCGGGCCGCGCAAGTGGATCAACGCCGGCCAGGCCGGCCCGCTGGGCTGGACCGGCCCGGCCGCCCTGGGTGTGGTGCGCGGCAAGCCGGATGAGACCGTGGTTGCGCTGTCCGGTGACTACGACTTCCAGTTCATGATCGAGGAGCTGGCCGCGGGCGCGCAGTTCAAGCTGCCGTACATCCACGTGGTGGTGAACAACTCCTACCTGGGCCTGATCCGCCAGTCCCAGCGCGGTTTCGAGATGGAACAGAACGTGTCCCTGGCCTTCGATAACATCAATTCCCCCGAGACCAACGGCTACGGCGTGGACCACATCAAGGTGGCCGAAGGCCTCGGCTGCAAGGCCATCCGGGTTGAAGACCCCAACGATCTGGCCGCCGCGTTCGACAAGGCCAAGGCACTCATGAGCGAGTTCCACGTTCCGGTCGTGGTGGAAGTGATCCTGGAAAAGATCACCAACATCTCCATGGGTGTTGAAATCAACGCCGTGACGGAGTTCGAGGACCTGGCAGAGCAGGGCCAGGATGCACCCACCGCGATCATCGCACTGCTGGACTAGCTCCATGAGAGGATGCGCCGTCATGCGCGTTGTCATTGCCCCCGACAAGTTCAAGGGCTCACTCTCCGCCCCGGCCGTTGCCCGGCACCTGGAGGCCGGGCTGCAGGCCGGCTACGCCGTCCACACCGAAGTCCCGGCCGGCAGCAGCCTCGAAGTGACTGGCCTTGAGGTAATCCGGATTCCCGTGGCCGACGGCGGCGAGGGCACCCTGGATGCCGCCGTCGGCTCCGGCTTCACCCGCCGGAGCGCCACGGTCAGCGGCCCTACCGGGCAGCCGCTCCGGGCCGAGTTTGCGGTCCGCGGACGCGAGGCCGTGATTGAAATGGCGGCCGCGTCCGGGCTCGCCGTCCTCCCCGGCAGCGTCCCGGACTCCTCGAGCTCCACCGGCGCCACCAGCCTGGGCACCGGGGAACTGATCCGGGCAGCGCTCGACGCCGGGTGCCGGCAGATCATCCTCGGTGTCGGCGGGAGCGCCAACACCGACGGCGGCGCAGGGGTCCTGCAGGGGCTCGGCGCCAGGCTGCTCGACGCCGACGGCAATGATCTGCCGCCCGGCGGCGCTGCTCTGGCCAGGCTGGCCGGCATTGATTTCTCCGGCTTCGACGTCCGGGTGGAAGAGACACGCTTTGTGCTGGCCAGCGACGTGGACAACCCGCTGCTGGGCCCCGAGGGCGCGGCCGCGATCTTCGGCCCGCAGAAGGGCGCCTCCCCCGCGGACGTCGAAACCCTCGACGCCGGCCTGGCCAACTTCGTGCAGGTCTTGGCCGGCGAAATCGGTCCCCTGGCCGAGCGCGCCGCGCACGAACCGGGCGCCGGCGCGGCAGGCGGCGTGGGCTACGCCGCCATCGCCGTACTGGCCGCGACCCGCAGGCCCGGCATCGATGTCGTGCTTGAATTCACGGGACTGGCCGACCGGCTGGCCGGCGCCGATCTGGTGATCACCGGCGAGGGGAGCCTGGACGAGCAAAGCCTGCTGGGCAAGACACCGATGGGTGTTGCCCGGGCAGCCGGACGCTCCGGCGTGCCCGTCATCGCCGTCTGCGGGCGCAGCACGCTGAGCCGGGAGCAGCTCAAAAAGTCCGGATTTCAACAGGTCTATGCCTTGACGGATCTGGAAAGCAATGTAGACAGATGTATAGCCGAAGCGGGACCGCTTCTTGAACAGCTGGGCAGGCAAATCGGCGCGCAGCTCTCGGGAAACGCCGACACCAAGGAGGACCTCCATGTCTGAAGAAACCTACGATCTGGTCATCCGGGGCCAGCGCATCCTCACCACCGCAGGCATCGCCGCGCGTGAAGTGGGCGTGCGGGGCGGCGTGATCGTGGCGATCGAGCCGCTGGGCAACGGGCTGCAGGGCACCGAGGTCATCGAACTGGCTGAGGACGAGACCCTCATCCCCGGCCTGGTGGACACCCACGTCCACGTCAACGAGCCGGGCCGCACCGAGTGGGAGGGCTTCGCGTCCGCCACCAGGGCCGCGGCGGCAGGCGGCGTGACCACCATCATCGACATGCCGCTGAACAGCATCCCGCCCACCACCACCGTCGACGCCCTCCGGCTCAAGCGCAGCGTGGCCGCGGACCAAGCGTTCGTGGACGTCGGGTTCTGGGGCGGCGCCATCCCCGGCAACAAGAAGGACCTGCGCGGGCTGCACGATGAAGGCGTGTTCGGTTTCAAGTGCTTCCTGCTGCATTCCGGCGTGGACGAGTTCCCGCACCTGGACGCGGACGAGATGGAGGAAGACATGGCCGAGCTCAAGTCCTTCGATTCGCTCATGATCGTCCACGCCGAGGACTCGCACGCCATCGACCACGCACCCCATCCCGGCGGTGACCACTACTCCACGTTCCTGGCCTCCCGCCCCCGCGGCGCCGAGAACAAGGCCGTCGCCGAGGTCATCGAACGCGCCCGCTGGACCGGTGCGCGCGCGCACATCCTGCACCTTTCCTCCTCCGATGCCCTTCCCATGATCGCCACCGCCAAACGCGACGGCGTCCACCTCACCGTGGAAACCTGCCCCCACTACCTCACGCTCATGGCCGAGGAAATCCCCAACGGCGCCACCGCCTACAAGTGCTGCCCGCCCATCCGCGAGGCCTCCAACCGGGAGCTTCTCTGGAAGGGCCTGCAGGACGGCACCATCGACTGCATCGTCTCGGACCATTCCCCGTCCACGCTGGACCTCAAAGACCTTGAAAACGGCGACTTCGCCGTGGCCTGGGGCGGGGTGTCCTCCCTGCAGCTCGGGCTGTCCCTGATCTGGACCGAAGCCCGGCACCGCGGCATCGCCCTGGAGCAGGTACTGGAGTGGATGTCCACCCGGCCGGCGCAACTGGCGCGGCTGGTGCGTAAAGGCCAGCTGGCCCTGGGCTACGACGCGGACTTCTCGGTCTTCGCCCCTGATGAGGCCTACGTGGTGGACGTCTCCAAACTCAAGCACAAAAACCCCATCACCCCCTACGCGGGAAAAACCCTCTCCGGGGTGGTCCGCAAGACCTACCTGCGCGGCACCGTCGTGGACGGTAAAACGCCCACAGGCAAACTCCTGCGCAGGGGCCACAGCTAACACAACGCAGCCAACTCGGGACTAGCCAGTGCGTCCAATCCGGCGGCGGCGAAACGGTCAGCAGCCGTGGGGCATATTCTTCTGAGCGTTCGTAGAAGGTGTGCCGGCCCTGGCAGTTTTCGAACGGGCCGTGGCTGGGAGAACAGGATGCGGGAGTTGCTGTCCCAGTGTTGGATCCACCAGGCCGACACTGCGTCGTCGGTGACGGCCTGCCGGTAGGCGGCGTGCAGGGCGGTGAGGCTGTTGACCGCTTCCGGGTGCGCCTACCATTGCGGGCACCAGTAGCCAGGTGTAGGCGCCGGCCCCCAGGCATCGGAAATTGATTCCGTGTCGTGGATCATGAATTCGACCCACATCACGAACTGCTGGATCAGTTCCTCTTCCGTCAGGCTCTCGTCGGCGGCCTCCGGCTCGTCACTCACGGGGTGGCTCCGTCCGTCTCAAGATCCTTCGCCGGGGTTGCCTGGACAGGGGTTGCCTGAGCCAGTTTCCCGGCGTCTGGCAGGCCTTCTGTGATGGTGGCGGAGAGTTTCTTGTCCTTGAACCACGGGGAAAGGCCGATCAGCGCGGCCGGGGCGCTGGCGCTGAAAAGGACGTGAATGCCGGCAGGTTCGCGAAGTCCTCAGCACCGGCCTTCGGAAGTGTTTTCGTGGGCTTGTCCTTGCCCATGTCCTTCTCCCGGGTCCCGATGGTTTCCGAGAGTCCGCGGGTGAACGTGGTTTCCTCGTTCGCGCCGACAAGGCGGAAAACGGCTGTCTGCCAGAGCTTCCTCATCCCGTTTTCTCCCCATTCGCCCACGCCCTGGGCGTACGCCTGGAGGTAGACGGTGAAGCACAGGCCCAGGGAACCGAAGTAGCTGAAGTCCTCCGGCAGCGAGGGCCAGGGGACGATGTTGGCGACTTCGTCGAGTTCAGCGACCAGCGGCACCCGCAACCGTGCGGCCCCGGGTGCCTGTTTCCTGGCGGCGGCGGCGGCGGTGATGATGGATTTAACGATGGCCGTGATCACGGCCCCGGTGCCTCCGGGCAAACCAGGCGTAAATCCCGCAGGCCACCGGATGAACGGACCGGCGGGCGGATCATCGGGATGGTCAGCATCGACGCCCGCCCGAGGCGGCCGCAGACCGCCGTGTGCGTGGCTCGTGGGAAGGTGACTTGATCATCGCGGAAAGGCCGGCAAGAGTGCGGTTGCGACACTGGTGGAGCGCAACAGCAGGTTCCTGATCATGCTTGGCCTGCCGGAGGGCAAGAAGGCCGCACCCCTGGCCGATGTGCTGATCGGCCGGGTCAACAATCTGCCGGCTGCTCTGCGCGGATCGCTGACCTGGGACCAGGGCACGGAGATGGCCCACCATGCGCAGCTGAGCCTGGCCACAGACCTGCCGGTGTACTTCGCGCACCCGCACTCTCCGTGGGAGCGGCCCACGAGTGAAAACACGAACGGGCTCATCCGCGAGTACCTGCCCAAGGGCGAGGTCCTGACGAGCCATCAGCCCTATCTGGACTCCATCGCAGAGGAACTCAACGGCAGGCCCCGGGCCGTCCTGGGCTACCTCACCCCACGGGAAGTATTCACCAGGCTACTCAACGACGATGTTGCTAAGACGGGTTGACACCGCCGGCTTCATGATGGCTGGAAAACGCAAGTCGCTTTGGGAGCGCATGACCTACACGGAACTCTTCACCCGCAACAACTTAGAGCACATGGCTTTGTTCAGCGGTATCGAACCACCAGGTGGTTTCACAACCTTAGACCCGCCTGAAGCAATGTAAGCATTGGCAACCGGACAGGCAGGACAGACTGGCTGTCTGCGGCCTCATTGCCGACTCATCCCGTGCAGGGGCTCGTGCCGGAGGGTGTCCATTCGGCCATGTTCTACTCACAAAAAGGGGAGACTGCCAACGGGCGTCTCCCCCTTTTTGCGTGAGGTGGTTTCTCTAAGTTCCCTGCGTCCGCACATCAGGGAACCAGCCTTCCGGGGCCTTCTTCGGCTCCAGGTGTTCGGGGTCCCGGTGCTTTTGCATATCGCATTTGTAGAACGGGCCGCGTGGGTCCAGTAGCACGCTCATGTGGTGATCCGCGTGATCCTTCCACCAGACACTGATGCCGGTGGCTCCGTCCAGCCTGAGGTGTTCCCAGGCCCGCCACAGCGCTTCTACTCGGGAGAGTGCTTCGGGGTGGAAGTACCACTCGATGCACCATTTGGCGGCGCGGCCGTCGACGTCGCGGACGTAGGTAGGCAGCAGCTGCTCGTGCAGGAATTCTTCGGTTGAGCCGTAGACCAGTTCCGGTGGCTTCTGCTCCTCTGGTCTGTCCGTAGGCCCCTCTGTGTCGCTGCTGCTTGGGCCTGTGGCGAATAGTCCAATGTCGGTTGTCATTCTCAGAGTCTCCTACGTCGTGACCCAGGGATTGACCACCGGCTCAGCTGCTACCGGGACTGCCACCGGTTCCTCGGGGCGTGGGCTGTATTTCTTGATGGACGCCTCTACGGCGTCCTTGTGCGGGCCGGTGTACCAGGGCAGGGTCCGGACCAGTGTGGCCGGTGCGCCGGATGCGAGAACCACGGCGCGGCCGCGGTCGAGTTCCGCGAGGTTGGAGACGTCGAAGATGCGCTCTTTGCCTTCCTGCCGGGAGCGGCTGGAGCCTGATTTGCCGGACGAGACCGAGACGTTGATGTAGCTGTAGTCCCCGATCAGGTCCGAGAGGGTGCGGAGGAAGCCTTCTTCGGCGACGCCGCCGCCGTAGACCTTGACGTTGGCGGCGGACCAGATTTTCCGCATGTTCGCCTCTCCCCACAGTTCGACGCCCTGGGACCAGGACTGCAGGATGGCCATGACGATCAGGCCCTTGGAGCCGTAGTGGCTGAACTGGTCCGGCAGGCCGGCCCAGCGGACGACGTTGGCGAGCTCGTCCAGGGCGAACAGTGCAGGCAGCGGCAGGCGGCCGCCGCTGCGCTCGGCCCGTTCCTCCATCGCTTCAGCGATGGCCACTGTTAGTGCGGTGGTGAGCGGCGCGGCGGAGCCGGCGCCTTCTTTGGAGAGGATGTAGATCGTCTCCTGTGAGGCAGCGAAATCGCGGGGGTTGAACTGGCGGCGGGGATCCGTGGCCACGGACGCGCCGTGGGCCGGGGCAACCCAGCGCAGGGTGTTCCTGCTCTTGAGGCACTGGATCATTTTCTCGGCGGTGCCGAAGATACCGTCGCGTTGCTTGTCGGCCAGCTTCAGCGTGGACTCCAGGCCCTTGTACTGCAGCTCGTAGTCATGCTCTTTCAGGATTTCGATGGGTTCCTGGCTGACCTGCTCCGTGACCCACAGATAGACCTGGGTGATGGGCCGCTCACCGAGCGCGGCGGCGAGGAAGTACGAGGAGAGGATGTCTTCGGCTTTCGGGTCGAAGTAGGCATCAGGCTTCGAACCAGGGGTACGGGAGCCGACCGAGAAGTGCTGCGTGAGCTTGTAGGCCTTCTCTTCGTCGGTGACGTAGGAGAGGGGGTTCCACCACCAGTCCGGTTCTTCCTGGGCGATCTTCTGCGGGTCGAACACCCACACGGGGGCCGTGAGCTCTCGGACGCCACGGGTGCCGTCCACGACGTCGCGCTTGTTTGAGGTGGAGACCACGGCGCCGGGTGCGTCGAGGATTGCGGGCATGACCCGTGAGGTGGATTTACCTGTCCGGGGGCCCCAGATGTCGAGGCTGAGGTCTTCCCAGGATTGAATGAATTTCTGGCTGGTGGAGACGACCTTGCCGACGACGATGCCCGGCGTGCCTGTGACTCCCAGCCGCTCGGCCGTGGCTTTCGCGCCCTTCTCGGAGAACGCGGCCAGGGATTTACCGCGCCCCAGGTACCGGGCTGCCTTGTCGACGCGGGCACGCTTGGACGCGCCCTTCCTCCAGGCCACGAGTACGACGATGGCAAGGACCACGATCACGCCGGCCATGAGGGCCGCGGCGATCGTGGACTGGACGGGCCACGGCACCCGGCCCTTGATCAGCCCTGCGATCAGATCAATCGGATGGGCAGGCGGGGTATCAAGGCCGGCCATCCAGGAGCCGAGGTGGGCGGCCGCGTAGGTCCCGCCGCCGGCCACGACGATGAAGCCGATGGCGAACCAGACCAGCAGGGCATCTCCGAGGCCCATTCCCTTACGGTTCGGTGCGCTCACAGCGTGCCTCCTTCAAGGGGGACGGAGGGGGTCATTGGCTCGAGGAGCGATTCCGGGGCCTCATGCCACTTTCCTTCGGTGTCGTTGACTCCATCAGGGCCTTGCTCCAATGACGTCAGTCCCACCACGACCGGGATGCCGGGACGGCCGCCGACCTTGATCAGGAACTTCCCCCGTCCGGGAGGTTCGACGTCGAGCCCGCGTGAGTCCCACGCGGGCGGGTCCTGCCAGGAGATGAGCTTCTGCTGCTCCTCACCTGACAACGGGACCGCCGAGGTCAGCAACGGCATTTCCGAGGCCGGCAGGCCCCCGCAGATCACCATGCCGGAGCGTTCGACGAAGCCGCGGGCTTTCATCCGGTCTTCTTCCGCCGGGAGCGCCAGCAGGTCAGACATGGTGTGGGAAATCATGATCTGACCGACACCAACGGAGCGGTTGAGCCGGGTCAGGGCGTCCACCCGGTCGACCATGCCTTTACCGGCGCGCAGTGCCCGCCACAGCTCATCCAGGACCACGAAGTAGTTCCGGCGCGGTTCCAGTCCTGCGTCGGCGAGGGCGTTGGCGACGTTGACGGTCCCGAACCCGTAGGACCAGCACGCGAGCAGGATTGCTGCCTGGAGGTCGGTTTCGGTTTCGTCGATGCTGGAGACATCGAAGACCACTGCGCGGTCGCGCATCATGGGGTTGGTGGTGTGCCGGGCGAAGATTTCTCCGAGCTTCCCGCCTCCGGTCAGGCCGAGCAGCGTTGCTTCCAGTGCCCGGGTTTCCTGCAGGTAGACGGTCATGTCGCCGCGGTCCAGGGCGACCTGCCGCAGTTCATCGGGGGCGGAGATGATCACGTCCAACAGGTCCTTCAGGACAGGGACACCGTCGAAGGTGTCATCGAGGACGCGCAGGGCGCGGTCCAGGATGGTTTGTTCCTGGTCGGTGGGCGGGTTGTTCCGGCTGATCGTGACGAGGGAGACGACCATGGTCAGGCGGCGGCCGTGCGCGTCGGCGCGGACCCGGGCGGCGTCCTCATGGTGGCCGCTGTCCTCGAGCAGCTGCGCCGCTTCGACGGCCTGGCCGGGATCGAGGATGTTCAGGTAGCCGACGCCGCGGCCGAGCTTGATGACCTGGCCGCCGAGTGCCTGGACCGCTTTGACGTGCTCGCCTTTCAGGTCCCCCAGGATCAGGGGGTGGACGCCTTGAGCGGAGAGACCGATGAACATCCGGCGCACCACGGTGGACTTCCCCAGCCCGGGTTTGCCCAGGATGAACGCGGACGGGTTGGAAATCAGGCGTGCGCGTTGGAACCAGCTGATCGGGTCGCAGCAGACCGTGGCCTGGGTTTCCTCATGGCGTCCGAGCGGGACGCCGATCATGGGCGAGGACGCCCCGGAGGAAAAAGGCCACAGCCCGCAGACCTGGACCGTGGTTCCCCGGTACTCCGTCACGGACGGGACGAGGGCGGCCATCCCGCCGCCACGCCCGGTCCAGCCGCGGGCAGCCGGCCCGGCCTGGCGTAGCTCCTTCTCAGTTTTCTTCTTCGGCGTGGCCTTGACCGGTGCTGCAGCCGTCTTGGCAGGGCGGGTGAAGAGTTGCATGCAGGCCATTAGAGGGCGTCCTTGATTTCGGAGGGCACCATGCTGTGCTGGGGCAACACCAAACCAAGGGGCAGGGAGGCCGCGAACGCAGTGTCCTGCGAGCCGTAGGCGCGGCGCAGCAGCACCCGGGCGGTCCCGGAGGTCTGTTCAATGGCTGCCACGGCATCGGGAAGGCGTTCCTTGTCGGTCACGGTGGCCGTGACGACCATCCCGAAGTTCACCAGTCCGGCGCCTTGGGCTTCCTCCTGCGCGGTCTGCGCGGCGGAGCGGGCATCGACCAGGGCACGGGCGGAGGGCCGTGTCCCGGAGGTGATGCGGACGTTGGCGTTGTTCTGGTCCCGCTCCACCACGGCGGCAGCCCGGGCGGAATCCATCGGGCGGTACAGCAGGGAGATCCGCTTCCGGTCGATGTCCCCGTGCGGGGCCAGCAGCCGGGACAGGACCGAGGAGTTTACCGACCCGCGCGGGGCACCTGTCATGGTCCAGGAGGCTGAGAAGGCGCTGTCGTGCCGGTAGTCATCCCAGCTGGCCTGCGTCGCGGTGGGGCCGACTTCGCCCCAGGTCAGGGACACCGGGGAGCCGGCGGCGTGCGCTTCGTCGATGATCAGGGCAGCGGGCGGGTCGTAGGCGATCCGGATGACCTCGCAGAGTTCCTGCGCGGACATCGGACGGGCGATCCCGGCGCCGGTGGACTGCAGCCGGGCCGACAGGCCCGGGATCCGGGACGCGAGGTCACGGGCAACATCTTCCGGGGTGCGCTTCTTCGACCCTGCGCGGAGGGAGGCGTTGAACGTCAGGGACACCCAGGCCCGGACCGTGGCCGATCCTTCCGGGTACGTTTTCACGACCTCGGTGAGGACGTTCCTGGCAAAATCCGGGGCGTCCGGGTCGATGTTCATCATGACCTCATTGCGGAGCCGGTAGCCGGAGTCCGGGGCGGTCTCCACCGTCACCGCGGCGGCGTCCAGGCCCGCTTCGTCCCCGAGGCCGGCGAGCCAGCCGCCCCAGTTCGCCACCCACGCATCGACCTGTTCCGGGTCCACCAGGGACGCACCGTCGGGTTCGGTGGAGAAAATCACCGTGAAGTGGCTGGTGGCCGGTACATGCAGGAGGGCGAAGGGCCGCTTGTAGGAGTCGGTGAACTCGTACAGGGTCGACTTCGCAGCCAGACCGGGCAGCTGATACAGGCCCCACGCCGTCACACCGAGGGGGCCGGAACGGTAGAGATTCGTTCCGGAAGACCTGGAGAGCCGGAAGCTCATCCGTGTCCCGAACCGGTCAACAACGGACTGGCCGTGCTTGTCCTTGACCGTCAGCAACAGCGCGCTGGCCCCGGCCACGGCCAGAACAGCCAGGCCCGGGAACAGGCCCCAGATCGCGAAGCTGATGATGCCGGCCAACAACCCGGCCATGACAAGGCCCGTGCCGATCGCGCCGAGGTTACCCAGGCCCGCTGAGCGCGGGACACGCCAGTTGCCGTAGGACGGTTCCTTGTATTCGGTATTAATTGCTGCCACTGGGGCCCTCCGTTGTCGCTGATTGACCGGTTGAATCCTGCGCGGTCTGTTGTGCGGCCTGAGAAACCCTGGACGCTGCTTGTGCTCCGGCGGCGACGGCCATGCCAGCCGGGCCGGCAGCTGTCGCCGCACCCGACGCGGCGCCTGCGCTGCCGGCAGCAGCTCCTGCCCCGGCGCCGGTGGTGCTTCCTGCTGCGCCGGCCGTGGCGGCGCTGGCTGCCCCGCCCGGTCCGGTAGCCCCGGGGGTCGGCTGGCCGCCGCCTCCCTTGGGACCAGGTGTTCCGTTGCTGCCCTTCGGAGCTGAACCGGATTGGTTGCTTTGCGTGCTCGCCGGTGTCGGTGCGGCATTGCCTTTGCCGCTGCCACTGCGGCCCAGGGACACTGCACCTGTGGCCATGGCCCCAACGGCAGCGCCTGCCCCGGCGCCCCCGCCGGAGGCGACGGCACCGACCATGGGCGTCACGAACCGCATCAGCGCCGGCAAAGCGAACAGGGCAACGAGCATCAGCGTGAAACCAGTGATGGAGCCGATCAAGGAGTCCTTCCCGCTGGTGTGTCCCATGAGGAGGAATGCGACCGAGTAGACAATGGCCGCAGCTGGTTTGTAGAGGATGAAAGCGATAGTCCAGCCAACTGCTTTTTGGAACCACTGCTTTCCCATCTCTGTGTTCGTGAAAGCTGCCGTGGTGGGCAGGATGCCCGCCAGGATCACCAACATGCCGCTGCGGACCACCATCAGGACGACCTGGACGAGGGAGGCAATCAGACCGATCAATCCCAGAACGATGAGGATAAACACGCCGACACCCGTCTGATTGGTCAACACGAGGATGTTCATCGCCTCGGCAAAGCCCTTACCGTCGGTGGAATGCTCGATGATCGCGGCGGAAAAGGCATCTGCTGCGATCACAAGGATCGAGATGACACCCAGACCAAGCCCCGAGACTAAAGCCAGCGTGATGAGGGATCGCAGTAAATCCTTCAGTGGTGCTCCGCGTTGTTCCCAGATCATCCTGATTCCACCGAGAATGACGGCGAGGACCGCCAGCGTCAGAGTCCAGACCATCAATTCGCTGTTCACCATGGAGACGACGGGGCTTGGCGTCGTTCCGTCCACACTGGCCAGGTTCACCGTGGGCATGGACACCCAGAAGGTAGACAGTGTTGTCACCATCTGGCTCATGCCCTCCATGATGGATTTCGCCAGATTCCCGATCGCGTCGTTGACCACCCCGGAAAGGGCGTTACCGGTCTGGCACCCAACGTCGATGATGTTGCACTCGGCCATGTCAGACCCCTGACCACGCGATGAAGGCGCTCAAGTCACTGACTTGGGTGATGTCATTGATCAGGTGTCCATCATCGGAGACTTTGGCCTTCCAGTCCCCGTCAATCCACCGGAGCGGAAGCACGGTGTGCGCCAATGCCCCGTTCTTGGTTTCGAACGCCAGATCAACGTCGGCTTCGGCCGGGGTGTAGGACTTGACTAGGAAGCCGCAGATTTGGACGGTGGTGTCGGCTCCCGTGGAGGGAGCCATGGTCGCCGAGTCCTTCATCGCTATATCCCGGCCCGGTCCTTTTACGAGCAGCCGGTCCGTCAACTTGGCGTTGAGAGCTTGTGACTTGGCGGAGCCAAGGGCAACCATATTGGCAGCCGCATAGAGGGCCCCCGTTGGGGAGTGTGCGAAACATGACCGGAAGCCGTCCTCGTCGATTACTCCGGGCCCGAAGGTTTTGGGATCGGTGGGGGCGGCCATTTTATCGATCAGCGTCCACGTTGACTTCGGTGCCGCCCCCAGCGCCGTCTCGGACGTTGAAGGGAGACCGCAAACGCTTTTCCCGGTCGCGTCGGCGGACTTCGCGGGCGTTGCCGCACCGCTGGCGGCCGATGAGGTGGGAGCAGGCTGGGCGTTGTCCTGACCTTCGGGGAGCAGGAAGATGACGAGGGCTGCTGCGATCAGCGCGACCACCAGCGCGGCAGCAATGATGAACCCGGGTTTGGTGAACGGATTGCTTTCGGTGGTGCTCTCTGTTGACTGGCTCATGGTGAACCTCCCGTTGTTGGTGCTGGCTTAGACGAAGGCGCGGACGATGCCGGCGGCACCGGTGATGATGATGCAGCCCATCAGGACCCAGCCGAGCTTGCCGATGGCCTGGGCTCCTTCGCCGCGCTGGAGCTGGATGACCATGCCGATCCCGACGATGATCACGCCCAGGACGCCCAGGACCAGGCCGATGCCGGAGGCCCAGTTCAGGAGCGTGAGCAGGCCGCCTGCCTGTGCCGGAACGACAGGGGTGGGGTTGGGGATGACGCTTCCGTCAAATACGGCGAAGGGGTTCATGGTGAGACCTTTCAGTTGGTGGTGCCGGGTGTGGTGTCGGTAGCCAGGACGGCCAGGTCAGTGATGAAGCGCCGGTACTCGCGGGCCGGCGGGGTTGTGGCGTCCCCGTGCCGCCAGGCCTCGACCCAGGGCAGGGTCCAGAGCCGGGGCGCTCCCCCGCCGACGATGGCGGTGAAGTCACGCAAGGGTTTGGGAGTCTTCCCCGGCGCGTCCGCCAGGACGGCGAGACCGAGCAGATCAACCGCGGGTGTCGCCCCTGATACCCACTGCGTCAGGGCGCTCTGTGCAGCTGTCAGGCCGCGCATGTCTGCGCGGCAGACCAGCAGCACCCGGGGCTTGCTGCCGTCCTGGAGAACGGGCCAGCAGTGATCGGTGATGCGTGCCCCGTGAAGGAGGTCCGCGATTCTGCTTTCGCCGGCTCCACCGTGGGTGCCGGTGACCCACAGGGCTGCGGAGCCGGCGACGGTGCGGCGGCCCAGGCGGTCTGCGGCGTCCGGTTCGACCATTCCCCTCAGTGGTTCACTGATCACTGCCGCCGGCGGCGCATACGTATCTGAGGATGCCGTGTCCGCGCCGTCGGCGGGGACCGGGTGGGTGATCCAGGGGTTCAGGGACTGTTGCACGATTTCCTCCTTTCAAACTCCGGTGCTGAGTGGCTTAGAAGCCGGCGGCGACGGCGGCCGCGGCGGCGAGCCATGCACGCTGGGTTGCGGGCTGGAGGGCTTCGTAGCGGATGGGTCCGTTGACCAGGGCCGGATCGTAAGGAATCCGGACGACGGCCCTCACGAACGGTGCGAAGCCGTCAGCGATCCGCTGCGCTTCGGCTTTGGCCCGTTTCAGGGCCTCGCCGCTCATGCTGCGTTTGGTGTCGGTGGATTCAGAGACGATGACGACGGCGCCCCGGGCCAGTTCGGCGTCGTGGCCGCCGCGGGATTCGAGTGTCTGCAGGGTCAGACGTGCGGCTTCGGCGCGGTCCTCGATGGCGGTGACGGGGACGACGAGCTGGTTGGTGTGGTCGATCATCCGCCGCCAGTTCGCGGCCCGGGCGGTGTTGCCGGAGTCCATGACGACGAGCCGGTAGTAGCGGGTGAGGACCTGGTGGGCGATGTCGACTTCCTCGGCGGTGACTTCGTGGTCGCCTTCTTCGTTTTCGTCCGAGCGCAGGACGTCGAATTTGTCGGCGGTCTGGTGGTGAACGAACTTGGCGATTTCGGCGGCGTTCGTTGCCGGTGAGAGCAGTTCGGTGGAGGCGTCGATCAGGTCCAGGACGGACCGGTCGTGGGCGCCCTTTTCCGTCCGCCAGCCCAGGGTTCCCTGGGATTCGTTGTTGTCCCAGGCGACGGTGGCGGCCCCGCTGTAGCGGGCGAGGATGGCCGAGAGCATCACCACGGTGGGGGTCTTGTTCGCCCCGCCCTTGCGGTTGACCACGGCAATGGTGCGGGGGCCGGGCCAGTGCTGGCTGACCGTGCGGACGTCCTCACGTTCGGTGAGTTCTTCCTCTGAGGGGTCCATCCGCAGTCCCAGGCGGGTGAGTGTTCCGCGCCAGCCCTGGGTGGCCGGTTCCAGTACCGGGGCGCTGACCAGGAACGAGGTTTCCTTCAAGCTGCGCCGCGTCGGCGCCGCTTCCTCGGTGAGGGCGTCGGCCGTCTGCGGTTCCGGGTTGGCCGGCACCGGAACGGTATCGGCAGCGACGTGGGCGTGTGGCCACGGCTGGGCGCCCACCGGTGCTGGAGGGGCAGGAACTGTCGCGGGCGCTGCTGGTGTGGCCGCGGGCTCCGGTGCGGGGACGGTCTCTATGATCGCCGGGACGACTGTCTTAGGCGTGGTTTCGGGGGCTTCTGCCCGGCGGCGGGCCTGCCGGGGGTCATAGGAGACGGATTCGATCTTGTTATCCGGGTGGACGATGAGTTCACCGTTGCCTTCGGGATCCTCGATCCGGACCCTGACGGGGCGCTTCAGGGTCTGCGCCTCGCCCACGATGAGAGCCAGAGCGTTGTTGCGCAGTTCCTGCACGGTGTCCCCGGCAGGGACGACGCGGGAGTTCCCCGCGACGACGACCTCGGCGGTGCCGTTGTCGCGGACGATGGCCCGGATGTTGGGAAAGGCCAGAACTTGCGTTGGTGTAGTACCCATGAGCTTCTTCCTTACGTGTGTGAGATGGAGGTGCGGCGCTTAGGGCGACGGCGGGGTGAGCCGGTTGACCTTCCACGGGGCGTCCTTGCCCGTGCGGAGCAGCTGCACCGTGTAGGGCCCGGCATCGGTGGGGACCGCTGCCATGACGCCGAAGCCGTTGGCGTCATCGACGTTCAGCGTGGCGGGGCCGGTGACGCGGCTTACCGGGATGTTGGCCGGGTCCACTGCCGAGTAATCGGCAGTCGCCTGCGGGGTCAGCCAGCGGGCCAGGTCGTTGGCCCACTGCTTTTCCTCCAGCGCGGGGCGGGCGAAGTCCGCCATGGCCTTCCCGGCGGCGTCCACGGCCTTGTCTTTGCTGGCCTGATCCCAGCTGATGCCGGTCGTGGCCGGGATGGTGCCCCCGGGCGCCTGGGGTCCGCTGTTGGCGCTCAGTGAGACCGGCGCGGACGCTGTGGGCTGGCTGGTTGATGCCGCCGGTGCCGGCGTCGTGTTCGCGGCCGGTGCGCAGGAAACGCAGAGCAGCGCCACGGCGAGCAGGGTCAAGGGCTTTTTCACTTCTTCTCCTCTTGGGTGGGCAGGTACAGGAAAGCGGAGGGGACAGTGTTGGCCACTGTCCGGGTGTAGTAGCTGTGGTCATCCGGGGCCGGGTTGCCGTTGTAGCCCTCTTCGACATAGGTCCCGTGAGTGTTGACTTCCTTGACCACCGCGACGTGGCCGAAGCTCGGGTCCGCTCCGCCGGCCCCTGGCGCGTACCAGACCACCGCACCGACACGGGGTGTGCCGCCGGTGGGCCAGCCCTTGGCGTCCCAGCCGGCCTTCCACGTCAGGGCCGAGCCAAGGCCCTGCCCGTCCGGGCGGAAGGTGCCGTTGAGGAACTTGAACGGCGCGCCCGTGGAGCCCATCTGTTGGTTCACCCGCCACAGGGCGAAGTCCACGCACTCGCGGTGGTACATGCCCAGCGGTGAGGTGCTGGCTGTGTTCGCGCCGGCCTGCAACCAGGTGGGCGAGTTTTTCCACGGGTAGTCATTCCCCGCGCCGGGCTGTCCGGGGATGGCGCAGCCGCTGCCTTGCAGGGAGAACTTCGAGTTCGAGAGCGCCTGAACGATTTTGACGGCCTCGGGCCAGTACTTCTGGTAGTGATACGGGTCGGAGTTGCGCTGGACCTTGTTACCGGCAACGGTCGGTTCCAACAGCTCCCAGCCAGCGATACCCTGCAGGGCCTTGATGAAGTTCGTGGCGCTGATGATGGGGTCCATGCGGTCTGCGTAGGAGCCCCACGCGCCGTTGTCGCGCTGCTGGAACAACCCCCGGGAATCAGGGCCCGCCCCGTCACCGTGATCCAGTACCGTCAGCGCGGATTCGCCCAGGGAGACCATGACGCTGATCATCTGGCCCCGTGCCGGCAGATTCAGTGTCTTGCCGGCGTTCATGATTGCTGCAGCGTTCTGGAGCTGCTCCCCGGTGTAGCCGTCCACCCTGGTATCACCGTCAATGATGACGGACACCGTGGGGCCGCAGCCGGCCGTTGCCGGAGGTGGAACGAAGAGCATGACGATAGGAAGGATCAGCCCGCACAAGACCGCCGGGACCAGAACTGCCGCGCCCCCCAGGAGTCCCTTTGGCTTCAAACCGGCCCCCGGTTCATCCCGGAAACTCTCTTGGTTAGCAATAGAGAAGGACAAGAAGAGAGGCTGTGTTTTCCCGGGCATCAGGCAGGATAGATCCATGTCCAGCCTCATCCGACCAGAACTCCCCTCGCAGGTCGAGGCTGCCATCAGCTTCATGGGCAACAGGGCCCAGGCCGCCATCCTGCGCCACCTGTCGCTTCTGGGCCCGTCGGTCATCGGCCGGTTGCAGTCCGTTATGGCCATCAGCCGCCCGAGCCTGAACCGGCACCTGGACTCCCTCGCCACGGCGGGGCTGGTGCAGACCGATCCCCCGGCCGGCATGCGCCACGGCAAAGACGTCACCTACACCGCGCAGCCGGCCAGAATCCGGGAACTGGCACACCAGTACCTCAGCTACGTCCAGGGCAGGTGACTCCGGCTGTTTAGGGTTCCGCCTGCAGCATGTCATGTTCCAGAGTCTACTGAAAATATTTCAGTATTGAAAATTTTTCAGTGATGGGCCATCGCGCGTTGCCCGCAGCGGGAGCTGTAGCCCCTGCCACCCCCAAAAACTGTTGGAGGGGCTACAGCCCGTGATGCCACACGCTGTGCACGGTCAGGCCGTTATAGGGCGCCTGAAGCATGTCACGCTCCAGAGTCTACTGAAGAAATTTCAATAGTGAATGTTTTTCAGTCCGATGGGCGTTGCTTGTCTGGTCGGGGCGGAAGGTTTCGCAGGGCTTGAGTTACTGCCCGCAGTGCGTCCACGTTAACTTCTCCCAGAACCCGGGCTGCGAAGTGCTCGACCTCGGCAATGCGGTATGCCTCTATCAGCCGGAGTTCAGCCTCGACCCGTTCCGGAATCGGGCCGCTGCGCTGAAGCAGGTAATTCTCGTCCACGTCGAAAAAGTACGCCAGCGCCCTCAACAGTTCCGGGTCCCAGCGGTTATCCGGAGAGCCAGCGAGCAGCCGATGCCATCGGGTTCTCGTAAGGTTGATTCCCCGCTCCGCCAGTCCCTGGCGGACATCTTCGTAGGTAAAACTGCCAGCGTCTTTGGCGTGAACGATATCTAGGAGAAGCTGGAGTCTTGAGGCAAGAACCTCTTTATCGCTTCGCGGATCTATGGGGTCGTCATTTGAATTCACGCGCAATCCTGCTCTCGGCCGACGAGGGCCACGCTCCGTGGGCAGCGTTCTGCCGGTGGTAACGAATTCACAGCCCTCCTATTTGTTTCCGTTGAGACCAATTGCCGGGCCTGGGCGGCTTTGCGGAGTACCACGTGAGCAGTCAGCCAACAATGAAAGTATATGAGGCCCCAAAAGCGACTATGCCGGCTATGAAACCGGCTATGACCTGGGGGGCTGAGTGGTCCCGGAGATAGACCCTGGACCAGCAGACAAGCGGAGCAGCCACAACGAACGGCAGCCCGAGCCAGCCGAACATTAGAACAGCAGACGCTGTCGCGCCGCCCAAAGTCAGGGCATGGCCCGATAGTTTCCATATTGGACTGATCAGGATGAGGGCTACGATCCCGCACAAAATCCCGCCAATGAGTCCCCAGACAGGCTGTGGTGCGCCGATGACCGAGAGGATTGCGCAGCCAAGCAGAGCTGAGCCCAGGGTCCACAGCATGACGGGGCGCCGCTGTTTCTTGTCTCCCACATGGTGGTCGGTCAGCTGGCCCCTTCTGGCCAGGATGAGGACAACCGCGAAGGGCACCAGACAGATGAAGAGGGCCGCAATAACGCCGGACCAGATGGAGACTGACCACTGGTCACCGAGAAGCGAAGCCAGAATCAGCAGAAGGGACAGCACGAGGGGTGGCTGCGCGATTTCGGTCGCGGTCCTCGCGAGACGGCCGACTGCTGTGGATGACCTCTTTGCAGTCAGAGTTGGGGTTGCTGCTGTCAACGTACTTCCTTCACTGGGAGGACCGATTCCAGCGAGCCGATGCCGCCATCAAATCGTGCTTGGACCGCTTCAAGGACGCGGCCGGCGAGCATGGGTGTGGGTTGCCCGGACAGCGCGACCTTATGGTCGCTGGAACGGATGACGTATTCGTACAGACGCGAAGAGGGACGCTCGGCAAAGAAGCTGCTCGCTATGCTCACCAACCAGGCTACAAACGACATGCTCCAGTAAGCCCTTCCCAAGGTAGCCGTGAGAAATGCCAAGGCGGCCCGGTCCCAGAGCTGCAGCCGACGCCACGCTTTAACTGCTGGCGGGATGCCCAGGCCCAGGGACGTGAGCAAAACCCCGCCGTAAAACAGCGGAGTGAACAGGATGTACAGAACCTGTTGGAGAGAAAAACTGCCCACGTCGTTGTGTAAGGCGGTCATGTATGCGATTTCTTCGACAGAGGCGAGGACAACCAGCGCCATGCCGGCTGCGACCACCCGGGAGCTCACGCGGACGGGCAGGCTTTCCTGAGGACGGAGGCAAATACGCAGGACAGATACGGCCAATAACGCCAAAATGCCCATGTAGACGCTGGCATAGATGAAGATCGACAGCTGCTGGACATTTTCCGGCACGAACCTGGAAGAAGTCGGAACAAAATGCTGAAACAAGAATGGGACGGTGATGGCGCCAGCTCCGAGGCCGGCCGCAACGGGGCGGTGGCTGAAGCGGGAGCGGTAGCTCTCATCCGGAGAGTAGGCAGCGAAGATTCCCTCACGCACTAGCCAGATGGCGCTCGTGACACACAGATTACGAATCAGGTGCAGGAAGTTGACCCCACCAAGAGCAGCATCAAGGGTTCCTTCGGGCACGACGACGCCGGTAGCAAAGAGGCCGAGAACACCAATTCCTATCGCACCAACAAACGCTGTTGAGGATCCCCAGCGGGCGACAAAATAGAGGCGAACGGCAAATACCGTTGTCAAGATCCAGAAAGCGGCAGCGATCATAGCCCGAACACCCGTTCGGCCTTCGTGGCCTCCTTAGCAGGGGTGGCATGCAAAACCTGCGCCAGGCCGAAGGCCAAATTCTCCGCTGCGGCCTCAGCCTCATCCAGAGGAACGTCCACTGCGCGGCACATCCAGCTGACACCGTTCCGCTTACCAATGCCGGAGAAGAAGGACCCTGCGATCAGTCCGTCCAGAGGCTTTCCCTTGTGGCCCAAGAGGATGTGGCTCACTTCGTGCAGCACAACGTGAACGCTCCAGGCCTTGGCGCCCCGAAGGTAACGAACGATGCCATGGTCGGGAGTGTCAATCCAGTGACCGGTGACACCCTCCCCCAGGCTGTCCGCTGAGCCCTCCTCGAAGACCAGGCTCTTGCCATACTTCTTTTCCACCGCAACCACCAGGTCGCTCAACGAGGGGTAGGGCGGCAGGTTCAGCGCCTCGATGACATCCACGGTCAGTTTGGACTGTTCCATTCTCAAGACTCCGGTAATCAACTGAAAAAATTTCAGTAATGTGTACTATAGAAACCAGCGCCAGACGCGCCTTAGCAAGGGGTAACCGTACCAAGCTTCCAAAAAATGTGCTTGTCACAGAGAGGGTGGAGGGCCTACTAGTGAATCTGGGCCAGTGCACCACGAGCAACATAGCGAGACACCTGCAGCCGCTCCAATGGCAGTCCTCTCGGCGACACGCCGACCCTCTTCCCACTTAACGGAATCTGATTCATGTTGTGTATGAGATGTAACTTCGGTCCTGGGAGGGAAAATGGCACAGCGCAGCAAAGGCGAACGCCACGTAATCACAGCCCGCTTGCCCATGTCGGATGCTGAAAAACTGGCAGCCGTCGTGGACGCCACCAAGGAAAGCCGCAGCGACCTCATCGCGCGTCTTGTTCATGCCCACCTGAAGACCATCGACTTTGACCGTTTAAGGGGCCAGGAGACTTTGCCTATCGCTAAGGCCAGTTAAAAACTGAAGGCCCGCGAAAGCGGGCCTTCAAAAGTATGTCGTTCAGATCCACATCTTGGCGGATCGGTGATCTGAACTTTTCTGAACACCTACGAGTAGGTGTCCTTTTGTGTACCCTCCGGAGAGGAGTAACTGCTGTCTATCGTACAGCCACGTCTAGCTGCGTCAACATCTGACGCCCCTCAGACGGCGTGTCCAGTCACGCCGGACCTGGCATGGGCTCTTGCCCCCTTGATTGCCGGGGCGCCGTCCTACCGCCCGGGCCGGTGGATTGGCGGGCGGTTCCAGTACCCGCGGCCGCACAACCTGCCGCGGATCACCGCTGCGCTGCCGGCAAAACCCGCGGCCGTCCTCATTCATGGGGCGGACGGGTCCGTGGCCACGCTCTGCCTTGACTTGGACACCTCCAAGGCGCTGCAGGGCGTCGTGGACGAGGACGCCGCGCGCCTGGGCCGCCTGCTGGAAGACTGCGGCCTCCGGTACGTAGCCGACGTTTCCCCCAGCGGCGGCCGGCACCTCTACATCCCCCTGGCCGAGCGCATGACCGCCCCGGAGGCACGGGAAATTGTGGAAGCCCTGACCCTGCTGGCTCCGAGCCTTGACCCCGGCCCGCACCAGAACGTCACCGACGGCTGTATCCGCGTTCCGGGATCCGCGCATAAGTCCGGCGGCCACCAGATCCTGACCACTCCCCTGGCCGCCGCCTACGACATCCTGCGCCGCCGCAACCCCGCCACCACTGTCACTGCGCTACGGCGGGCCTTGGCGCCCGAGCTGCAACGCATCCGCTCATTGAAAGCCCGCACCGCCAAGCTGGCTGCCGCCACGGCGGCGCACGGTTTCCGCGCGCTTCCCCTGGGCGGGAGCCAGTCCCCTCTGCGCGTGCTGGCCCGTACCGGCCTGTACGACACCGCCAGGTTCGCCAGTGCGTCAGAGGCCCGCATGGCGGTCCTGAACCACTTCGCCGCCTGCGGGTGGACCCTGGAGCAGGTCCGCCGCGAGCTGCGCGGCCAGTTCCCCGGCCTGGCTGCCCTCTACGGCAGCACCGGGCGGCAGGAACGACTGCTCCCCACCGAGTGGGCCAACGCCTGCACCTGGACCCAAAAACCGGAGCCCCGGCAAACAGGCAGAAGGACTGCCCGTATTAACGACACAAGCCCCCCAAAACCCACAGGGGGGGCCGTTCGAACCGCCAGCAAAGCCGGCGTCCACCAGCTCGTGAACGACCTTGAAAATGTCCTCTACGCGGTCCTGGACCACCGCCTGAAGGAACACGGCCGCGAGGGCCTGAGCCTTCGCCTCCTGCTCCGGGCAGTGCTGGGCTACATGCGGACAATGGAGACTGATCTGCTGGATGTCGGCTGCCGCACCTTCGCTACCGCCATGGGCAAGCACCACGGCACTATCTCCAGGCTGCTGCCTGCCCTCGAGCACGCCTCGGACGGTATCCTGACCAAAATTTCCGACGCCCGCGGCCGCAACGCCGACGCCTACGTGATCCAGCTCCCCCAGCACTTCGAACAACTCGCACGGGAGCTGTCCTGGCGCAGCGGAAAAATCCACGGCATAAGGCCCGTTTTCCGCGCCCTCGGGGACGTCGCTGCCCTCGTGTACGAGGCCATCGAACGCGGACGCCTCTCCCCCACGACCGCAGGCATTGCCAAGGCAACCGGGCTCAGCCGCACCGCCGTCGAAACCGCCTTGGCCACCATGAGCAGCTACCAGATGATTGAACGCCGGCACGGACAATGGACAATCACCGCCGGGACCGGACTGACAGCACTGGCACGCCGTCTCGGCGCTCTGGACGATGCTGCCGAGCAGATTACCCGCCACCGCAAACAACGCGCGGCCTGGCACGCATGGCTTGACCGGCATCTGGTATCAGCCTTGACCGAACAGGAAGTCCAGGACCCGGACTCAGACCGGTACTGGATCCCTCCCTCAGACGACGAACCGGTCTTACTGGGGATGCTGTGGCAGGTGGCGTGAGGGCAGCGGCAACACCGAAGGCTTTGACAGTAATGCAGGCAATAAACGCAATACCTGCATTGACAGTAAAACCGGTATTGCGGTCAAAGCGGGTAACGCTTGACGTCGCCGGCCTCATGCACGAGGCCGGCGAACGCGGACGCCTATCCCTCACGACCGCAGGCATTGCCAAGGCAACCGGGCTCAGGGCGCACTGCCGTCGAAACCGCCTTGGCCACCATGAGCAGCTACCAGATGATTGAACGCTGGCATAATGGACAATCACCGCCGGGACCGGCCTGACAGCACTGGCACGCCGTCTCGGCGCCGTGGACGATGCTGCCGAGCAGATGACACGCCCGCCGAAACCGAACAGGAAGCCGGAGGACCCCTGGATCCTCCTTCAGATGATGAACCAGTTCTTACTGGGAGATGCTGTGGCAGGTGGCGTGCGGTCATCCGCAAAAGCGAAGGCTTCGACAGTAATGCAGGCAATAAACGCAATACCTGCATTGACAGTAAAACCGGTATTGCGGTCAAAGCGGGTAACGCCTGACGTCGCCGGCCTCGTGCATGAGGCCATCGAACGCGGACGCCTCCGCCCTCGGCGATGTTGCTGAGCAGAACACAAGGCCGCCGCAACCGAACAGGAAGTCCGGGACACCAGCTCGACCGGTACCGGCCCCCATCAGACGACGAGCTGGGGCTTACTGGCGGCGATGACTTCACCAGCGAGGACTTCGACCGCAGTGCTGGCGTTGACAGCATTACTGGCAATGACAGTAACGACCGTAAAAAAGTCTTTGACACGGTTGCTTTCAAAGACAGCTAAGACAGTAATGAAAGTAGGGTAGAGGCTATGACAGCGACAACAATGTTTGACCGGACAGGCATGGACCGAATCTGCGGCTTCGTCAACGGCAAGGGCGGGGTACTCAAAACCACGCTCACAGCCAATGTCGGCGCTCTCCTGGCAACATCGGGGTGGCGGGTCCTGCTGATCGACATGGATCCCCAAGGTAACCTCGGCCTTGACCTTGGATACAGGCATGGTGACCTTGACGACGATGGCAGCGCCCTCGCACAGGGCCTTATGTTCGGATCCGCGCTTGCGCCACTGAAAGACGTCCGGCCCAACCTGGACGTCATTCCTGGAGGGTCCTACCTCGACCAGGCCGCAGCCGGCTTGGTATCGCAGGGCAGTAAAGATGGCAGCAAGGCAAAGCTGGCACTTGCACGGTCGCTCTCACCGATCGCCGCCAACTACGACATCATCTTCATCGACTGTCCGCCCGGCAATGAGCCACTGCAGGTCGCAGCCCTTGGCGCGGCGTCCTACGTAGTTGTTCCCACAAAGACGGACAAGGCAGGCCGTGAAGGCCTAATCGGAGTCGCCAAACGTCTGGACACAGTTATCGATGTCAATCCAAACCTCGACCTACTCGGCGTGATCATCACGGCCACGTCGTCAACGGCCACCAATGTACACCGGACAACGCGTGAAGCCATCGCCAAAACCTTCGGAACAGATGACGTCCTCTTCAAGGGGATGGTGCGTCACGCAGAAGCCCCGGCCCAGGCGGCGCGCGATAGGGGAGTGCTGGTCCACGAACTGGAAGAACAGGTCAAGGCCGCTCCGAAATGGTACGAGGTGCTGAAAGGCACCGCC
Source organism: Pseudarthrobacter sp. H2 (assembly GCF_050157045.1). Classification (NCBI taxonomy): domain Bacteria; kingdom Bacillati; phylum Actinomycetota; class Actinomycetes; order Micrococcales; family Micrococcaceae; genus Pseudarthrobacter; species Pseudarthrobacter sp. H2. Next base: position 57,818 of record NZ_CP189596.1, read on the forward strand.
GAAGCCGGTCAGAGCCAGCCACGCTCCGCCGGAAATGTCGCAGAAGATCTTTATCAGATCGCCCATGAACTCGTTGCCCGCCTCGAAGCCGCCGAGGAAAGGAATGCATCATGACTGAAAGAATCCGCCAACCGATAAGCGTCCCACGCCGTCGGCAAGCAGAAAGCGTTTCCGTTCAAAACCTTGTGAAGGCCAACAGAAGCCCCGGCACAACCGAGGGCAATGCGGCGCAAACTGTGCCAAAACCTACCTCGGCGGTCCAGGAGCCGCTGCTTGACTCGGCGCCGAAACAGGTCACGTTTTACATGGCCAGCGATGACGTGAAGCGCGCGAAGGCTGCCTACACAGGGACCAGCGGCCAGGAAATGGACCGCAGTTGGTCCGAGTTCATCTCCCGAGCCGTGCTCATGGAAGTGGAGCGCCGTGAACGGCTCTACAACGAGGGGCAGCAGTTTCAAGGTGGGTCACGCAACTTGGCGCCGGGGCGCAAGATCCAAATTTGACGGCATTGCTGTCTTTGAAAGTAATGCTGTCGGTCCTTGATGCTGCCAGTGCACTTCGAAATGACAGGAATGCGGACGCACCAAAATTGCGCCTGCACACGAATATTTCAACCAGATTGCACTCCAGGCATTCAGTCCACCATGACAGGTAATACAAAGGAACCGGCTACTGTGGTTTACTGAAATCTTTTCAGTAAGGGGGGCATGGCAGGACGCAAGAAGCAAGTAGGTGGTCAGCTGAGCTTTGATGCTCTGTGGGCAGCACCGGAGGAGGACCGGAATGAACAGGTACGGCAGGCAGGCACAGGAAGCCTTGAAGTCAGCCAGTCCGACGCGCTACAGCCAGATTCAGAATCCGGAGGAGTTCTTCACCAAGCTGGGGGAGGAGGCCGAGACGCAGGTCGTGCAGTTGCAGAGGGACCTCGTGTCTCCGGGCGCCAGCGCCGCCGAGGAGATCCTGAAACTGCGCCTGCTTACCGCAGGGAAAGAAACCGGCCCGGTAGACCTGCCCAGGCGAGACCACCGGCTCGACGGGCTGTAACAATCTGCAGCGATGACGCGCACCACAAATTTCCTTTTTGCTGAGGGAAAACCAGCGAAGGCCGGCGCACGCCGGCCTTCGCGTTTTAAACCCCCGGGTCATCCCTGGATAGAAGCCTTCCCCCACGCCAGGCCTCCGTTCAATGACGCTGGAGCCATGACTCAACCACGGCACCGTGCCCAGCCCAGCAAGTCCCTCGCCTGCCAGATTCGTTTGGCTCAGACACTGCGGAGTGGAGTCAGCGCGCTACCTACCGTCTTGAAGGTAATTGACATTCTCCTGCCGATCCAAGGGATGTTTCCCGCTTCCTGACATGCTCGCAAGGCTCACGCCCGTCCGGGCGTCCGCCGCCGCGCCCGGCGGGGGCCCGTGCCCGACGTCGCAGACCTCCGACGTTCCCGGTCATTCCTGGCTGCGCGTGATCAGGGGGTCCTAGCCGGCGGCGATGACGGCGGTAACCGGTGTGGTGTTGGAGAACAGGTCCAGGACCGGGCACCGGGCATCGACCACGCGGCGCAGTTCCTCATACTGCTCAGGGGTTCCCGGGCCGGTGATCCTGATCGTGAGCCGGACCGCGGTAAAGCCCGGGCGTACCGTCTCGTCCGCGCCGAACAGGCCGCGCACGTCCAGATCGCCTTCGGCGTCAATGGCGATCGTGTCGAACGGGATCCCCAGCTGGTGGGCGTAGAGGCGGTAGACGACGACCTGGCAGGAGATCAGCGCGCCCAGGGCATACTCCACGGGGCTCGCCGCTGCATCGTCCCCCGCCAAGCCCGCCGGCTCGTCGACAAGGAACTCGTGCCTGCCGGCGGTGATCCGCGTGGCCACCGAGCCCTCGACGGTGCCGCTGGCCAAGTAAGTCAGCTGCGCGTTCCCGGCATCGGAGCTGATCCGCTTCGTCCAGAAATCCCCGGCGGCATCCAGGCGGGCCGCCCGGTCTGCGGCCGTGATGTCGAGGCTTGTTTCGGTCGTGATGGTCATCGGGTTTCCTCCGGCTGCGTAGTGGGCAATCGGTTCAGAGTACAGAGCGCGAAGACCCGATGACCGGGTTCTGTCATGGACGGTCACGGGGCGTCATCGCGGGTAACGCCGCCGTTCCCAAAGCTGACAGGTTCGGGTCAACGTATGCGCTTTCGTGCCTAAAGTTCACAGATGCGGCCTGAAGACGTGTTCCTCGTTGTCGACGGAGTCGGTGACGCAGTGCAGGGCACCTCCTTCGGTCATGCCAAAGGCGGCAGCCACCAGGAACGAGCGGGCACACCATGCCCGCTCGTTCGCTTTAAGTCACATCCGTTGGAAGCAGCACCCTGGTTTCCGCTGCGCTCCAACAGCTGCCCACAGCCGCGGCGTGCATCCGTCCCGTCCGGCGCAAAGGCTGTGGCGTGTCGCTGGACGGGCCACTGATCCGCATATTAATGTCTTGCAGTACAAAGTCCGGCAGGGGCGCGTCAGGCGTCCGGGAAGGGGGAGCGCATCACCGCTGGCCAACACGACCTAATGACTGACCTGCCCGCTGAAAGCCCCTCGTCCGAGGGGCTTTCCCGTGTCTGCATATTGGGCCCGGCGGCAGCGGCGCAAGGCGCCCACGGACCTGTTCCGGGGAAGGACGCGTGAACCCGGCCCCGGCGTCGGCCCGGAGATCATCGTCCATCGCGCCACGGATCCCGGGACCGGTGCGGGCCGGGTTCAGCCTTCGCAGTCGGTGCAGTAGGCGTGGGCGCCCTTCCGCCGGGCAATCTGGGACCGGTGCCGGACCAGGAAGCAGGAGTAGCAGGTGAACTCGTCCTCGGCCTGCGGGATGACCTGGACGGTCAGTTCCTCGGCGATGAACTCGCCGCCCGGGGTACCGGCCCTGTCCAGGCCGTCGGCCTCGTCGAGTTCCAGGACGACGCTGCGGGCGTCGGGTGCGTTCGCGGATTGCAGGGCCTGCAGGGAGTTCTGCTGGGATTCCTTGACGTCGGAGCGGACTTCGTCGTAATCGGTTGCCACGTGGCTGGTTCTCTTTTCTCGTGTGGTGACTGACTCCGGTGCAACGTACAGGATGCCGCGGCTATTCCACAGTTACAGGGCGGCATGAACGTTTGTGCGGCCGGTACGTGATGGCGAGGGCATCAGGGGATCGCCTGGGCTATTTCGACGCACTGGAAGCCGTGGGCCGCGCCGCCCGCGGCCGCGGGCTTGCCTGGGCTGATCCGGCCGTCACGATATGGGTCACAGCGCCTGCCGGGTCCAGGACCGGAGGTCCAGCGATGCCGCACTGCCCCGACGAAGTGGTCAGCTGCACGCGTGAGGATCTGCTGCAGGCACTGGCCGACGAGCACTGATCCCCGGCCCAGGACCCGAGGATCCTGGACGCCTACGACCAGGTAGTCAGCGAATGGACGCTGACCGCGGAGGACCCCGGCGCCGGGTACGCGCGCTACTTCCGGGACGGACCCGTCGCCACCGGGCTGGAGCTTGCCGCCGTGCAGGACCGGGCGAAGGGGTGCGTCCTGCTGTAGCCGGGGCGCTGCACCTGGTTACGGCCGGGAGACGTATGCGCTGTTATCGGCGTTGGGCTGCCGGCCCCTTGCCTCCGGGGCGGCCGCAAGGCGCCGGCCTTGCTAGGTGTGCCCAACGCTGGAGCGAGCTGGCCAAGGTAATAGTTCTTCGGCCAGTGCCTGAGACGTTGCGGAAGCAGCGGATAAACCCTGGCCAAAAGATTCATCGTGCGTTCGAAACACAGACGGTGCCGCCGGTTCCACGGCAGCCGGAAGTCCTTCCGAAGCTGGCGCGGCAGGAGCCCTGCGGTGATCAGGCGCGCCAGGGGCATGACCATGCGCATTACGGCCGGGCCGGCTGAGGGATAAAGCAGGTCACGTGCGACGCGCACCGCGACCTCGTCGGCTTCCAGTCCGGCCAGGGTGCGGTTCCAGTATTCGCGGAAGGCCGCCCTGTCAGCCGGCCACATCTGCTCCGGCAACTGCAGGGCAGTGCCGATCCTGGCGTATTCGCGGTAGACAACATCGGCCGAGGCGTCCTCGAGCGGACCGTGGATTTTCTCGTGGACCGTGACCATCGTGTCGTACAGGGTTGCAACTACCCAGAGCTGGGTTTCGGCGTCGAAGGCGTTGTACCCCCTCGAGGTGGCGTCCGGCTGGCGGAGGACACGGGCATGGGCCCGGTTCACGACACGCCTGACGGCGGCCACCTGGCCCGAGGTGCCGTAGACCACGGCGTAGACATAACTCATCGTGCTGCGGAGCCTGTCCAACGGGCGCTCGGAGAAGTTGCTGTGCTCAGCGATAGCATGACCGATGGCAGGATGGGCGATCTGCAGCAACACGGCGCGCCCCGCGCCGGCAAGCAAAACACCCTCCGCCCCGATGTCGGCAAGTCCACGAACCATTCAAACACTGTACCCGAGCGGTTTTCCGGGGCTGTGGCCGGTCCGGATGGCCCCGGCAGGACGTTCTCATTCCTGGCCCCCGGGGTTCACTGCAAGGCTCGTACCCGGATGGGCGCCGCTGGCACGGCCGGCTGCTGGGGTCAGGTGCGTCGATGCAGTGTGTGGACACCTTTTGTAGGGACTATCGGCCCCTGTCTCAGTAAAGGATCCTTTGACGGGACTGCCCGTAGGCACCTCTCTGCACCGCCGATACCATGCTCACAGTCGTCTTCGCCTTCGCCCTGGTTAGGTCCCCAGCTCGAACCCGACCAACTCCGAACGTACCGAAGTTTCGCGTGGGTCGGCCCTCCCCTTATATCGGCCGGCCAGATCCGAGCGTTCTAGCGCCGGATTCCGGGCAAATGTCCCTCAACACCCAAAGCAGCCGGCAGGCCCGAGACGAACAGGCTCTACCGCACGATCTGCCGGTGGTGGCCGAAAATCGAAGTACTCGTCATCACCGGCGCCACCACGGCCAAGGTCGAGGCCAACAACACGGCGATAGAAAACATCAAACGCACCGCGCGCGGCTATCGCAACGCCGCCAACTACAAATCGGTTATCCTCTTGAGAAGTGCCGTCCGGACGGCGGCATGACACTCACCCGGGAACCACTTTCCCCACGAACCACGAAGAGCCCCGTAACCTCACCAGCTATGTCGCCAGATCACTGCTGGAATCCGGCGGCTTCAGACCGAAACTACACTCTCAATTCTGAAGAGCCACTTTACGGGCGCGCTGCTGGTGGATACCTTGATGATGTTGCCTGCGAAAGGTGTAAAAAATGTCCTCGATTCCCGGCTACACATTTGGGAGTAAGACTAGTGCGACGTCCCCGGTGTCCCTCGAAGACCTCGCCCGGCTCGAGTCGACGGTGCTATGGACTGACGACGACGTGGCCGCATTGCGCCGCGCAGGGGAGATTCTTGGCCCTCAGGCCGATCGCATTCTCGATGTCTGGTACGGATTCGTTGGCAGCCATGACTTCCTGATCGCAAGTTTCGCCGGCGCGGACGGGACCGCGAACCCGGACTACCTGGGAGCTGTCCGGGCCAGATTCGCCCAGTGGATCGTGGATGTTTGTTCACGGGAGCGCGATCAGCAGTGGCTGGACTACCAACACGAGATCGCGCTCCGCCACACAGCAGCGAAGAAGAACCTCACCGACGGCGTGAGTTCACCGGCCTCCATGATCAACCTGCGCTACATCATCGCCTTCATCGTTCCCTTGACAGCAACGATTCGGCCATTCCTTGCAGAACAGGCCTTGGACGCGGATGACGTGGAAGCGATGTATCAGGCATGGTTCAAGGCGGTCACGATCACGGCTGCACTGTGGGCTGAGCCATACTCACTCTCCTGGTGAACCTCCGGTGACACCGGTCCAGAACGGCGAACAGGCACGCGGGCACAAGGGGCTGTTCGCGGTATGGATGCGTGCCCCCGCTGAGCGCCGGCGGGACAGGAAGTATGGCGGGGCACGCAGGAGCGCCCCCTATTTCCGGTTCAGCAGCTTCTGCCCGTCGGGGCGCAGTTCCCCGGTGGGGGAGACGTGCCGGTAGAGGGTCTGGCGGGTGATGCCCAGTTCCGTGCAGAGTGCGCTGACTTTGGTGTCGGGCTTGCCCATGGAGGCCATGGCGAGGCGGAGTTTCGCGGGCGTCATTTTGTAGGGGCGTCCGCCGTTGCGGCCGCGGGCGCGGGCGGAGGCGAGGCCTGCGAGGGTGCGTTCGGAGATCAGTTCGCGTTCAAACCCGGCCAGGGCGGCGAAGATCCCGAAGACCAGCTTCCCGGCGGCCGTTGTGGCGTCGATGGCGGCGCCCTGGCCGGTGAGGACCTTCAGGCCGATGCCGCGGTCGGTCAGGTCGTGGACGATGTTGACCAGGTGCCGGAGGTTCCGGCCGAGCCGGTCCAGTTTCCAGACCATCAGGGTGTCTTCGTTGTCGCGGAGCGCTTTCAGGCAGGCGGCCAGTTCCGGCCGGTCATCCGTTTTCCCGGAGGCCTTGTCCTCATACAACTGACCCGGCCCGACGCCGGCCGCGAGCAGGGCGTCGCGTTGCAGGTCGGTGCTCTGGGATCCGTCGGCTTAGGAGACGCGCATGTATCCGACCAGCACGGCAGTTCTCCCTTGTTATTTATACGGCCGTATAAGTGACAACCAGATTCGGACCAGTAGCGATTCACAACCTGTCACTTAACCCGTAACTTATAGTAGGTCACGCAAAGGGCGCCCAGTCGGTGTTACCTGACACATGTTCACTTGGCGTGCCCGGTCGATGAGATTCTTCGTGACACCCCCCGCGGTGTCAGCCTGGTATAGGTCAAACCAGCCAAGCTACTTGTCACCTAGGGTCAGCTATAGGAGTACTGGGCCCTGAATGTTCGGCCCGGCCCCGGTTGACTCGTTGAGGCTCTCCAGTCCCCCCAGCTTGGAGAGCCGGGAGCCTCCACGCTTGAGTCCCCGGATTCGCGCGGAGGCTTCCTCATGCCCCCCAGCCAAAGGTCCGCCGCCCGACGTCCCCTCAGTAAAGCGCGCCGTTTCGCCGGGTTGTGCCCATTGGGGTCAGGTGGAGCCCTCCGCACAGCTCAAAGCTGTCCCCACTGGCGTGCAACCCGGCCCGGCCGGAGGACCAGCCCCACCGGCCGATAGGTCTTCTGTCGGTGCTTAGCAGTATGCTTATTCGAAGATATATTCGAATAAAAGGTGTGTTGTGGGCGTTCTTATTGGTCCCCGCGTGATAGACGCGGGTGCGTCGTTGTTGTCGGTGCTGATTTCGCCGGTCGCTGTCGCGGCCGGGTATCCATCTCCTTATGCGCAACTCGAATGTCTCATGAGTTACTGCTCCTTTGCAGATGGTGGCATGCAGGGGCGCCGCCCCGCATGCGGTAATCACCGGGTTGACGGGCGCAGGCCGCTCCCCAGTGACATGTCTCCGCCAGTCTTTCCATATGTCATGTGCCACACGGTATTTGTGAAACTTTTTCCTAATGCTTGAGCTTCATTCGGCCCCGCCCGAAGATCAAAAAGGCACCACAGCAAAACCTAACAAAGTCCTACCAGGAGCCCAGTCCGGCTTCCTTGTAGTACCCCTCGATGTGGTCCGCCACCAGCAGGGCGGCACGGACGCCGTCGTTGTTGTTGATGGCCGCCAGAATCTCGCGGTGTTCTGAGCGGAGTCTTGCGGCGGTGGCATCCCAGTCCGGCAAATTGGCCGTGAGCCGGCCGGCGTAACCCTGGATGGCTTCGCGCAGGGAACCCATCATGGCGCTGACCACGGCGTTGCCGGCGGCCTCGGCCAGGGCCAGGTGGAAGCGGACGTCCAGCGCCAGGAAATCCTCTGTGTCCGGGCCTGCGTCCATCTGCTCCAGCAGCGCGGCGGCCTCGGCAAGCGCCGGGGAATCCGCACGCGCGCGGGCGGCCGCCCAGGATTCGAGGAGCACTCGCGTTTCCACGATGTCCGCCACCGGCAGGTGCTGCGTGGCAACGTGCAGCCGCAGCGCCGAGCCGAGCGCCGCCGTCGGATCCGCGATCACCACCGTGCCGGCGTCCGGGCCTGACCCCACTCCTGCGCGAACCACCCCCATGGCTTCCAATATGCGGATGGCTTCACGGACCGAGGTCCGGGATACTTCCAGCTGTTCGGCGAGGGTGCGCTCAGCAGGGAGCCGCCCGCCTACCGTAAGCTGGCCGTCAATGAGCTGTTTCTCGATCCATTGCAGGACAAGTTGGTGCGTGCGCATATCGCCATCCTAGTTGATGTGGTTGGACCACATGCTTTAGAGTGTGGTTAGACCACAGAATCAAGCACCGTCATACCCGCCGGGAGGCAGCCATGATGCAGGCCATTGAACCAACCAACCCTGAGGCGCCCACTGCGCCGGAGGCCCCCACTCCACCCGGGCATCGCGCCGCCGCCTCCGCATCCTCCAAACCGGCTGTGCCGCCAGCATTAAAGCGCCGCATCCCCAAGTATTCGGACCTGGCCCCGCTGATGCAGTTCAAGAGGCCCGAGTTCAGCCGGGCCTCCAAGCTCCGCCGGGCCAGCACCATCTGGGAGCTGCGGGACATGGCCAAGCGCCGCACACCCCAGGCCCCGTTTGACTACACCGACGGTGCAGCGGAGGCCGAGATCACCCTGCGCCGTGCCCGCCAGGCGTTCCTCGACATCGAATTCCGGCCGGGCATCCTGCGCGACGTTTCCAGCATTGATCTGAGCACCGACATTCTTGGCAAGTCCTCACGGCTGCCCGTGGGCATCGCACCCACGGGCTTCACCCGGATGATGCAGTCCGAAGGCGAGTACGCGGGATCCCAGGCCGCCGAGGCCGCGCGCATCCCCTACACGCTCTCCACCATGGGCACGGCATCTATCGAAGACGTGGCCGCAGCCGCGCCGAACGGCCGCAACTGGTTCCAGCTGTACCTGTGGACGGACCGCGACCGCTCGCTTGAACTGATCGAGCGAGCTGCCAAAGCCGGCAATGACACGCTCATGGTCACGGTCGATACCGCCGTCGCCGGTGCCCGCCTGCGGGACGTCCGCAACGGCATGACCATCCCGCCGGCGCTGACCATCAAGACGGTGCTGGATGCGTCTTACCGCCCGGCCTGGTGGTTCAACTTCCTCACCCACGAGCCGCTGACCTTCGCGTCGCTGTCGCGGTACACCGGCACCGTGGCTGATCTCATCAACTCGATGTTTGATCCCACACTCACGTTCGATGACCTGGACTGGCTGCGCGAAACGTGGAAGGGGAAGCTGGTGGTCAAAGGCATCCAGACCGTTGACGACGCCCGCAAGGTAGTGGACCATGGCGCCGACGGCGTGGTACTCAGCAACCACGGCGGCCGCCAGCTGGACCGGGCGCCCATCCCGTTCCACCTGCTACCGGAGGTCTCTGCCGCGCTGAAGACCGACAACAGCGACGCCGCCATCATTCTGGACACCGGCATCATGAGCGGCGCGGACATCATTGCAGCCCTTGCCCTGGGCGCCGACTTCACGCTGATTGGCCGCGCCTACCTTTACGGGCTGATGGCAGGCGGCCGCGCAGGTGTGGACCGTGCCATCCAGATCCTGGAAAAGGACATGGCCCGCACCATGGCCCTGCTGGGTGTCAGCAAGCTCTCCGAGCTGACCCCGGACCACGTCCGGCTCCTCGGCAAGTAGCCCCGCCCTAGCTCAGCTGGCCTAGTGCTGCATTCCTCAAAGGAGGTATGGATCGTCGGTGTGGGACGGCGGATCATGGGTAGCGGAGGGCAGCGTTATGTTCACGTCTTTGTATGCCCGTCCGCCGCGTGATCCGGACGAGGAACGTAAGATCCGTATGCTGGCCGGTGCCCGGCATGCTCCCGCCGATTGGATTCGCCGGGCCCGTATGATTACCGGCAGCTGGGCGGGCAAACCCGTCAGTGTCATCGCCGCGGAGCTGGGCTGTCACACCAAGACCGTGCGGGAGCGTCTGCACCGTTTTAATGCCGAAGGCCTGGACGGGCTCGGCGACAAGCCGATCAGCGGACGCCCGCGCCGCCTGAGCGAGGACGAGCGCTCCCGCATCATCGCCCTGGCCGGCCAGGCCCCGCCCGGCCGCCTCGTCCGCGACAGCCAGGGCGATCTGGCCGCCGCCGAGAAGACCGGGGCGCCGGAGTGGACCCTGGACACCCTCACCGACGCCGCCCGCGCCGCCGGTATTGAGGTCCACCGCAGCCAGGTGCGGCGGATCCTGCTTGCCGAAGGGGTCCGGTGGCGGCACACCCGGTCCTGGATCCGGAGCAAGGATCCGGACTTCGTCCCAAAAGGACACGGATCGTCGAGCTCTACACCCGCCCGCCCGAGGGCTCGACGGTCCTCTGCCTCGATGAACTCGGCCCGGTGATCCCGCGCACCTTTGCCCCGGCGCCGGCCTGGTCCGTGGACGGGCACCGGATCAAAAGCGAACTCGATTACAGCCGCGGGCCGGAGAAGACCTGGGTCTACGGGGCGCTGCGGGCCTCCGATGGCCGCGAGGTCACGATGACCGCATCCTCGCGGAACAGCGCCGGGTACCAGCAGTTCCTGCACGCGGTGGAGGAAGACAACCCGGACGGGGAGATCGTGGTGGTCACCGCCACGCCTTCATCCCGGTCGGCGCGGGAAACGCTGAACCTGCAGGAAGGCTGGTGGCGGATCTTCCGCAAGACCGCCCTGGCCGGCCAGTCCTTCGCCCTGGCCACCGCGGCGATGCCGCCGTGGCCCAAGGCGCGGGCCTCCGCGGCCAGGACCAAGCGGGCGGAGCGCTCATCCAGGTGGGGCATGATCGTATCGAATTTTGCACTCAGCGATTCGACGGTTTCAGCAGAAACGGGCATACACCATTTTCACCTAAAACGTAATTAGACTTGTTTATTTATCGGCGCGCCCTTAGCGGCTTGAACGATGGGGTTGGGAGCGGGAAGGCCTGGCTTCCGGCCGCGGGCGCACCCGGGGGAACTGGCGCGGCATCTGCTGTCTCTGAGATTTTCGTCCGGTTAGAAGACCAGGACTTTCTCTGCTGCGAGGATCCAGTCGGCTAGGTCTTCCATGGTGGATCTTTTCGCGGCGCCGGTCAGGAGTGCGTCGGTGATGCCGCGGGCGTCCATGCAGGTGCCGCAGCATCCGATCCGGCCGCCGTGTGCTGCCACGGCGGAGAGCATTTTGTCCAGCTTGTAGTACCCGTCGGGTGTTTTCTGGCCGTCCATGGCGGCTGTGACCCCGTCACCCATCAGGAAGACCTGCACGGTGACTCCATCCCTTTTGGACAAGGCGACGGCGAGGCCAAGGGCGTTGTAGGTGGTGTCCTGGCCGTACGCGGCGCCGTTGATGATCATGAGGGTTGTCATGTCCGGTCCTTGCATGGTTCGCGCCGACGAAGAGAGCTGATCAGTCCTTCGCCGCCGCGGCGGCCGTCGTGATCAGTTCTGCTGCGATCTCAATGTCCTTCGGCGTGCTCCAGCGGCCCAGCGTCAGCCTCAGTGCGGCGAGTGCCCGGTCCTGGCCGATGCCCATGGCGGTCAGGACCGGTGAGGGGGTGTGGTTTCCGCTGTGGCACGCGGAGCCGGTCGATGCCGCGATTCCGGGCAGAGCCGCGAGGAATTCGTGTCCGTGGATGCCTTCGATGCTGATGTTCAGGGTGTTCGGCAGCCGCCGCGCGGCCGGCCCGTTCAGGGTGATCCGGCCGGGAAGCCCTTTCAGGAGGCGGCCGTGGAGGTCGTCCCGCAGGGAGGCCAGGTGATGTTGGGCGCCGTTGCCGAGGTCCCGAGCGGCGAGCTGCGCTGCCGCACCCAGGCCTGCCGCGAGGGCGACGTTTTCTGTGCCTGCGCGCATTCCGTGTTCCTGTCTTCCGCCGTAGATGACTGGTTCCAGCCTCACGCCGTTCCGTATGTAGAGGGCAGCGATGCCCTTGGGGGCATACATTTTATGCCCGACCACGGTGAGCAGGTCCACGCCGAGCTCTTCGACGTCCAGGGGTATCTTTCCTGCGGCCTGGGCAGGATCGCAGTGCATCAGGCCCCGTGGTCCCGGGTGATCCGGGCGAGTTCGGCGATGCGCTGGATGGCGACCGTTTCGTTGTTCGCGGCCATCATCGACACCAGCACCGCGTCCGGGGTCAATGCCGCGGACAGGCCCGCGGGATCGACCAGGCCTTTGGCGTCCACCCGCAGATAGGTCACCCGCACGCCGTGCAGACGCTCCAGTGCCCTGCAGTTCTCCAGCACCGCAGGGTGCTCCGTGACCTGGGTGATCACATGCGGCCGGGCTGCTTTTGCCGCCAGGACCGCGCCGCGGATCGCGAGCTGGTCAGCTTCCGATCCGGACCCCGTGAACACGGTGGTCTCAGGGCCCGCTCCGATCAGCGCGGCGACCCGGGCCCGAGCCGCTGCCAGGGCGTTGCGGGGTTCGGTGCCGTAGGCGTTGTCGCTGGAGGGATTGCCGAACCACCGGCCCGGGTAGGGCTCCATTGCCTCGAGCACACGCAGGTCCACCGGTGTCGTGGCGTTGTGTTCCAGGTACACCGGGCCGCCTAAATGGCCCGGATGGCCCGCGGCACTCACGCGGCCAGGCTCTTGTCGGTCGGCAGTTCCGCCAGGCGCCATTCGAGCATGCCCTCGGCCATCCGGCGCGCCGGGCGGCCGCCCCTGCGCAGCAGGTCCACGGCCTCGTAGGCGAGCACGCAGTACGCGCCGCGGCAGTAGGCGACGATTTCACGCCCGGGGGGCAGCTCGCTGATCCGCTCGGCCAGCTGTTCCAGCGGGATCGAGACGGCACCGGGAATGTGCGCCGCGCGGTACTCTTCCGGGGGACGGACGTCCAGGACCGTCACCGTGCCGTCGGCGGCACGGGCCAGAAGTTCCTCCCGGGTCATTTCCCGGGCCGTCTCGTCCAGATCCGCTTCCGCGGCGCGCCCGGCACTGAGATAATCATTGCCCCGCTCTTCCACTTCGGCCACCCGTTCCCTGGCCACTGTGCGGACCAGCTCATACAGCCGGAGGACGTCATCGCCGGCCAGGTCGTAGTGGATCCGGGTGCCCTCCTTGCGGGTGGTGACCAGGCCCGCCTGTTTCAGGGCCTGCAGGTGGGCCGATGCCGTGCTCAGCCCCAGGCCCGCGGCGGCAGCGAGAGTTTCGACGCTGCGCTCCCCCTGGGAAAGGAGGTCGATCAGCTCCAGGCGTTTGCCGTTACCCATCGCCTTGCCCACCCGCGCGAACTGATCGAACAGTGCGGCTTTCTTGCCCCGGTCACCCACTACATCCTCCAAATTTCCATGTAATACTGGAATATAGTTTATTCCATGTTTATCTGGAATACCAGCGTACCGCTGTCCGGCGGTCCACCCCGAAGGAGCATCCGGCCATGGCCAAACTTGATCTGATTCCGGTCATCGACGAGGGACTGGGCAACTCGACGTATATCCTCGATCTCGGTGACGGCCGCGCCCTGGTGATGGACCCGGAGCGGGACATCCGCGGCGTCCGCGCACAGGCGCGGCGCCTCGGGTTGAGCATCGCCTACGCCGTCGAAACCCACCTCCACGCCGATTTCATCTCCGGAGTCCGGGAACTGGCCGGGAGCGACGGCGCGACCATCCTGGCACCCGAGGTCGGCCCCCGCGGGTTTGCCCTTACGGGTCTGCGGGACGGCGACACGGTCGGCCTCGGCGCACTGTCCCTGCAGGCGGTGGCCACACCCGGGCATTCCCCGGAACACCTGTCCTATCTGGTCCTGGACGACGGGCGGATCGCCGGCGTTTTCACGGGCGGGTCCCTGATGGTCGGAACCGCCGGCCGCACCGATCTGGTCAGCCCGGACCGGACGGTCCCGCTCGCCCGGGCCCAGTACCACTCGCTGCAGCGGCTGATGGAACTGCCCGATGAGACACCCGTCTGGCCCACCCACGGCGCCGGCTCCTTCTGCTCCGCCGCGGCCGGCGGGGACCGCGTCAGCACCATCGGCAGGGAACGGGCCACCAACCCGCTGCTGCAGGTCAGCGGCGAAGACGCCTTCGTCGAGGCCCTGCTCGGTTCCCTGGGCACCTTCCCGGGCCACTTCCTGCGCCTGGGGGAAATCAACAAACAAGGCCCCGCCGTGCTCGGCGCCGCCCCGGCACTGGCCGCCCTGACGCCTGGCCGTGTCAGAGAACTGCAGGATCACGGCGCGCAGGTTATCGACGTCCGCACCCCGGCGGACTTCGCCGCCGGCCACATCCCCGGGTCCCTGTCCAACACGCTGCGCCCGGTGTTCGCCACCTGGTTGGGCTGGCTGGCTGACCCCGGCAAGCCGGTCATCATCGTCCGCGCCCCGGACCAGGACCCGGAGGACATCACCTGGGAGGCCGCCAAAGTCAGCTTCGACGCCCTCGCCGGGGAACTCGCCGGCGGCTTATCGGCTTGGAACGCCGCCGCCGACGCACCCGATGCAGAGGTTGCCGCCCCGCTGGTCCCCGCGGACCTCATCGCCCCGGAGGCAACCATCCTGGACATCCGGCAGGCCGGCGAATACGCCGCAGGCCACGTCCCCGGCGCCCGCAACATCGAACTCGGCGCCCTGGCCGGGCACCTCTCCGAGGTCCCGGACGGCCCCGTGCTGGTCATGTGCGGACACGGCGAACGAGCCATGAGCGCCGCCAGCATCCTCACCGCCGGCGGCCGGACCGGCATCAGCGTCCTGGACGGCGGACCCGGCGACTGGACCAACGCGACCGGCAAAGCCCTTCAGACAAGCCGATGAGCACCGGATCAACCCACCGGACCGATCCCGCCGGCCGGAAGTCAGGGATTAGCCTCGGTCTGCGCCAGAACCTCGCCCAGTTCATGCTCCTCGTGGCGGTCAACGCCCTGGTCGGCGGCACCCTGGGCCAGGAACGCACCGTCCTGCCCCTGCTGGCAGGGGAGGTCTTCCACCTGGACCAGTACACGTCCGCCCTGACCTATATCCTGGCCTTCGGCCTGGCCAAGGCGGCCACGAACTACTTCGCCGGGACCCTCTCGGACCGGTACGGACGCAAACCCGTGCTCGTCGCCGGCTGGATCATCGCCCTGCCGATCCCGCTGATGCTGATCTTCGGACCCTCCTGGGCCTGGATCGTCGCGGCCAACATCGTTCTGGGCATCAGCCAGGGCCTGACCTGGTCCACCACCGTGATCATGAAAATGGACCTCGTCGGCCCCTCCCGCCGCGGGATGGCCATGGGCCTGAACGAAGCCGCAGGCTATCTCGGCGTCGCCGCCACCGCGCTGGCCACCGGCTACATCGCCGCGACCTACGGCCTCCGGCCGGGCCCGTTCCTGCTCGGCGCCGCGTACATCGCCCTCGGCCTGGGAATCTCCGTGCTCGCCGTGAAGGAAACCCGCCACCACGCCCGGCTCGAAGCCGCCAGCCACGCCTCCACGCAAGCGGACGCCCACGCGGAACTGAGCAACCGGGAAATTTTCACCCTGACCAGCTTCCGGGACAAGTCCCTGTCCTCGGTCAGCCAGGCCGGTCTGGTCAACAACCTCAACGACGGCCTGGCCTGGGGACTGTTCCCCGTCCTCTTCGCCGCCGCCGGACTCACCATCGAACGCATCGGCATCCTCGCCGCGGTCTACCCCGCCGTCTGGGGAGCCGGCCAACTGGTCACGGGGGCGCTCTCGGACCGGATCGGCCGCAAGCCCCTGATCGTGGGCGGCATGCTCATCCAGGCCGCCGCCCTGGGCATGACCGCGTTCGGCACCGGCTTCGGGATCTGGCTCACCGCCGCCATCCTCCTCGGTGCCGGCACCGCTATGGTCTACCCCACCCTGCTCGCCGCCGTCGGCGACGTCGCCCACCCGCACTGGCGGGCACGCTCCGTCGGGATCTACCGGCTCTGGCGCGACGGCGGATTCGCCGTAGGGGCCCTGCTCTCCGGCCTCCTCGCGGACGCCTACGGCATCCCGACAGCCGTCGCCGCCGTCGGCGCCCTCACCGCAGCCTCCGGAATCATCGTCGCCGTGCGGATGCGCGGATCCGACCACCAACCGGCCCCACACCCCGCATAAGCGCCATCCCTTCCGTATCGTCCATACAGGATCCCGGCACCGAGAACCACTCCCACAGGAGCCGCACCCGGCCATCGATTGGCCGGTTCGCTTGACGGCTTCGGCCAGGTCAGGGTCGGTCACTGAAAACTCAGAACCAGTGCACCCACAGCCGCTGTTGGGCTTGACAATGAAGCCGGCATAGCAGTAGTCGCCCTCGGAGAAACCGAATTTTGACGGGTACCTCAGTCCGGCCGGTTGCGTGCCGCCGTCCAGTCTCTGTGCGCGGATCCACTGCGCCACTGCGGTCGTCAGCGCCCGATCGTCACCTGTCAGGTCGGCCAGGGACATCCGGTCGGCGGCGGCGATGCCGGATGCCTTGATCGCGACAACAGTGTCCGGATGGGTCAGGTCGACCCAAGGACGGGCGGGGAAATCGAGGCGATAGATTTCGCGGTCAAGCCGCCAGTCCGGCTCCATGCCGTCGACCGGCATGCCGGCGCTGCGAAGGTCTGTACTTGGGCGAAAGTCTCGTCGTCGACGATCGCCTCGTGGCGTCCGTCGTACTCTTGGCCCTTGTATGTCACGTAGCCGAGGTAGTAGCGGTTGCGGAACATTTGGGCGATCTTGCTGACTGAGACTGCTTGGCTGGGGCGCCGCGCGGTCGGTCGGCTGAACAGACCACGGTCACCCAGCTCGTCGGCGAGGTCGGCCAGCGTATAGTCTCCGGTCGCGTACAGCTCGAAGGCCAGCTTCACGAGGGGTGCGCGTGCTTCGTCGATTTCCACGGCACGGATTTCACGGCCCTCGAAGCGGTCGATGGAATTCGTGTAGCCCAAGGGGGCGCGGCTGACTGTGCCGCCCTTCTTGGCCTTCTCGCCCATCTTGTAGGTGATGTCGGCGCCATCCTCCCGTGACCGGTATTCATTGAACGCGGCCAGAATGCCGTGCATGAGCTGGCCCACCGGTGTTTCATCGATGGACTCGCTGGCGCTGATGAGGGTAACGCCTCGCTTGCGCAGGTCGGCCATGACGACGGCGTCGTCGTAACGGTTGCGCGACAGCCGAGAGAGCTTGTGGACGATGATGTAGTCGATGTCTTTGAGGTGTCGGACACGTTCGAGCATCGGCTGGAATGAAATGCGGTTGGCCATAGTGGTGCCTGACTTTCCAGGCTCGACACACTCATCGATGACGGTCAGTCCAAGCTGTTCAGCTTTCTTCTGGCAGGCGACCCGTTGAGCGGGGATCGAAATTCCCTCGGGGTCGATCGGAGAAGGGAGCGTACGTGTCACCGAAGACGACGCCATTCAGGAACATCGCGTCACCGATCAGCAGCCGGCGGAGCTCGGGCAGGAGCCCACCGGACAGCCGACTCCTAGAACTGGATCCCGCGGGTCAACGCGCCATCGATCAGCAGGTTGGCTCCGGTCGTGCGGCTGGACAGGGGGCTGGACAGGAACACCACGCTGGATGCGATTTCCTGTGGCGTCCCCATCCGGTGCGTTGGGTTCAGCCCCATCGCGAACTTGAAGAGTTCCGGGTTGCCCTGCTCGATGCTCGGCCACACGCCGCCGTCGTGATAAGTGTTCCCGGGTGACACGGTGTTCGCCCGGATTCCCTTTTCCGCGAGCTGGAACGCGACGCCGGCAATGTAGCCGATGATCGCCGTCTTCGCGGTCCCGTATGGGCCGGATGCGAAATCCACTTCGCGACCGGACACACTGGAAATCGCGACGATCGATGGCGCCGTGCTCTTCTCCAGGTACGGAATCGAAGCCTTGACCAAGCGGACGGTGCCCATCAGGTCCACCTCGATCGATTCGACCCAGTTTTCGTCCGTGTCCGGAATCGCCAGCGCGCTCACGTTGCTGACGACCATGTCGATGCCACCGAATTCCTTGGCGGAGCCGTCGACCCACGCGGAGATCGCGTCCGCATCTCTGACATCCATTACCGTGCCGACAACTTTGTTGCCGCTTGAGGCGAAGTCGGCCTCGGTTGCCGCCACCTCGTCAGCGTTACGGGCGCAGAAAGCCACATTGGCACCCTCCGCGACGAACGTTTCGACTATGGCGCGACCGATGCCTCGTGTGCCGCCGGTGACCAAAGCAGTCTTTCCCTTGATGTGCAGGTCCACGATTTTGTCCTCCTCTGTCTCAAGCTCGGAACGGTTTGCCAACTGGGAGGACGTCTTTCCCGAACATTTCATTGATCAGGAACGCGAACGCCAGATAGATCGCCAGCGCACCGGTCAGGATGCCCTCATAGCCACCGAACAGGTTGAGCCCCGCGCTGCCCGTCAGTGCACCCGCACCAAGGGATCCGAGAAGGATGACGGTGAGGACCAAGATGACCGTCAACACTCTGGGGGCGACGACCGATGCGATCACCAGCCCGAGCGTGAACAGTGCCCACACGAGCAGATATGCGCCCACCGCGCCACTGGTGACATGCCACCAACCATTGCCTGCACCAATATTCAGGAACGCGAACGACAGCCAAAGGAACGCATACCCCGCGAATGCGGTCACTCCGAAGCTGTTTCCCTTCATGAACAACAACACGGCCACTATCGCCTGGGCGATTCCACCAAAGAAAATGGCCATGGTAAAAACCATGCCATCCACCGGAAATAACCCGACATTCGCCAGACTCAACAGAACGGTCGTCATGCCATACCCAAGGAGCCCAAGAGGAATGGGGTCTGCCAACAGGTCGACCTTTGCTTCAGTCACGACATTTGAGTCACTCACAGCAGATCCTCCTCATTACGGGAAAAGCCGGTCACGATCACAACTCAATAACAAAATCATATCAGTCGTTGATCTTCATGAAGTATAATGCCTCGGCTAAGCGCACCTGTCAGTGACAGCCATGCCGGGCCGAACGGGCCTGCTAACGCCGTGTGCTCGCCGCGGTGCGCAACTCATGATGCATGCCATCGAACGCATTCTTCCTGGGGAGGAGGGATTTGCGGACCTTGATGGCGACGCTGTAGTTGGGATCGACGACGTTGGCGATCGGCGCCTCGGAAATCTGCGTCAGCAACTGATAGGCATCCATCTGGTGCAGGTCGAAGAGCTCACCGAACCACCGGATCATCTCCACTTGCGCGATGCGCCACGAGTCCTCCATCGGGCGGGAGGAGCCCACGACCATCCAGTAGTCGTCCGTCTCGAGCCGAGGCCAGGCGGGCGCGCCGCCCTTGATCAGTTCCACGATGATGGTCGAGTTCATCGCGCCCTCGACCGCGGTGCCGCACGCCTCGCCCTCCCCCTGCCGATAGTGTCCGTCCCCGATCGAAAACAACGCTCCTTCGACGTTGACACCCAGGTAGGCCGTTGTCCCCGCCCTCATTTCGGGCGTGTCCATGTTTCCGCCAAACCGTTCCGGAACGAGCGAGGAGCGAACCTCGCCTCCCAAAGGCGCGACTCCGACGGTGCCGAGCATCGGGGCGAGCGGCAGCGCGACCTCGAAATCGCCAAATCGCGATTGGAAGCCAACCGTGCCCGCCTCGGAGTCCACCTCGTAGATCCAGGTCGCCTCGGGAAGCGCCTCCTGAAGCATCGCGCTACGGTCCGTGCTCGTGAGCCCGCCGAAGAACGGGATTGCCGCGGACGCCCCCCAGCTGCGAGCCGGCGTCAGATCGACGATATGGATGACAAGGGTGTCTCCGGGCTCCGCCCCCTCTACGAAGAAGGGCCCCGTTTGCGGATTGAGGTACCGGAAGTCGAGCTTCTGGCTGGCGACATCGCTCACGGACGTGAGCGCATTGTTGAAGGCATCTTCCGACCACAGGTGCAGAACGGTACCCGGCTTCACAGTCATCACGGGTGCGGCACCACCAAAGGTATAAACATATTGCCCGCGTTCCGGCTTGAAAGTGAGAGCATCCATGCTAGCGATGCTAGGCGGACCACATGGGTAGTGCAACCATCCGCGACTCATCAAAGATGCCCGCCTGCGCGTATTCGATGAATCATTTGAGACCGGCCGAACCCGACCCGAACACAACAAACCCGACCCAAAAATCCGGCTACGCAGCAGGGGCCACATCCGCATCCAGATCCGCACCGGCACACCGGGCAGCCCCGTCAGGCCTTCACCGCTGACGCGGCGCTCCCACACACCGCCACGCGCGGACCGGTGGCTCTGCAATGCAGATCACAGATCAGCCCTCGCCTGCGGGCTAAGCTCGCCACAACAGGATGAAGGAGGGAAAGATGCCCGAACCGCGCAAGACCTATCAGGCGATCTGGAACGGCACCGTGCTCGCCGAATCGGACCGGACCGTCCAGATCGAAGGGAACCAGTACTTCCCGCCCGGCTCGATCAACTCCGAGTACTTCCGCCCGAGCGACCACACGACCGTCTGCTTCTGGAAGGGGACCGCCAGCTACTACACCCTCGAGGTCGACGGCAGGACCAACCGGGACGCGGCCTGGTACTACCCGGTCCCGAGCCTGGCCGCCCGCGAGATCAAAGGCCACATCGCCTTCTGGAAAGGCGTGCGGGTCCTCGAGGCCGGAAAGTCCGAACCCGCAGACGAGAGACCAGCCAGAGGCCTCCTGGCCCGAATCCTCGGCCGAATCTGAGACCGGCCATGACGAGCCCAGGCACAGGCACGAGAAGCCCGAAACCCGAAGACGGCACCCGGAGTGGCCCGTCCGCACAGCACAGGCGAGAGGAACTGAACATGGCAGACAATGCTGACGTCATCGTCATCGGCATGGGCCCTGGAGGGGAGGCCGCAGCAGCGCAGCTGGCCAAAGCCGGGCTGTCCGTGGTCGGAATCGAGAAGAACCTTGTCGGCGGGGAATGCCCCTACTACGGCTGCATCCCGACCAAGATGATGGTCCGCGCCGCAGACGTCCTCGCCGAAGCGCACCGGGTCGCATCCCTGGCCGGAACAGCCGACGTCAAGGCAGACTTCGCCCGCGTCGCTGAGAGGATCCGGGACGAGGCCACCGACAACTGGGACGATACAGGAGTCCGGACGGAGTGGGAGGACTTCGTGGCCCAGGCATTCTCGTCGCTGCCGAGGTCGGACCAGCGGGCGAAGGGAAGCCTGTATTTGCGGGGGCTGATGCATGACGGCCGGCGGAAATCCATGGAGCCGATGGGTGAGCGGCTCGGGGTCGATTACCAGCAGCTGCGGCAGTTCGTATCCTCCTCGTCCTGGAAGGTCGAACCGGTCCGCCGCCGGCTGGCGGACCTGGCCGTGGACACCATCGCTCCCGAGGCATGGGTACCTATCTGTCGAGCATCAAACGGGCACAGTGTTGGCAAAGTTCGGGCATAGGTCTGGCACGATGTGGGCATTCCGTCGTATGCTAGGGACCTCAAGAGGAAGGAGACGGTTATGTCGATTGCACCAGGAGGCCCAAGGCACCGGGCCCGGTCCGTCTTCATGGAGACCTCTGAAGTCGTCCAGGAACTCTGTGATGTCCTGACATCAAAGCTCGTAGCCGGTCTTGCCGGGGTCAAAGACCCGGGGCAGGCCCGCAAGTGGGCCCGGGGTGAACTGGAGCCAACCCAGCCGGCCCAGCAGCGTCTCCGGTTCGCCCACGACGTCATCAAGGAAATCGAGAGCGCTCAGGGGCTGCGCGTAGCCCAGGCTTGGGCCATGTCGATCAACCCGCGCCTGGGATACGAATCACCCATCAAGGCGATCCGGGACGACCGGTTCCAGGAAACGGCAGCCGCAGCCAAGGCGCTGCTGGAAGAGGCCTACGACGGATGAGCCGCCGATTATGCGCACTGACGGGCCTCTCCATCATCGAGGGGCCCGTCACCATGTACCGCGTCTCCATGGCCAAGCACGGACGCGGGCCGCTGAATCCCATGGAGCGCCCGGCCAACCCGGTTGTGGACCGCCGGGATTGGAACCGGTTCGACACCCCGGGGCTGACAATCTACGGCGCCGACCAGAGGGCCACCGCGTTCACAGAGTCCCTCGCCTACAAGGCGCCCTCCGCGCGCGGCTACGCCGCCTTGGCCGAAGAGGCCCGGTTCCTGGGCATCGGACTCGACGAGCTCCTGGCTGACCTTCGCAGCGCCGGCATGCCGGTCGACGGCATGGAGCCGGACTGGCGGCTTGACCGCGAAATCTATCGCCTCGATTTCCCCGCCCGTCCCTGGGTCGACCTGACCCATCCGGACACTGTTGTCGCCATCAAGGCATCCGGCATCGCCGCCGCCGACCGGATGTCCCTGGCCGACCTGACAGGTGACGATCGGGCGCTGACGACCGCAGTGGCGCAGTGGATCCGCGCACAGAGACTGGACGGCGGCACGCAACCGGCCGGACTGAGGTACCCGTCAAAATTCGGTTTCTCCGAGGGCGACTACTGCTATGCCGGCTTCATTGCCAAGCCCAACAGCGGCTGTGGGTGCACTGGTTCGGAGTTTTCAGTGACCGACCCTGACCTGGCCGAAGCCGTCAAGCGAACCGGAGTCCACGTCAGCTAAGGCTTTCCAACAAGACCCGGTGATACGTCAGTGCTTGTCGTTGCTGCCTGTGAGGTGTCTGTAGATTGTGGGCCGGGTGACTCCGAATTCGTCGGCGATGTGCTGGACGGTGTGGGCACGCTTGCCGTCCGGGGTTTTCTCCTCGTACATGTCCCGGGCGAGTTTCACCTGGCGGGGTCCGAGCTTGGGTTTCTGGCCACCGGTCCGGCCGCGGGCACCGTGTCCCCGTTGCTGGCGGAGGCTCTTTGCCGCCCGGGCCTCCCTTTTTCGAGCAGAATCCCAAGCATGGTGCAAACTGACGACGCTCTGGACAGGCCGCGGGGAAAGAGCCAAGAATGGGCCAGCAGGTGTCGTAGGAACGTCTGCGCTCCCGGCCGGGCTCCTTCAGCCCGGCTGATGTGATCGTTCGAGGCAGGAAATGAAGGCTGTGGTTGTCGGCGCGGGCATTGCGGGCCTGGTCGCGGCCCGCCAGCTCGGTTTGGCCGGCTGGGACGTCGAGGTCCTTGAGAAGTCGGACGTTCCGCGCGGCGATGGCTACATGATGGATTTCTTTGGTCCGGGGGTGGCGGCCTCAGAGAGGATCGGCCTCTACCCGCGGCTCGCAGCGGTTGCCTACCACGTCGAGGCCGCCGAGTATGTCGATCTACAAGGACACCCCACCTCCAGCCTCGACTACGACCAGTTCGCCCGGCTTGCCGGCGGGAAGGTCCTGAGCCTGCTGCGCCCGGACATGGAGCGCGCCGCCCTCGCCGCGCTCGAGGACGTTCCTTCGGGCCGGGTGCGGGTCCGCTACGGGGCTCCGGTTTCCCAGGCATGGGGGGATGAGGACGGCGTGCGCGTCGGCGTCGACGACTCTCCGGACGGCACGCTCGCCGCGGATGCCCTCATCGGCGCCGATGGCATCCATTCCGAAGTGCGCGCCCAACTGTTCGGCCCCGAAGAGGAGTATCTCCGCCCTTTGGGCATGCGTGCTTCCGCATTCATCGTGACCGAACCGGACCTGAATGCCCGCTTCCGGAACCGGTTCGTCCTCACCGACAGCATCGACCGGGTAGCCGCACTCTACAGCCTCCGCTCCGAGGAGGAGGTGGCCGCATTCATGGTCTACCGGGATGCCACCGGCGCGACAGGGTACCTGCCGTCCGGGAGTCCGCGGGAGCGGCTGCGCCGCGAGTTCGCCGGACTCGGCCACGCGGTGGACCGGCTCCTGGAACTGTGCCCGGAGCATCCATACGACGATGCCGTCGCGCAGATTGTCATGCCATGCTGGCAGAGAGGGCGGACCGTTCTGGTGGGGGACGCCTGCGGGGCCGTGTCGCTCCTCGCGGGTCAGGGCGGCTCGCTCGCGATCGCCGGTGCCGCACTGCTGGGGGACATCCTCGGACCCGTGGCCTCACCCGAAGGGATCGGCCCGGCCCTTGCCGAATTCGAGCGACGCTGGAGACCCGTGGTGGAGGAGGCACAGGCCGCCGGGAGGCGTGCCGCGTCGTCGTTCCTTCCCGCGAACCGGACCCAGCGCCTGCTGCGCCGGTGGATCATACGGGCAACCCACCTGCCGGGCATCGACCGGCTCGTGGCCCGCCAGATCGTGGGCAGGATCGCAAAATAAGGCCCCGGCCGACACCCGCCGCCCAGGAAGCCGTAGAACTGTCTGGTTCTCAAGGATGCGGTGGTATCGCGATGTACTGGTTCGTGAGCTTTGCTGCGCACCAAGTCCATGGGCTGGAGAAGTGACCGGAAGGCTGGCCGGCAGCGGGGGCCGGTGGTTGGATGGAGACTACGTTCTGTCTTGCCAGGCAGTTAGGAGCGGACGTGCGCGCAGTCGACCTGGGGGTTCCCTTACCCGTGGTGCGCCGTGAAACTACGGCGGTGGAAGCCGGGCGCCTGATCGCGGACAGCGGTCTGGTGGGCCTCGTTATTGCCAACAAGCTGGGAGTTCCTACCGCCATAGTCTCGGCCGTGGACGTGCTGCGGCTCATGGTGCCCGGCTACCTTCTCGATGACGTGTCGCTGGCGGCCGTGTTCGATGAGGCCGGGGCCGGCGAGTTGTGGGAACACCTGGCCGACCGGAGCGTTGGCGATCTGCTCGACGATCAGGGTGTTGCCGTCCGCAAGATTCTGGCCATCGAATCTGACGCGACGCTGGTTGAGATCGCGGCGCGGATGGTTGACGCCCGCACCCAGATTGCCCTGGTCCGGGACTCGCCCCGGGAGGCCCCGACGTTTGTCACGCTTCCCGCTGTCATCAGCGCCGTCCTCGCCGGCGCCGGCGACCCCGGACCCCGGAGTGCGCCACAGTGACCGCCCAGGTCATTCTTGCCCTGGCTGTCTTCGTCGGGGCCTATGTTCTGATCGCCACCGAAAAGCTTCCGCGGATGACCACAGCGCTTGGCGGCGCAGCGGCAATGGTTCTGATCGGTGCCACGAATGACACGGGAATGTTTTTTTCGCCCAAGAGCGGCATCGACTGGAACGTCATCTTCCTGCTGCTGGCCATGATGATTATCGTCGGCATCCTCCGGCAGACCGGTCTCTTCGAATTCCTCGCGATCTGGGCTGCCAAAAAGGCCCGCGGGCAGCCGTTCCGGATCATGGTGATTCTGGTGGTCATCACCGCCTTGCTCTCCTCCCTTCTGGACAACGTCACCACGGTGCTGCTCACGGCTCCGGTCACACTCCTGGTGTGTGAACGGCTCGCGGCCCCACCCGTCCCGTTCCTCATCGCAGAGGTGATGGCCAGCAACATCGGCGGCACGGCGACGCTGATTGGTGACCCGCCAAACATCATCATCGCCAGCCGCGGGGACCTGACCTTCAACGACTTCATCATCAATCTTGCGCCGATAGCCGCAGTGCTTCTCATCGTCTTCATCGGATTGTGCCGCTGGATGTTCCGCTCGGCCTTCCGGTTTCATCCGGACCGTGCAGCGCGCGTGATGGCCCTGAACGAGAAGGAGGCACTCGGCGAAAAGTCCTTACTGATCAAGTCACTCATAGTGGTGGGACTGGTGCTGACCGGCTTCATCGCCCGGCCGCTGCTGGGCCTGGCACCATCCATCGTCGCCATGCTCGGCGCGGGGCTGCTCGTGCTGCTCGCCCGGATTGAGCCGCGCAAAGTGTTCGGGGACGTCGAGTGGGAGACGCTGCTGTTCTTTGCCGGCCTGTTCATCATGGTCGGTTCCCTGGTCAACCTCGGAGTCATTGACGCCGTCGGAGAGGCCGCGGCTTCGCTGATCGGGGACAGGCACGACCTCGCCGCGGTCGGGATGCTCGCCGGTTCGGCCGTGGTGTCCGGTGTCATCGACAACATCCCCTACGTTGCCACGCTCGCCCCGATTACACATGACCTGGTGCAGGCAGGCGGCGCGGCCGCCAAGCCCCTCTGGTGGGCACTGGCTCTCGGCGCGGACCTCGGCGGCAACGCCACCGCCGTCGGAGCCAGCGCGAACGTCGTCGTCATCGGGATAGCCAGGCGCTATGGCCACCGGATTTCCTTCTGGACCTTCACCAAGTACGGGCTGGTGGTCACCGCCGTCACCGTAGGGCTCTGCGTACCGTACCTGCTCATCCGGTACTACACGTTCTGAGGAACCCGGGTTTCACCACCACAGCGTGCAGGGCCTGGAAGAAAACAGCATCGGGCACGTAGTGCCCGGAATCTGGTTTTGGACGTTCGGCTGGACCAACGAATGCCATAACCCTTGGGTGCTGGCGGTGGAGCGCAGACCGGGTTGCGCGGGAAGTTCGTCTCCATCGAGATGAAGCGGCGGAAACTGCCCACCGGGGAGCACCGAACTCCTGACCGCCGGCCGGCGCCTCCGCCTGAAAAGGAACTTCAGGCCAGCAGGAACTCGCACCAGAGCGGGTAGTGGTCCGAGACCCGCCAGGACACCTCGCTGCGGCTCAGGCCTTGGAAGATGTGCGGGACGAAGTCAAAGGTTCCGGCCCGCTTGCTGTAAGTGAGGCCCTGCAGCAGGGAGGTGCCGTCGGGCTTGGAGAACCAGGCGAGCTGGTCGTAGAAGTGTTTGGTCTTGTCGTCGTCGAAGATTGTCCGCGGGACCGCGTTCAGCTCGGTCGGCGGCCACAGGCCGGTGGAGATGAACGCTTCGTAGAGCGGGTCGCCGATCCGGTCCAGGTTGAAGTCGCCGAGCACGATGAGGTTGGCGTTCCAGTCATTGGGCCGGACCGCCCAGGCACGCATCCACTGGGCGAACGCCGTGATCTCCGGCAGGCGCTCCGCGGGGTTCTTGCCCCAGAGGATGTGCACGGAGGCGAGGGTGAACTCCACCCCGGCCCTGGCGAAGCTGGCGGTGTAGGGGGTGCGGGCGAACTGGCGCTGCGGGTCATCCCCGATCGGGGGCAGCACGATCTCCCCGACCAGGCCCGAGGGCTGGACCCGGGTGCTGTCGTAGAGGAAGGCGAGGCGTTCGCCGTTGCCGGCGGCTCCTTCGACCGCGTCCGAGACGATGACCTTCCAGTGCGGCCCGAGGTCTTCCAGGAGCCGCTTGAGGGCCACGGGGTTCCGGCGGGACTCCTGGACGGCGACGACGTCGAACCGGGAAATCACCTCGGCCAGGCAGGCGATAGCATGCCAGTCCCGCTTGGGTGAGTCTTTAGGCCCTGCCAGCCACTTGGCCGTCAGTTCGCCCAGAGCCCGGATGTTCCACGTCCCAACCAGGAGGTTGGATTCTGTCTTCGCAGGAATGGACTCCGTCAGGGCTGTACGCAGCCTGTCCAGGTCCTCGGTCACTGCTCCCGGCGGCTGCTCAGTCATGACTCCATGCAAGCAGATGCCTCGGGTTAGGCAAGCAGGCGCACAGGAGTGGGTTGTCCGGGTATATGTTCGGCCATAGTCCACCACACGGCCTGGTGGCGCTCGGGACGAATCTGGTGCTAGCGCGTCAATATCGACCGATTACGGCACGCGGAAGCCAGCGGATGACGAAGGCATCGGATGCGCTGCTTGGGCCCACCGCATCTTAAGAGTCGACGCTGGAACCGATCCGCTGCGGTTCAGCATTGGTGCGCGCACACTACAGGAGGTGCCATTGCGGCGGAGGTCACTTGCTGTGGCTCGCCAGATGGCGGTGTGAAAGCCTGCTCCTTACCCGGGAAGGTCACATGAATCTGGCTCTGTAATATCCTGCCTGCGGCGAACAGCCCAAGGGGGTCTGAGGCGACGTAGCATCAAGGTAGGGGCAGCCAGGAGTGTGGCGAAAATGTTTGAGCGATTTACGGACCGTGCCCGTCGCGTGGTTGTGCTTGCCCAGGAAGAGGCACGCCTGCTGAACCACGGTTACATTGGTACCGAACACATCCTCTTGGGTCTGATCCATGAGGGTGAAGGTGTTGCCGCCAAAGCCCTTGAGTCCTTGGGCATTTCGCTCGACGGCGTCCGGGAGCAGGTCCAGGAGATCATCGGCCCGGGCCAGCAGTCCCCGTCCGGCCACATCCCCTTCACGCCGCGCGCCAAGAAGGTGCTGGAGCTCGCCCTCCGGGAGGCCCTGCAGCTGGGCCACAACTACATCGGCACCGAGCACATCCTGCTCGGCCTCATCCGTGAGGGTGAAGGTGTGGCCGCCCAGGTGCTGGTCAAGCTCGGCGCGGACCTGAACCGGGTCCGCGAGCAGGTCATCCAGCTGCTCTCCGGCTATCAGGGCAAGGAAACCACCGGTGCCGGCCCCGGCCAGGACCAGGCCGAAGGCACCCCCGCCGGTTCCGTGGTCCTGGACCAGTTTGGCCGGAACCTGACCCAGGCCGCGCGTGAAAACAAGCTGGACCCCGTGATCGGCCGCGAGCAGGAAATGGAACGCGTCATGCAGGTCCTTTCCCGCCGCACCAAGAACAATCCCGTGCTGATCGGCGAGCCGGGCGTCGGCAAGACGGCCGTCGTCGAGGGCCTGGCCCAGGCGATTGTCCGTGGCGACGTGCCCGAGACCATCAAGGACAAGCAGCTGTACACCCTGGACCTCGGCTCCGTGGTTGCCGGCTCCCGCTACCGTGGCGACTTCGAAGAGCGCCTGAAGAAGGTCCTCAAGGAGATCCGCACCCGCGGCGACATCCTTTTGTTCATCGACGAGATCCACACCCTCGTCGGTGCCGGTGCGGCCGAGGGCGCCATCGATGCGGCCTCGATCCTGAAGCCGTTGCTGGCCCGGGGCGAACTCCAGACCATCGGCGCGACCACGCTGGACGAATACCGCAAGCACATCGAAAAGGATGCCGCGCTGGAGCGCCGCTTCCAGCCGATCCAGGTCAAGGAACCCTCCGTCGCCGACACCATCGAGATCCTCAAGGGCCTCCGTGACCGGTACGAGGCGCACCACCGCGTCACCATCACCGACGGCGCCCTCGCCTCGGCGGCGGCCCTCTCGGAGCGCTACATCTCGGACCGCTTCCTGCCGGACAAGGCCATCGACCTGATCGACGAGGCCGGCGCCCGGCTGCACATCCGCCGGATGACCGCCCCGCCGGAGCTCAAGGCCCTGGACGAGCGCATCGCCGCTATGAAAATCGAGAAAGAGCACGCACTGGATGCGGAGGACTACGAGGGGGCCGCGTCGCTGCGCGACGAGGAGCAGAAACTCGCCGCCCTGCGCAAAGAGAGGGAGCGCCGATGGAAGGCGGGCGGTCTGGACGACATCTCCGAAGTCGATGAGGATCTCATCGCCGAGGTGCTGGCGAACTCCACCGGCATCCCGGTCTTCAAGCTCACCGAGGAGGAGTCCTCGCGTCTGCTGAGGATGGAAGCCGAGCTGCACCAGCGCGTGGTGGGCCAGGAGGAGGCGATAAAGTCGGTGTCGCGGGCCATCCGGCGCACCCGTGCAGGGCTGAAGGACCCGAAGCGTCCGGGCGGTTCGTTCATCTTCGCCGGCCCTACCGGCGTCGGCAAGACCGAGCTGGCCAAGGCCCTGGCTGAGTTCCTGTTCGGTGAAGAGGACGCGCTGATCACCCTGGACATGTCCGAGTACTCGGAGAAGCACACGGTGTCGCGGCTCTTCGGCGCCCCGCCGGGCTACGTCGGCTACGACGAGGGCGGGCAGCTGACCGAGAAGGTCCGGCGGCGTCCGTTCTCCGTGATTCTCTTCGACGAAGTCGAGAAGGCCCACGCGGATCTGTTCAACTCACTGCTGCAGATCCTGGAAGACGGCCGCCTGACCGACAGCCACGGCCGGGTCGTGGACTTCAAGAACACCGTGATCATCATGACCACCAACCTCGGCACCCGCGACATCTCCAAGAGCGTGGCCACCGGCTTCCAGTCCGGCACCGACACACAGACCGGCTACAACCGGATGCGCGCCCGCGTCACCGAGGAGCTCAAGCAGCACTTCCGCCCCGAGTTCCTGAACCGTGTTGACGACGTTGTGGTGTTCCCGCAGCTGACCCAGGACGAAATCATCGAGATCGTGGACATGTTCGTCAGCCGGCTGGAGAAGCGCCTTGCGGACAAGGACA
The DNA here is from genome assembly GCF_050157045.1 of Pseudarthrobacter sp. H2. Taxonomy (NCBI): domain Bacteria; kingdom Bacillati; phylum Actinomycetota; class Actinomycetes; order Micrococcales; family Micrococcaceae; genus Pseudarthrobacter; species Pseudarthrobacter sp. H2. The sequence goes on from NZ_CP189596.1 coordinate 87,733, forward strand.
TGGGCATCGAGCTCACCACCGCGGCCAAGGTGCTCCTTGCCACCCGCGGCTACGACCCCGCGATGGGTGCCCGGCCGCTGCGCCGCACCATCCAGCGCGAAATCGAGGACCAGCTCTCCGAGAAAATCCTCTTCGGCGAGCTGCACGCCGGAGACATCGTGGTGGTGGATGTTGAAGGCGAAGGCGACAACGCCAAGTTCACCTTCGCCGGCAACACCAAGCCGCGCATCCCGGACGCACTGCCCGCCGCTAGCTAAACGGAAAACCGCCGCTGGCCACCGCCGAGGCAGGCTGAAATCCGGTCTCTCACCTCATTGCCCTGCAGGCCGCACAGTATCGGCACGGGCAAATTCAGGCCCCTACGATCACCTTCCACGGCTTAGCGCGGTATTTTTTCCGTTTCCTGAAGCGCCCCGAAGCAGCAGGCCAGAGTCCGGCTAGGGGCAATCCCGTTTACTTAGGTGTCTTTGGTATTCGCTTGAGTGGCCAGTTGGACATTTTCCGTTTGATGACGCGGGGGTTGGTGCGTTGCCGGCGGGGAGGCAGGAGTTCGTGAAGGATTTCCCGGCAGAAGACGGAGAACGCTTCGGCCAGTCGCTCAGGGGGAAAAAGCCGGGCGCCCGGCAAGGGAACGCCGGGCGGCCCGGAGGGTCCGCATGAAGGAGAACCGCAGGGGGTCCTCGTCGAAGTGGTGGGCGATGCCGCCGATGAGCGATCTGATCGCGTAGTGCACACACAGGTGGCCGTAGATTTCCTGCAGGACCCCGTCGGGGGTTTTGGAGCGCAACACGGTCCCGGGGCCGCGCTGGTGGGTCTTGAGCTCGTCAAAGCAGGACTCTATTTCCCACCTCCTGGCATAGGCGCGGGCGAGGTCGTCCGCGGGTGCCTGGCCCGGGTCCAGGATGGTGGTGATGAGGCGGAATTCACTTTCCTGTTCCCCGGTGGTGACCGTGTATTCGATCACCCGCACCCGGATCGGATCCGTGTTCGTCCTCCGGTCCTTCGTACTGGCGTAGAGGACAGAGAGGTAGGACCCGTCCTCGAGTTCCTCGATCACGGGCAGCAGGTTCGAGGCTCTCATCCGCCACAACAGGGCGGCGCCGGTGGCGGCGCTGTCCTTCCAGGCCGTGTAGGAAAAGAAGCCGCGGTCGGCCATCAGCAGCATCCACTCCTGGACATCGGCCAACAGGGCCGGATACAGGTCATGCTCCGACGTGGAAAAGCCCGAGACCACGGCGGAGAGCACCGCATGGGTGCCGCACTCGACCAGGCCGAGCACCCTCGCCTGCGGGTAGGCGCTCTTGAACTCCGTCGCCGTGCCCGGACGGCCGTACGCGCGCTCGTTGGCCCGGCGTGTCCGCCAGATCCAGGCAGGTCCCGTCCACACTGACCAGCCGCCAGGACTTATAGAACCCGGGCCCGCCCGGAACCGCCAACGGCTTCGCCACCTCGGCAAACAACTCGGCCATCACCGTGGACCCCAGCCGGGTCCGGGCCTTGAAAATCGCGGCCTTCGTCGGCATCTGCCAATCCCGGAACCGCCCCGTGATCCACTCCATCCCGGCCAACAGCGACCGCATCACTTCCTCGTACGAACCGGCGGAAAACAACGCCAACGACATCACGTAGTACACCATCAACCGCGAAGGCAACAGCCGCGTCCGCTGCTCACCGGCCCCGGTCCGCTCAATCACCGCATCCACCACATCCGGCGGAAAAACCCGCGTCAAAACACCGATCGAGACATGATCACTCAACCGCTCAGGACCTTCAGGAGTCACCCATCCACTACGCGCCACGCCGAAAGATTAACACAAAAATCCTAAGTAAACGGCATTGCGGCTAGGGGCGGTTGTGCGCCGGGTCTGGTGGGTTCAGGATGGTGTCGTGGAGGCTTTCCCTGCTCCGGGCTTCCAACTGGTGGCGTTCAAGTTTTTGTTCAGCGTCCTTGCGCCGTTGCCCCATAGCCTGCAGCTGTTCTCTGGTCAGGATCTCCTGACGGTGGCTGTGTCCGGTGGTGTCGGCGTAACCACGGACGGGACGGCCGGCCGAGCGGGAGTCGTTCTGATTCATGCGGGAATCGTCTCATGCCGGGCACTGTCGGCACAGCGCCGCCGGCCGCCCCGGGATATGCCATAACTGTTCATGTGGATCCGGGTTCAGTCCGGTATTTCCATCTGGAAGACACAGGAGCATTTCAGAACCCGGGTGCGGAGATAAACGTCCAGAACGGGTTCGCCGGACTGTCCGGTGCTCATCGGGGCATAAATGCTGCGCGCTTCGGAACCGGCGGCGTGCATGGGCTCACCGCAGTGGATATACGCCCCGCCGAACTGCAAAATTCCCGGCGTCCTCGCCGGGCCCGGCCGGTTGATGATGGCCGCGGCCTGCGCAACGGTGGCGGCGTGGGCGTAGAGGAAATCGCAGCCCCCACAGGTGTAGGAGACCTCGACCAGTTCTTGTTCAGGAGGAGAGGGCTGCTCGATGCCATCGATGGCCAGGTGCTGGTCCGTGCGGCACCTGATGCACCACAGTCGCTGCCCGTGGGGCTGCCGGGAATTGCCGGGCCTGTGGGCATGGGAGATGGTCGACATTGACGTGCTCCTTAATCGTGGAGAGCTTCGGCCCGTCTGTGGGGCTGTACCCCGCAGACCCAGGCAATGAGCTGTGTTCCGGACTTCAGGCTAATCCCGGACCGAGAACCTGACAAGGAAACCCGTCAGTCCCCTTCGTCGTCCGGGAAGCCGGTTGATGCCGCCTGCCACCGGGCTTGCCTTGCCCGGAGCCCTCAAGGGCACATGTCGTTCCCCGGCTGCCTGTGACATGCTTCCCCCATGCCGTTCTACCTTGAGTACACCGCCAACCAGCATGCCGAGATCCGCTCGGCCGTGGACGGCAGCGACCTCCAGGAGGCCCTCGTCAGGGCTGTCGGCGCGGTGCGGGAGGCCGGCTGCAGAACAGCGTTGCTGCGCTTCAGCCTCGAGCCCAGCCGCACCTTCGGTGGCGGCGGTGTGGTCGCCGGCTACACCGAAACCGCCGGCTGGGAAATCCCGGAACGGGCCTGACTCCGCGAGTGACCAGTCCCTGACGCTAAAACTTCTACTGGCCGGTACCCGGTTTCCCGGGTAGCTTTGGGGGCGGACGTGTGGCCTGCTTCACACTTTTCGCCATCCGAGATTCCGTGCCTTTACCAGACCGTCGGGACGGCAGCCGCGCGCCGTGTTTCCGCCCCGACGACAAACCATCGAAGCCAAGGCGGGCGGTCACCGCCGGGAGGAGACCCATGGCAGGCATGTTCGAACTCTTCAACGACGAAGACTCGGGCTTCAGATTCAGCATCACGGCACCCGACGGGACGGTGATGGCGGTCTCCCGAAGTTTTCCCGACAAGCAGTCCGCCGTCGCCGGAATCCGGGACGTCCGCGAATACGCCGGAATGGGCCACATCACCGACAGGTGCCCGGCTCCTTCCACCGACACGGCAGCCGGGCCCGTACCCTCGCCGGATCACAGAACCAGGGCCGCCGCCCCCGGCCGTCCCGGTACACGGCCCACGCACTCCCTGACCCGTCCCCGCGCCCCCGCCATCACCACAGCCGCCTGAGCGGCCGGGACCTGGCCCGGACTCCATCAGCCTCCTTCGGCGGTGGCCGCCGCTTGGTCCGTCTTCTCGGGGATGGTGGCCCCGATCCCGCATGCGGCCAGCCAGGACCGGTTCGCCCGCGAGGGACAGCCCTTGTCGGCCAGGACGCGCCGGGCGTGTCCTGGGCCGTCCACGGCCAACCCGCGGGACGCGGATCCTGGCGAGGTCTGCGGGCATCATGGCCGTGTCGTTCCCGTTAAGCTGACGGGCATGGGACAACGCACCGTGTTGATCTGCGGGGCGGGCATCGCCGGCCCCACCCTGGCGTACTGGCTGGCCCGCCACGGGTTCCGGCCGACGGTGGTCGAACGCGCCCGGGGATTGCGCTCCAGCGGAAGCCCGGTCGACGTGCACGGCACGGCCACCGAGGTGGCCCGGCGGATGGGCATCCTGCCGCGCCTGCGCGATGCCGCCACCCACGCCCCGGACCTGGCCTTCATGACCGCATCCGGGCATCGGATCGGCCCGCTGCGGCTCGGCCGGCCCCGGGGCGATGACGTCGAGGTACCCCGGGACGACCTCGCTGCCATCCTTTGCCAGGCCGCGGCAGACGATGCAGAGTTCCTGTTCGGGGACTCCATCACCGCGCTGCGCGCGGATGACGGCGGTATCGACGTCATCTTCGAGCGCGCGGCCCCGCGCCGGTTCGACCTGGTCGTCGGCGCCGACGGACTGCACTCCACCGTCCGGGCCATGGCGTTCGGCCCCGCTATATGGGTGTCTGCCCAAGAAGCCCCGGTTGCCTTCGCTGCAGAGACGGCCGAACTTACCCCGCTGCCGGGTCCGCTCATTCGGTCATCTGGAACAGCAGCGGAGGGTCGTCTAGGGCAGAGTGGACCTCAGGCTGAGCCGGCCTCACTTCGGGTCGAATCCGTGTTCCAATCCGTGTACTCGAAATCTGAATCATCATCCAGTGCGACGCCGCTTAATTCGTCGTTGGGAAAGTGGCCGTGCAGCCAATGGTTGAGCATCTTGAGAGGCTTCATGTAGTCCCATTCTCGCCGCCAATCGTCTTCTCGCTCCCGTTGCCATTGCTCGTACGCACCGATAGCTTCCCTCTCGTTGCGCAGTAGTCCCGGAACAAGCTTGTGGAGTTCCCTATCCACAGCTCGGGCATGTTCCTCCGTCCACGCGTCAAACATGCCTGCCGAGGCGGCACTAAGTCTCAACAGCAGGTCGTAGCCCTCACGGTAGTCTCTTGCGGGGTCAACCGTCTCAAAAAAGCCTTCAGCCTCATCGAGGTGAAACGCGTAATCCGCAATCATAAAGACCTGCCCTCGGACACCGTTGAGGTTCCTCGTGCCAATTCGGAACTTGGTTAGTTCATAGTCATCTCCCACAGGGCGACTGAACTCAACTTCGACGTCTGTTCCAAAATCGTGGGCATAGACCACGCCCGCAGTGCAGCCTGTACCGTCGTAAAACAGTTCTGTCCAGGCAGCGGCAAACTCGTCAAACCAATGAGCCGTGGTTTTCTTTGCCGCCTGCAGGGCAATCGGCTCTGCTCCGGCTGCCAGATTTCCCAGTGACTCGTATGTGGCTGCCGCAGGTTCCTTTATGTTGGTCCCCAACCGGATCCTGCCATCTGCCATGTCAAAGATCTTCCACAAGGACGTCACAGCGTCATCCCAAAAGGCGGTATCCGGGGCGTCTAGAGCCTTCAAGAGGTCGCTGTAGTTTGCGCCGACAACGGGTGGCGGTGAGTGGTCGAGACTGCTGTATTCGAAGACTCGTGCCCCACGACGGTTACGGGAGAGGTGCACCCGCGCTCTACGCAGCGTTATCGGGTCCACAGCCGTCGCGCTTACTTCCAAGTCGGGTCCGTCGATGCCTATATCGACCAGTCCCGACATTCGGCACACTAAGGCAAGGGCTTCTTCGTCGAAAGAGAGAGTGGCAGGATTGTGGCGGACTTGGAGTACTTGGCCAGCCTCTTCAAGGGGAAGTAAACGAAGAGGCGCGCGGGGCTCGTCAGTCATGAATTCATCGTACGGGCATCCCGGACCGCAGTTGATAGGCGGGGCCGTCGGATCAGTAGTGCCATCGACTGCCTACTCGCCGTCCAGGCGACAGGCGAATGACCTTGCGGCACGCGGTGGCCTTGCTTGTTCGTAGCGCATTCGCTGTTTCCCTGCCAGTAGCACCGAACAGAGTTCCAGGAAGTCCAGCCCTACGCGGGCGTCGCTCGTGTTAGCCCTACCCTGATCCAGGCCGTTCGTTCATATGTCTACTCCGGTTAGGCTTGCCGCACTCCGATGTAGCCAGGAGGGCTACAACTGCATTATTGAGGCGACAGGCACAATCGTCAGAGTCACCGATCTAGTGAATCGGACCCAACCCACGGGCCCATCAACAGGTGACGCCGCGAACAAAACGGCGGCATGATTCCCGGGACGGTTCACCATGTCGAAAACTAAAGCGACCCCACCGAGAGTGTCTCGCAACCGATCTGCCTCGTAACCCAAGGGTAAGGAGACATCGACCGACAGGGACGTGATGAGGTTGAGACGCCCCCGGCATATTACGAGCGGCTCTTGGCCGAATCACGCACCAAACGGAGTTCGAGCACTCGCTGCCACTTCACAACTTCGGCCGCGTCTTCCGGACGAAGAGCGCGCATGTGCGCGAGGCGGTTGCGGATGGGCATGATCTGGGCGCAAAAATTACGCCACAGCGCTGCATTCAAGCCTAAGTCTCCGATTTCGGTCCTGTCTTTGATTTGCAACAATTCGCCAAGCGACAGCCATTCCAATGGATCTCGAAGCTGTTTAATTGATGTGGCACCAAGGTACGCGGCCTCCGTTGCCCGCTCGAGTACCTTTCCGGGAAGATCACCTTTAAGACACTGTTGTCGCCACTTTTGGTCCCAAGCTGCAATAGCCTGGCGACGGATTTCACGACGGATGATGCGCTCTATCTTCCAGAGGCCGGCGCTCACTTCGGCGAGATGGTGTTGCGGCTCAACATCGTCTGCGAGAGCGACGTCAAGCGCGTTCTTCAGTGGCATGAGGTACTTCGGGAAGTTCCATTCACGAAGCGCTCCCGTGCGCGCAGTGATACCGGCCCCGTCCAGCGCCTCTAGCTCGCGCGCATTCAGTGTTCCAAGGGCTGTCTCCCCGGTTAGTGAATTCTCGTAGATCACTCGATCAAGCGACGCGCACAGCTCTGAGCCGAGCTCCCTCAATGTGTGGTGCAGGACTTCCGTTGGGTCCGCACCGTCCTCCGCACACGTTGGGAATTGTTCCGCCCCTTGACACTTCAGGACTGGCGCGTGCGCAAAGCTAGCATCGTCGAGAAGTGAGCTACCGACGACGGCTGGAAACGCAATCCGCGGTGCCCTCGAGAGCAAAATTACCCGTGTGCCGTGTTCGACATCGCTAAAAACACGCTCTCGAAGAGCGCCCAGTGAAACATCTGCAGCGGGGGCCACAAATTTTTCCATGGCGTCGATTACCAGGGTTCCGTCGGCGTCACCCCTGTTTGATTCCATATAATCCCCGACGCCTAGCACGGTCAGATCTGATGCAACGAGGGCGCGACGGGCGGGCTCATTACTGAAACCAAGCTGGAGAAAAACGACACTTAGCTGTTTTGCCTTGCGATGGATGTGCTCGACCCAGTCAGAATAGTCGACCACGGTCACACCAACTCCAAGAGAACACTCACTTCGTACCCCCTGGTACCCTCCTGGATTAGTCCAAGATCTTGTAGTCGTCGAACGGCGATATGCTCACTGGTGGCTAGTTCTTCGAAGTCGTCGGGGCTATCCATCAGGAGTTCGAGCATCACAGCCTCGTTCGGGTAGTAACGCTTGACATGCTGAACAATTTCCTCGATGTTCCCTTGCACCCGACTTTTCCAGTCACTGAGCTCGGTCAATACCGCCGATCGAACCATCGTGCGCTGAAAAACATCTGTTGGTAGGTGCTTCACCACGGCGGAACTGAGGTTTCGGTAAAGGTACGCATGTCCGCCCGAGGCTTCATGTAGCGCTTCCAGCGCGCCGGGTTCAATCTGTATGCCCATCTTGCCGCCGACCGTACTTGCGAGTTCATCTGCCTCTTCGCGAGTTAGGGGTTTTACGTAGACCGCCTTCGCCCACGAAAACAACGGATTTGGTCGGCCATAGAGACGCCCGCCTTCTACGATTGCACTGGTGAGTCCGGACAGTACGAAGGTGAAATTTTCTGACTCCTGCACGATGCTTCGCAAAGCAGAAAGTAGCTGCGCGATCTTCGGCATGTCGCCCTCGGCTATGTCGACGCGGTCTGCGGGTGTGAGGTACTCAATCTCGTCTAGCAGGAGAAGGATTCGGTTTCCGTCCTTCCAGAGATACTTCAGGATCGTCTGGAGGGCGTTCTTCAACTCCAAAATCGAAGGGCGTTCCGAAAGCTGAGACAGTTCCTGGGTGCGAAGTTTTCGGGACTTTAGCTCGTCAATTAGCCGTCGGCGCAAGTCGCTGACGATGTCATCGGTGGGGTCTTCTGGCGGAGACGGGAATGTCTCTAAGTCCATCAGTACCGTAACGATGTGATCTTCCTGGAGCTCCTGTTTGAGCTGCATCAAGATGCTGGTTTTGCCTGATTTGCGGAGCCCGAAAACCCCGGTAACACGCTGGTTTATCACGTCATCTCGCAGCGCCTGCAGAAGAGTTCGGCGTCCAAAGAAGCTGGCCCCATGAACAGGCGTAGTCAGATAAAAAAGGTCGCGTGCGTAGATATAGTTACGCAGCAGTTTGATGAGCGATAGCTCGTCTTCATCGTCAATTTGAAACGGAATGGCTAGCTTCGACGGCCGTGACCAGTCCTTCAGCTTGATTTGCAACCGTAGGTCCGGCGACCACATGAAGAAGATGTCCGGCGTCACGAACCTATCGGAACTTGCAAGCTCTCGCGCAGCAGCTTCGAAGGTTCGCACCTGCAGGTCGGCATGCGGACTGTAGAAGAGCATAACTTCGCGTGTAAATCCGAAGCCGGCTTCGATTGCACCGCTGAAACGAATGTGGACGATCACACAGTCCCTAAAACCCTCCTGTCGGCACGAGCCCGCGAATACGGCTTGTGAGCCCACGCCGCGTAAGGCGTCCATATGTTCCTCGAATATCGGAAAGCGTCGTGCAACTCGCTGAATGTTTGCGAGTAGGTCGGGGTGCTGGGGATGAGGAACCGCGCCTGAACGCCATCCATACTGACGCGCTGATGGAGCAGTGGGATCGAATGTTGGGCTATCAATGTAAGGGGCGATTTGGTCACGGCGCACCGGGAAGGGCCGCGGCGTAGTCCGTGGAATTCGAGCACCAAAGGAAGCCCTCACTTTGGCAGCCACCGGAGGCTCGATAGTCGACGAAGCGCTTCTTGCGAATTCGCCAAGCTCTCGCAGCCGACGAAGCACGATCCTGGAGTCGACGCCAAGTTCGCTGGCCAATTCATGCACTCGCATTTTCTCCACTTGTTTTCTCCTGGCCGAATTGGGCTCGATTCCCATTATGGGGGATTGGTGCGGCCGGACGCATAGAGGCGTTCTTTTTTGGCCAATGAAGAGCTCGTAAGTGCCCTTCGGCTGCCCTAGGCGTGGGTAGCGATCCGTTGCACCACCGAGTGAACCATGCACTGGAGCTCAACCCCATCACCGAAATGTGTCTCGAAACTAACATGTCTGTTGTGAGACGTGTTGCTGATCGTGCGGGGGCATGGATGTTAATCGCTGCATAAACGTCCTTGCGCAGCTGAAAAACTTTTGGCGGAACTGTAGCGGTCCAGACGGTGGGGTCAGTGGTGAGGCATGGGCTCAGTCTTCACATTCGATGCAGTAGGCGTGGCCGTCCTTCTCCTTGACCATCTGGGAGCGGTGGCGGACCAGGAAGCAGGAGTAGCAGATGAACTCGTCCTCCTTCTGGGGGATGACTTCAACGATGAGTTCCTCGGCGATGAAGTCGCCGGGGAGATTGAGGCCATCAACTGTGTCGGCCTCATCGAGTTCTGAAACCACGCTGCGGGCGTCAGGGGTATTCGCGGTCCGCAGGGCCTCCAGGGACCTTTCCTGGACTTCCTTGACGTCAGAGCGGACTTCGTCGTAATCGGTTGCCACTGGGGCATTCTCTTTTCTCTTGTTTTGAGCTTGTCGCGATAGCAACATACAGCATCGACTCTGTATTCCCCTGGGCATGGGCAGGTGTGCCAATGCGCGGCGGGTCGATCAGCATCCTGGAGCTGTCGGTGAAGCCGGTGAGCCGGTCTGTGGCCGATCAGGTCGGCTGAACGATCGCGCGATTGCCTGGATCGGGTACGCCGCCAGCCAGGTGAAACCGGCAAGAACCAATAGGATCCCTGCCGCGGTCAGTTGGCCGATGAACATCAGCAGCGCGAGGACAAGCATTCCGCCATAGGTCGGGGCATAACTTAGCGTGTCCGGGCTAAAGGCAATGCCGTTCACTTAGGGTGGTTGTGTTAATCTTTCGGGATGGCGCGTAGCGGATGGGTGACCCCGGAGGGTCCTGAGCGGTTGAGTGATCATGTCTCGCTCGGTGTTTTGACGCGGGTGTTCCCGCCGGATGTTGTTGATGCGGTGATTGCCCGGACCGGGGCCGGGGAGCAGCGGACCCGGCTGCTGCCGTCCCGGCTGATGGTGTATTACGTGATGTCGCTGGCGTTGTTTTCGGCCGGTTCGTATGAGGAAGTGATGCGCTCCCTGCTGGCCGGGATGGAATGGATCACCGGGCGGTTCCGGCCCTAGCAGATGCCGACGAAGGCCGCGATCTTCAAGGCCAGGACCCGGCTGGGCTCCACGGTGATGGCCGAGTTGTTCGCCGAGGTCGCGAAGCCGTTGGCGGCACCGGGCGGGCCCGGGTTCTACAAGGGGTGGCGGCTGGTCAGTGTGGACGGGACCTGCCTGGACCTGGCGGACACCCCGGTGAACGAGCGCGCGTACGGCCGGCCCGGAACGGCCACGGAGTTCAAGAGCGCCTACCCGCAGGCGCGGGTGCTCGGCCTGGTCGAATGCGGCACCCACGCGGTGATCGGCGCCGTGGTCTCGGGCTTTTCCACGTCCGAACACGACCTCTATCCGGGCCTGCTCCACCGGCTGGAGGCGGACATGCTGGCTATGGCCGACCGGGGGTTCTTCTCCTACACCGCCTGGAAAGACAGCGCCGCCACGGGGGCGGCGCTGTTGTGGCGGGTGAAGGCCTCCAACGTGCTTCCCGTGATGGAAGAGCTGGACGACGGGTCCTACCTTTCGGACCTTTATGCCAGCCCCAAGGACCGGCGGACGAACACGGACCCGATCCGGGTGCGCGTGATCGAATACACCGTCACCACCGGCGAAACGAGCAGTGAATTCCGCCTCATCACCACCCTCCTGGCCCCGGCCGCGGCACCGGCGCAGGAGCTTGCCGAGGCCTACGCCAGACGCTGGGAAATCGAGTCCTGCTTTGATGAGTTGAAGACACACCAGCGCGGACCGTCCATCGTGCTGCGCTCCAAAACCCCCGACGGGGTCCTGCAGGAAATCTACGGCTACCTCTGCGTGCACTACGCGATCAGGTCCCTCATCGGCGGCGTGGCCCAACATTTCGAGGAAGACCCCCTGCGCTTCTCCTTCACGCGCACCCTCCGGGCCGCCCGGCGTTCCCTCGCCGGGCGCCCGGCTTTTTCCCCCTGAGCGACTGGCGGAGGCCTTCGCCGTCTTCTGCCGGGAAATCCTGAACGAACTCCTGCCTCCACGCCGGCAACGGACCAACCCCCGCGTCATCAAGCGCAAAATGTCGAACTGGCCGCTCAAACGAACACCAAAAAAACCTAAGTAAACGGCATTGGGGCTAAAGGGCATCAGTGGTTGCCGGGTCAGCTGCGGGGGAGCGGGGCGGCAGGTGCCGGTACAGGGTGGTGCGTTTCAGCCCGGTCTTGGCGGTGATCTCTTTCATGGAGAAGCCTTTGTCCCGCAGGAGGGCGGCGTGTTCGAGTTTGTCGGCATCGACCACCGAAGGCCGTCCCGTGCGCCGCCCGTTGGCGGTCGCCACCGCCCGGGCGTGGGAGGCGCGTTCGGCCGCGTAGGTCCGTTCCATCTCTGCGAAGAGTGCCAGCAGGACAACCGCCAGCTGTGCCATGGGACTGTCCGGGTTGGACGTGTCGATCGGCAGGGGATCAGCCAGCGTCCGAACGCCTACGCCGCGCTCTTTCAGTTCGTGGACCAGGTTCAGGGTGTCCCGCACTGTGCGTCCCAGCCGGTCCAGCGTGTGGACGACGAGCACGTCACCGGCCCTGGCGTGTCGCAGTGCGTCCTGAAGCCCCGCGCGATCCGTGGTGGCGCCGGACTTCTTATCCGAGAAGACGGTCTCGATGCCGGCGACAGCCAAGGCATCCAACTGCCTGGCGAGGTCCTGCTTCGCCGTTGATACACGCGCGTAACCGATTTCCATGCCTGAACCGCACCGAAAGTTATCCCTGTGACAGGTGATTGTGGCGCGTGTTTTGGAACAACATACGGGATACTCGGGTTACGCGGCACTCCGACGATCCAGTCCGTCGGCGAGTGTCCCACGGGGTGTGTCCCAGTTCCAAGGAACCGAGACGTCTCTCAGGATTTTGCGCAGGACCCGACGCCTAGTCCTACTCAGCGATGTCCTCCGCCCACAGGTCCAGGTTGTGGTCCTGGAAGGTGCGCATCATGTCCACGCAGCGTTGGTCATCCAGGACCACCACCTCAACGCCACGTGATCGCAGAAGCGCGAATTCGCCATCGAACGTGCGCGCCTCACCCACCACCACGCGCGGGATTTTGAACTGGATGATGGTTCCGGTGCACATGGCACACGGGGCGAGGGTGGTGTAGAGCGTGGTGTCCCGGTAGCTCTTCTGCCGGCCGGCTGCGCGAAGTGCCGACATTTCGCCGTGCGCGATCGGATCGCCGTTTTGGACTCGTTCGTTGTGTCCGCTCGCGATAACCACTCCGTCACGGGCTAGCGCTGCTCCGATGGGGATACCGCCTTCACTGAGGCTCTTTTGGGCGGCTTGGTAGGCGGCTTCGAAGGCGTGGTCGGGGACTGCTTGCGGTTTCTGAGTGGCGGTTTGGTGTTGTTCGTCGGTCATGCGGTCATTTTCGCATGCGGCTATTTTGTCCTCACTAATAGCTTGGCTTCTGCTATGCATCCATGAGCGGATGCTCACCGAGTGTCCCGGTTCTAAGGTTGTGGCACGTAGCAACCCCATTGTGCTGCTCAATAACCATGTTCAGTAATGGAGCGGGTTATTCACCGAATAAACCACCGCACCGGGCGACGGTTTCAATGCATACTTGCGGAGCTCTGTTGCGCGCCAGGGCCTTTCCGTTCTTCAGGTCTGCACCTACGGTTGGGCGCGCAGCCGCCGCAACTCGGCGTTCATGGCCCTGCGTACGGTCGCCCGGCTTTGAGGGTTGCGCAGCAGTTTCTGACGCGTAGCTGATGCCCCGGTGTCCGTCGTCCGAATCCAGTCGTGGAACTCCTCAACACCGTCGTGCCCGCGCTCGGCGCACCACTCTGCTGCTAGGTCAGCTTCCTCGAATTCCCCGGTTGTCTGTTCGTTGTACGTCATCGTTGGCACGACCACGCGGCTGTTGTGGTGCACCCACCGCTGGAGCAGGAGATTCACGCCGTGCTGGGAAAGGATGGCCACCCGTTCGCGGCCGCCAATGTCGGCACGCGTCACCAATGCCAGGTCGGTGAATTTGGCGGCGTAGTGCTGTCCGTCCAGGAAGAGGTCAGGCAAGGGCATCTGCCTGATAGATTCTTTTGCCCAGTTGCTCCGTGTCCCCTGGACCTGGGAGATTTGGGCGACCAGGACGGGGTCAACCAGCTCAACACCGCCCACGCGGAGGGCGCAGGGATGCTGAACAATGATGAATGCCGCCGCCGGCTCATTCTGCTCGGACGGGTCAGCGGCGGCGAAAACGTCGCCGGTGAAGACCGGGCGGTTATTGTCAACGTCTTCGCCGCGCGCGTAGTACAGGTCATCTATGGATGCGGGGGTTTCCGGCTGGTTCGTGCTCACAGGCAATTATCTCTGTTTCAGACGCTTGGCCTGGGTCGGATGGACAGCTCGCCGTCTTCAGCAGTGAACGTCTCAAAGTTTTCATCAACATAGTGCTGCCTCCAATCGGCATCGAACTTGTCCAGAACCGTGACTGGGTCGGCTTCGTGGTTACTGACCCAGTCCAGGAGTAGATCGGTTTTGCCGGCGGCGTATAGGTCGATGGGCGTAACGGCAACCCGGTCCTCGATTGGCATCTCGAACCAAGATGCCGGGTCCGACACAAGGTGTTCAACAGTGATCATTTCAATCACTGCGATCAGACGAGTAAGGCGCAACCGGTTCTCGCCCGTGATCCGCTCTCCCCGACGCCATTTCTGGACGGCCGGGACACTGACATGAATCATTCGGGCAATATCGCGCCATGCAAAGCCCAGCGACGAAACATGTTCCAGAAGTTCATTCGGAGCCTTCTTCCCCCACTCCTGCATAAGCCGGTTGAGGGCACTGACGCGGAGTTGGTGATGCAGGTCCTTCGTAGAGGAATGCAAGTCCCCGGCTTGATGCCGAATCACGGCAGCATCGCCGTGTAGATCCCGGCGTGGCGCACTCGACGTCTGGTCAATGACAGGAAGAAATGATTTACCGCCAGTGGCAGAGCCGCCGGGAAGAAGATCAGATGACATTGCGGAACACCTCGTTTCTAAGCTTTTCCGAAACCAACGATTCAAAAACGTCCTTGATCGGGCCGTGGAGACGCGTGCACGCACCTATCACGTCGTCAACATCAAACTCAGGAATCATCCCTTCCGGCGCCGCCCAGGCGCCATCAATGTCGATCAGGAAAAACGGGCCGCTAAATTCCCCGGGCCTCGCCAGATTTGGACTGCCGACAACAGCCTGACCTTCACCCAGGCCATATCTCAACGTGATCGAGTCCCCTGGCGTTTGGGCGGCGAACACTGTGACCCCTTGCTGCTGGACGACCGAAAGGAACTCCGAGGAGTGCGGTGCGTCCGGCCCCAGCAGCTTGGGCGAAATCCAATCCCCCCACGCGACAGGGCCCGCCACCGGTACGCGAACCTCGTCGATGTATCTGAGGCCTACGCGCTCAATCGCATCCAGGGGATCCACATCATGGCGAACCCGCACAGCTGTTTCTACGACGTCCCGGAAGCCCGCGAAGCCTTCATAGTTCGTCGTCTCAACAGCAATGGCTTCAGTCCTGAAGGAGACCGCCGTCCGTTGGTCACGGGAAATGAACTTAGGAAAGCGCCGGACCTCCTGCGTGCCGCTTTGCACGTCAATAGTCATGACTTCCTCCCAGCGCTGGATCGGCGTCACGGCTGCAAGGCCCGCTTTAATCAAACCCAAAGCGGACGAACTTAAGGGCTCGGTTGACGGATGCCTGAGCTCAACAACGGCTAGGGCAAGAGCGGAACGTGGGTATACCTCATTGGAAGTCACTTTCTCAACATACTAGAAAAGAAACTGAGAATACAACCAAGAGGGGACGCTGCGGACCAGGCCACGCGCCCGGCGTTTCCCCTGAAAACGGTCTTGGGTCGGCGCCACCCCGCCCTCTGACCAACGGGGCCGTCCGTCGAACTCTTTCTCCGCGGGCACTTGAGAGGCGAGGTACGTCATTTCTTCTCTCTGAACGGATGGTAATCAGTTGGATCCGCGGCGAGTTTGGTGTTTAACGCATAGAGCATTTCTACGATCTCCGCACGATCATCAAGAACGGAAGTGGGCCAGCCGTACGATTTACACACTGCTTCGTCTAGGTGCTTGTGCGCTGCCCGCAGGTCAGCGAAGGCTCCCTCGTCCATTGCGTTGTAGGCTGCGGTCAATCCCGCCTGCTTTTTTCCCATGGAGACGAGTTTGCTACAGGCATTCGCTCGCTCGACGACAACGTCTCTGGCCCCCTGCTGTATCTTGTCCGAGGCGGCGGATGAAGGGTCCGGGAAGGGAAAAGTCTCGAAGGTCGATGACGGGGTATACCGCAGCCGATCCTCGAGAGTCGAACCATGTTCCCTTGTCCAGGCTTCATGTATGGACGATGTCAGCACGCCGAAGGACCAGTCATCATCACGGGCAATAAGGTTTGTCGCATCGCTGGGGCACCAACTCTTTTCGCCCCAAATGAACAGTAACCGTTTCCCGTGGCGCCCGACGGAAATAAATCGGCTCAGGTCCTCGATTGCTTGGCGCATGGCGGGACGCGCCTCGCCATGACGCCACCAGCGGTCTCTCGTGGTCTGACGTCGGTTCTTGTCGCGAACGGGCTTAACCCGCTCCCTGACGATTTTCAATGCGGCAGGATACGCCATGCAGTCTTCTAGGTCTCGCGTTCCAAAATCGATAATCCACCCCTGAGGAACCTGGGTGGGGTTATTAGCAATGTCATCGCTTCCTAGATGGCGCTTCACGACGTCCGCATAGTCAGCATCAGTCAAGCTAAGGAGCGCTGTGGCCTCCTGCTCAGTGATCAGGAATCCCTTCCCTACAGGAATACAGCCCTGAAAAGCGAGACCTGCGTTGCCGGACAAAACTGACGGCGCCTGCCGTAGGAGCCCAGCTTTTAGAGAGGATGTGATCGCCTGCGTAGGAACCTTGTCCAGTATTGGGTCAGACAGGATCGACTTCGGCTTCTTGACCCAGTTGACGATTGAGACATGAACGTTCGCTTCGCCGGGCCAAGGCTGCGAAGAGGTGGCTTCAGTGATGATCCCGCCATTGGCTACAACGAACTCCAGAGATGCCTTGCGGGCCTTGTTCTGGGTGACGGAGTTGGTAGCAACGAGGCCAGCTCGTTTACCATCTCCCAAATGATTGTTGGCTTTTCGAAACCAGTACACGCACAAGTCGACAATTCCGCACTGGAACTCTTTCTTCAGGAACTCGATGTAGTCATCCCCGTTATGGCGTCGGATGTGCTGGCTTCCTATGAAAGGCGGGTTTCCAATGATCGCGTCAACGTCAGGCCAATCCGCCTTGAGTGCATCGGCCTCGATGATGGTGTCAAGGTTGTGCAGCGGCAGCGGGTCATCGCCCTGCACGTTCATCTCTCTGGCCATCTGCGCATGACCCATCCAGATCGTGAGCCGTGCAATCTGTACGGCGAAGGGTTCAATCTCGATTCCGTACAGGTTTTCAATCGGGTAGAACTCAAGGTGCATAGACAGGGGCTTGCCTGCCGCATGCTTGAGGTCGTCGATCCGGTCTTTGAGATAGTGCTCAAGGCGGCGGATTTCTCGGTAGGCCACGTAGAGGAAGTTCCCTGATCCACAGGCCGGGTCGAGCACCTTGAACTGGCACAACTCCTTGAGGACAAGCTCAAGCTTCTTGTAATCCTGGGTGCCGTCGATCCGCTCGCGCCAAGGCTTCAGGATCGTCGGTTCCACGATCTGCATGATGTCCTGCTCATGCGTGTAGTGCGCCCCGAACTGCCTGCGGCGGTCGCCCAGGCATCCCTCGAAGAGGGAGCCAAAAATGGTCGGGTTCACGTAACGCCAGTCGTACCTCGACGCCTGCACGAGCAGATCGAGGTCAAAGCTGTTCAGCGGGACGTATGGGACTGATTCAAGAAGTCCGCCGTTCACGTAGGGGAGTCCCGCGAGGAACCCCTCACTGCGATCGATTGCATTACGGGAGTTCATTGCAGCGAGGAAGGACTGAACTTCTCTCCCGGGGATGCGCTGCTTCGCTCCCCGGGAGTCGGCAGAAAGGTCCCTGATGAGGTTGGCGAATCGGTTCTCCGGAATGAGGCCCAGGTCTTCGGCGAAGAGGGTCCATGTTGTCTGGATGATGAATCGGCGAAGGTCGTCATCCTTGAGCCCGTATTCCTCGCGGTCGTGGAAGCGGTCATACAACCGGTTGAACAGAGCGATCATGTCCGCGCTGGCGCCGACCGTGATCTTCCGGCCGGGTCCCCCGTACGTCGGAACTTTGCCGCGCCCCATCAGAAACGCCAGGGAGTCTACGAAGTCCGGCAGCTGCTCCAAGGTGAACACATCCCTGGGCGCATTGGGGAACCTGCCCGGCTCCCATACCTCGAAACGGTCGAAGGAACATAGGACTGTGAACGGGGGAGCGGCAATTTCCTCAGTTGCGCAGTACTTCCAGTATCGGAGCATCTGAGGCCGATGTTCGGCCAAGCGGACCGACTCTTTCGGTCCCTTCATCTCTACGAGAACCACTTCAGGCCAGTAGAAGTCAATGAAGCCATGTCGCTGGCCCTCGTCCAAGGGGAGATGTGACTCGTGGCTGGCGTCGAGCGTCCGGGGGTCTTCAACTCCGGTGTAAGCCTGCACAAGCTGGTTAACGAAGGTCTGGGCGCCAGCACGCTCCGTTCCCGAATAGCCACTCCAGCTGGCCACGAACGCCTTAAGAGATTCGACGATGTCGTTACGCGTGCGGTGCATCAGTTCCCCATCTAGTTGCAAGTACAACTGATTCAACCACGGAGGCCGGACGGTAGCCGTAAGCGGCTGCCACTTGGCCCGTGCGAAGGCCCATCACCGCAACCCTGCCGTGAGCACTCGTCCTGGTGCCTATAGAAGCGGCCTCATTCCTTTGGGGCTGTAGCTGGCTGTGCCGCCTCTCCGAGCCCCAGAGGACACAGTGTCCGGTGCCACCGGTTCCGCCAAAGGTCTCGAGTCGCATCGTCAGAGAGCGCCGCATCGATTCCTGGGTCCTCTTCCAATCGCCACAGCGGATCCGGTCCATCAGCAAGGGTGATTCGGGCCAATATTGCCCTCCGCACGAGATCTCTAAACCTGTCAACGGCCTTGGCAAAGGCAACACCAAACATTAGATCCTCGTAGTCGGGAAACAGTCCGCGGAGACACTTGACCACTTCCTTATGAGCCAACGAGCCCCCGTGAACCAATGTCGATCGGATGTCGTAGAGGGCAGTGATGTCGCGGAAGATCTTTGGTCCCGGATCATTTTCTGTTGCCAATTGTCAATGGCCAATAGCGCTGCCGCCCGTAGCTTGAGCCTCAGCCCCACGTCGCTTTTACTGCTGCTGCCTCCGAGCAGAATCGCCTCCATTGCGGTCGCAAGATCTACCACGGCGTCGAACACATCGTTGTTCGCATAGCTCCGGGAGAATCGGTGGACTGCCATGTCGAACGATGTAGTCACTTTTCCTTTGCGGACAACCTCCGTACTGTCGAGCATCCGGTCGAGCGAATCAAAAGCTTTCTGCTGGGCTTCCGAAAGAGTGGCCACTCGCTGCACAAACTGCGGGCCGGCGCCATCAGCGACGAATGACTTCCCTACAGGGTCGATCCTGCCAACACGCGTGGAAGGTCCGACGATTTGCCAGTGTGACTGCGTCGTCGCTCCGTAGACGAGCCGCGTCAGCAGAAGGAACCTCTCAATATCGCCTGAGAGCCGGCTCATAACCTGCTGTGGCTTGTCCTTCGTCGTTTCGCTCACCGTCACGACTGATATTGGCGGATCGTAGGCCGACGGAGGATGGTGGTCGAAGGCTCTCCTCGCCGAAGGAATCATTCCTATGACCGTTTTCAAGGGACGAGATGTGCCGGCTGGCTCGAGTTCAGGGGAAATCAGAAACCGCCCCACCTGCGCTGGGCTGCCGTCTTCGGTTGTGAGATGCGAGACAGCACGACAACAAACGAGTTCATACTCCTCAGCTTCGAGAACCGCAATGAGGTCATCGATCACGCCGTCGACGATGTTCGAATCCGGATCATACGATTCGCCAGACCTTGCGAATTCAGCGATACAAGCCTCCAGCAGGACAAAGGCGTAGTGGTTGCTGTACTCGCTCGGCCCCTCAGCCAGAGGCCGATCCAGGCGATGCGTATACAAAGCTTTGAGTACCTTCGTGAATCTCTCAAACTCAGGCAGAAACATCAGAGCCGAACCCTCGTAGTCTCGGCCCACGTGCAGGTGTGGCCGCCACCGAGGGATCGGGAGCACGTGCTCCTCGGTGAGGGCCGCGAAGGCGGCTGAGAGAAACGTGCTCGCTGCCTCTCGCAATAGCTTGGTCTTGTCCGCTGGGGATTCCTCAGTACTCACTTCGCCAGCTTACAAAATGGCTCACCCTTCAACGGTCGCTACGACGCCACCTAGAGGTTTCGAGGAAGGGTCTTCTCTCATCCCGCTGTCATTCTGAGGTATACCCCAAACAGACGTAAACCCGTTGTAGCGCGACCCCAATGAATACGTGTCAACCTGAGGTCCGAATAAAAATTTCTTGACACGTGAGCGGCAGGCTCTTAGAGTTGGCCTGACATTATTTGGGCGGATGGGAACAATGACTGGTCAAACTTTCGGTTACGTGCGGGTCAGCACATTGGACCAGAACACGATCCGGCAACTCGACGGCGAGCAGCTCGACCGGGTTTTCACCGACCAGGCATCCGGGAAAGACCAGAACCGTCCACAGCTGGAAGCCTTGATCGACTTCGCCCGCGACGGCGACACCGTCCTGGTGCATTCAATGGATCGCCTGGCCCGGAATCTCGAGGACCTCCGCGCCATCGTCCGGCGACTCAACGACAAGAAGGTGAAGGTCGTATTCGTGAAGGAAAACCTGACCTTCACCGGAGACGACACCGCGATGGCCACATTCTTGCTTTCCGTCATGGGCGCCTTCGCCGAGTTCGAACGAGCCCTGATCCGGGAACGCCAACGCGAGGGCATCACCTTGGCCAAGAAGGCCGGCGTCTACAAAGGCAGGGGCAAGATGTTGAACGCCGGGCAGGCGGCCGCGCTCATTCAGCGCGCCGCCGCTGGCGAAGCGAAAGCCTCACTCGCACGAGAATTCGGGGTCAGCCGCCAAACCGTCTACCAATACCTTCAACCAGAGCCCAAATAGAACACTGCGGTCGAATCGTGCAGGCGGGTACTGAAAATGACAAGACAGATTGGCGGGATGGGCCAACTGTAGTGAGATTGGGTCACCTTGGATGAGACAGGACAACACCCGCGGTCCCCAAAGCGGCGCCCGCCGATCGCCGGAGTGGCCCGAGCCTGACGAAATCTCCATTACCGGCGTTCGAGTGACGCTGTCCGCTATCGGACGCTCGCCTGACCTCCGGAGCATCACTTGGAGGAGCCACCATTCAGGCGTTGGAACTGACGAGGGCTTGTTTCCTCTGGGGCCAAGGACGATAGTTCTGATATGCGTGCCGGCCGGACGCCCGGCATTGGTGCGTGCAGGCGCTTTGGTCGATTGCCTGATGCTAGGAGGATCACGAAATGTCGGGTTGGAACGCCGACAATGCCGCCGGTCCCGCGGGCGCCGGAGCCGTCACAGTCCTTGATGGCTCCTCGTTTTGTCTGACTGCGTCCAACGGTGACATGCGCCCGGGGAGTCCCCATGGCGCGTTTTTTCACGATACCCGGTACATAACCGAATGGAACATCAGCGTTGATGACTCGCCGCTTGAGGCGCTTGCCGCGACGGCCTTGGAACCCTTCCGGGCCGTGTTTATAGGTAGGGTAAGCGGCCACGTCGGCAGCGCCGACACGCCGTTGCTGATAGAGCGGGAAAGGATCATTGGTGCCGGACTTACAGAAACCATCACGATCGAGAATCACCTGGCGGTGCCGAACACCTTCAGGCTAGCCCTGACCGTAAAGGCGGACTTCGCCGATCTCTTCGAGGTCAAGGATGGCAGGCCTGCCAGCCCGGGGCAGCAGGAGGTCCGGATAGAGGGCGATAGTCTCCTCCTTGAATGTCAAGGGGCAGGCCGGCGTCATGGGCTTGCCGTCCGCGCACCAGGCGCGGCTCTAGAGGCCCACAGACTCCTTTTTACTCCCACCATTCCTGCCCACGGGAACTGGACCCAGGCGTTCACTGCCACGCCCTACCTGGACGGGCAGGAGGTGATTTCCACGGCGGCATACGGCACTGGTGGAGTTTCCTCCGAGGCCCGGCAGCGCCTCTTCTCCTGGCGGATGTCCATGCCCATCCCCAATCTGGGCGACGCGTCCGTCCAAAATACGATCTTGCGCAGTCAGGAGGATCTCGGTTCACTCCGGATCTTTGATCCGGACCACCCCGACCGCATCGTGGCCGCGGCTGGCGCCCCATGGTTCATGGCCCTGTTCGGGCGTGACAGCCTGCTCTCATCCCTCATGTCCCTCCTGCTGGATCCGTCCTTGGCCCTGGGCACCCTCCAGACGCTGGCCGACCACCAAGGCAAGGAAGTGAACCCCGCCACGGAAGAAGAGCCCGGCCGGATCCTCCATGAAGTGCGTCTGGGTACCAGCACCGAGTCCGTCCTGGGCGGCCGCAGCATCTACTACGGAACCGCCGATGCCACCCCATTGTTCGTCGCAATCCTCAGCGAGCTGGGACGTTGGGGGCTGGAAACAGATGCAGTCCATGCCCTGCTGCCGGCCGCAGACCGCGCCCTGGCCTGGATCGAGAACTACGGCGACCGTGATGGCGACGGATTCGTCGAATACCAGCGGCAAACTGAGCACGGGCTGATCAACCAGGGCTGGAAAGATTCGTGGGACGGCATCAATTTCGCCGACGGCTCACTCGCTCAGGGGCCTATAGCGCTGTGCGAAGTCCAGGCATACACGTATGGGGCCTATGTCGGGCGTGCCTTGATGGCGCTGCACGACGGCGACACTGAGACCGCGGATCTCTGGACAGCCAAGGCAGTCCGCCTGAAAGAGGCGTTTAACGAACGCTTCTGGCTGCCCGACCGGGGATATTTTGCCATCGCACTGGACGGGGATAAGAAACCCGTTGATGCCCTCGCCTCCAATATGGGTCATTGCCTCTGGATGGGCATCGTGGACACAGACAAGGCAGCGCAGATAGTGGAGCACCTAATGTCACCGGAAATGTTCACCGGCTGGGGCATCCGCACTCTAGCCAGCACCATGGGCGCCTACAATCCCCTCAGTTATCACAACGGTTCCGTTTGGCCGCACGACAGCGCCCTGGTAGCTCATGGGCTGATGAGATACGGATTTATCGAAGAGGCCCAGAGAATCGCTTACGGACTCTTCGAAGCAGCCGAGCACTTCGGCGGCCGGCTTCCGGAGCTGTTCTGCGGACTGGACCGGACTAGATTTCCAGTTCCGGTACCCTATCCTGCGGCGTGCTCACCCCAGGCGTGGGCCGCAGCGGCTCCGATCCACCTGATCCGTATGCTGATGCGGTTCGACCCTGCCCTTCCCTGGAATGAGCTATGGCTGGCGCCTGAACTTCCAAGAGGGTTCGGGCAATTCCGGGTGGACAACGTGCCGTTTGCCGGTCACAGGCTCGCCATCAACATCACTCAGAACTCCGTTACGGTGGATGGGCTGCCGGAATCCATAAAACTCCGGCTCGAAGCGCGCCCCGCCCTTCGGGAACTCCTGAACCTGACCCGGACGAAATGACTGCTTCCGTACTACTGCACAAAGTAGCCTTTATGACCCTTGCGGGAATCATCGGCGGGTTCAGGTAGAGCCCGACCAACGTCATAGACCTTGTCCACGAACTGCGGATCGGTGGAGAGCTTGAACCCGTCAGTGCGGTGCGGCTTGAGTTCAAACGCCTTCCAGATCCGCCCGATCGTGGACTTCGAGGCCCGGTCCGTTCTGCCATCTTCGCCCGGGACCAGTGCGTCGCGTTCTTCGGCGTCGATTCCAGGGTCGCGACCACGACGTCCTCGACCTCCTCGGCGGTGACCGTGGCCGGCCGGCCCGGCCTGGGCTCGTCGACCATCCCGTCCAAGCGCTGTTCCAGGAACCGCCGCCGCCATTTCGCCACCGTATGCGGTTCGACCCCGCACCGGGCAGCGGCCGCCACGTTCGTCAGCCCTTCGGCGCTGGCCAAAACGATCTTCGAGCGCGTCGCCAACGCCTGGGACGACTTCGCCCGGCGGGACCACCGCACGAGGGTCGCCTGCTCCTCATCCGTCAGTTCCAGCAACGCCTTCGGCCGCCCGACATTCGCCATGCACCAACTTTACAATTAGGAAACGAATTTCAGGCGCAGGGCATTAGCACCTCCTGCGCCGACCCGGACGCACAATTCCATGACCTCGGCACCGACTACTTCACCCGCCACACCACCAACCCGGATACCAAAAAGCACAGCCACGTCCGACAACTCGAAGCCCTCGGCTACACCGTCACGCTCATACTCCCAAGGTTTGCCCTTGCGCAGAGCTCGGACGGATGAGGCATTCCGCGTCCCAGGCCGGACGGACGACAAGCCGATGGACGGATCAAAAGGGAAATCCGCCGGTGCGTGAAACGCTATCTCGCCCGACGGATCTACCGAACACTCAACGCAACAAATCCGAACCCTGCCACGCTTGACAACCATAGAAAGGGTCTGCAGCGCGGGCCCCGCGCCGTGCTGCGCTCCAAATCTCCCGGCCACGTCCAGCAAGAAATCTGGGGGCACCTCTGCTGCCATTACGCGATCCGCAGCCTGATGGCCGAGATAGCGGCCCATGCGGGCCGCTACCCGGACCGGGTTTCGTTCGTCGTAGCCCGCCGCTCGACCGGCCAGGGCGCCTTTCCCCCTCAACGCCCTGACCAGGCCGAGGCCGCCTAGCGCCAAGCGATCTGCGGGCTGGCAAGCGCCTCAATTCCGCCCGCCGAAAACGGTCAAACCCACGCGTCGTCAAACGCAAAGTCCTCAAATGGGCAGCCAAACGCGAGCACCACACCCATTGGCCACAACCCCTGCACGGGCCACAAATCCAGATTCAAGAATCTTAACTGAACGGTATTGGGCTTAGAGCGGCTACCCAACTCCGATTGAGCATTATGCCGATTGCTACCGGTTGGATATGCGTCACCGGTCAAAAGAACCTGCACACCCTGTGCCGCATGGTCACGATCGGTTTACGCTGGCGACCATGCCGAACAGATCGGTCCAAGCTACCATAACGGTCCCAAACCGGTATCAAACCTGAAGGAACGCCAGATAAGAACCAGGAAGGGCAGCATTTTCCGTGCTGCCCTTCTTGGGTTTGACGGTGGTTCCTACTGCGCCATCACCGGTTCAGCCTCCGCCGAGTTTGCCTTGGCCGGCGTCCACCGAAGATGCGTCGGCTCCTGGCTGGCGTCCTGTTCGGTGAGCAGGGAAAGGCGGGGGCGCACGGCGTCGGTGCGGGTGCTGGGCGGCTTGCGGCGTCCGGCCCGGAACGGCGGGATCCAGTCCGCTCCATCTCCCTTGTAGTCCTGTTCGGCGGCCGCGTGCAGGGTCCATTGGGGGTCGTACAGGTGCGTCCGCCCCAGAGCGACCAGGTCGCAGCGGCCGGCGAGCAGGATGGAGTTGACATCGTCGTAGGTGGAAATGGCGCCTACCGCGATGACTGCCACTCCTGCAGGGGCCGCCACCTCCTGCCGGATGCGGTCCGCGAACGGCGTTTGGTAGCTGCGTCCGAAGGCTGGTTTCTCCTCCGCCGCGATCTGTCCGGTCGAGACGTCGATACCGGCCGCTCCATGTGCGACGAAGGCCCGGGCGATCTCCACTGCGTCATCGGAGGTGTTGCCGCCCTCGATCCAGTCGGTGGCCGAGATGCGCACTGTGAGCGGTTTGTCTGCTGGCCATGCGGCACGGACGGCGTCGAAGACCTCCAACGGGAAGCGCAGCCGGTTTGCCAGGCTTCCGCCGTATTCGTCGGTGCGCTTGTTGGCCACCGGCGAGAGGAACGAGGACAGCAAATAGCCATGCGCGGCGTGGACCTCCAACAGGTCGAACCCGGCTTGGTCGGCTCGCGCAGCGGCGGCTGTAAAGTCGGCCACCACCACGTCCATCCCGGCCCGGTCCAGTTCCAGCGGTGTCTGGTTCTCGGTGCCGTAAGGCACCGCCGACGGCCCCGACACCTGCCAGTTGCCCGTTTCGAGAGGTTTGTCCATGCCGTCCCACATGAGGCGGGTAGACCCTTTGCGCCCGGAATGGCCGATTTGCGCACCGATCTTGGCGGTGGAACGGGAGTGGACGAAGTCCACAATGCCCGTCCAGCTGTCCCGTTGTCCGTCCGAGTACAGCCCGGTGCAGCCGGGCGTGATCCTGCCTTCGGCGGACACGCACACCATCTCCGTCATCACCAGGCCGGCCCCGCCGAGTGCCTTGGATCCCAGATGGACCAGGTGGAAATCCCCGGGGACGCCGTCGACCGCCGAATACATGTCCATGGGTGAGACGACGACGCGGTTCTTCAGTTCCAGGTTTCCGATCCGGTACGGCTGGAACATCGCGGGCACAACATCGGCGCTGCCCTGCAAGGCGGCGAAATCGGCCTCGACGCGTGCGGCAAACCCGGGGTCACGCAGGCGCAGGTTCTCCTGGGTGATTCGACGGCTGCGGGTGAGCAGATTGAAGGCGAAGCGGGTTGCGTCCTGGTCCTTGTACTGGCCGATCCGCTCGAACCATTCCAACGACGCCTGGGCGGCGCGCTGGGTGGATTCCACCACTGGACGTCGCTCGGCCTCGTACGCGGTCAATGCAGATTCCAGGTCGGGGTGCTCATGGAGGCATGCGGCCAGGGCCAGGGAATCCTCCATCGCCAGCTTGGTTCCGGAGCCGATGGAGAAGTGCGCGGTGTGTGCTGCGTCGCCGAGGAGCACGATGTTCCCGTACTGCCAGGTGGCGTTGCGGACGGTGGTGAAGTTCAGCCACTTCGAGTTGTTCTTCAGTACCTCGTGGCCGCCCAGCTCCTCTGCGAAGATCTCGCGGATCTTGGCGATGGCTTTCTCGTCCGATGCGCCGGGCGGAAAAACGTCCCCGGCAGTCTCATCGAAGCCCGCGGCATGCCAGACTTCCTCGCTCATCTCCACGATGAACGTCGAACCCTGGTCCGAGTAGGGGTACCCATGGATTTGCATGGTGCCCCAGGTGGTGTCCTTGACGAAGAACTTGAAGGCCTCGAAAACCTGGTCGGTGCCCAACCACATGAACTTGTTCGGGCGCGGGTCCAGGGCCGGCTTAAATGTTTCGGCGTACTTGGCCCGGATTTGGGAGTTGATGCCATCGGAGGCCAAGACCATGTCGTAGCCAGCCGCCAGTTCTTCCACCGGGGGGGCCACGGTGGAGAACCGCAGGTCGACGCCGAGCTCGGCACAGCGGCGCTGCAGGAGTTCGAGCAGTTCCTTCCGGCTCATGGCGGCGAATCCCTGGCCGCCGACGGTCATGGTCTCGCCCTTGAAGTGGATGTCGATGTCGGACCACCGGGCGAATCGCCGGCTCATGTAGTCGGCGATGGCCGGATCGGCGTTGCCGATTCCGCCAAGCGTCTCATCAGAGAAGACGACGCCGAACCCGAAGGTGTCGCTGGCCGCGTTGCGTTCCCACAGGGTGATCTGGTGGGCGGGGTCGAGTTGCTTCATGAGGGCCGCGAAGTAGAGTCCCCCGGGGCCGCCGCCGACGATTGCGATTTTCATGGTTGGTCTCCTTAGGCGTTGGACGGCGTTGCGTCGGCCAGTTGATGGGTTTCGTCCCGGACACGGTCGCGCAGTTTGAAGTGCTGCAATTTTCCGCTGGGATTGCGCGGCAGTTCATCGACGAACTGGATGTCGCGCGGGTATTTGTAGGGGGCTATCGCCTGTTTGACGAAGTCCTGGATTTCCTTGCGCTTGGCCTCATCCCCGCTCACGCCCTCACGCAGCACGACGAAGGCGCAGACGATGGAGCCGCGCTCTTCGTCAGGACGGGCCACGACGGCGTTCTCGACGACGTCGGGGTGCTGGTCGATCGCGGCCTCCACCTCAGGGGCGCCGATGTTGTACCCGGAGGAGACGATCATGTTGTCCGAGCGTGCCTGGTAGTGGAAGTACCCCTCGTCGTCTCGCAGGAAGGTGTCGCCGGTGACGTTCCAGCCGTTGCACACATAGTTGGCCTGGCGTGAATCGTCCAGATACCGGCACCCCGTCGGGCCGATCACGGCGAGCCGGCCCACCTGGTTTGGTCCGAGTTCGTTGCCGTCGTCGTCCAGGATGGTGGCCCGGAAGCCGGGGACCGCTTTACCGGTGGCACCGGGACGGATATCCTCCCCTGCTGCGGAGACAAACACGTGCAACATTTCGGTCGAGCCAATGCCGTTGACCAGGCGGACACCGGTGGCCGCGTATACCGCTTCCCAGACGTCCTTTGGCAGGTGCTCCCCGGCCGAGACGGCGATGCGCAGGCGGCTGAGCAGGTCCCCCCGCCCCTCCTTGAGAATGGCCCGGTAGGCGGTGGGGGCGGTGAGCAGGATGGTGGCCCCGGCGGCGGCGGCCAATTCGGCCAGTTCCACCGGCCCGGCGCGCTCTGTCAACAACGCCGAGGCACCAAAGCGGAGGGGAAAGACCACCAGTCCGCCGAGCCCGAAGGTGAACGCCAACGGCGGAGAGCCGGCAAAAACATCGTCAGCCGTGGGGTGGAGGATGTGGCGGGCGAACGTGTCGGCATTGGCCAGGATGTCCCGGTGGAAGTGCATGGTCACCTTGGGCACCCCGGTGGTTCCCGACGTCGGCCCCAGCAGTGCGACGTCGTCGGCGGCCGTGTCCACGTTGATGAACTCGCCGCTCTTGGCGGCGCAACGGGACACCAGGTCCGCATCGTCCTCGCTCCCGTAGGCCACGACGGCCGCGCTGCCGGCCGCCGCCACCAGTTCGCCGATGAACCGGTGGTCGGAGATGGCGACGACGGGTTTGGTCAGCTCCATCGTTGTGGCCACCTCGCCGGCGCGAAGCATCGGCATGGTGGTGACGACGACGGCGCCAGCCTTCAGCACGCCCAGCCAACAGGCCACCAGCCAGGGGTTGTTGGGCCCACGCAACAGAACCCTGTTTCCGGGCACCACGCCCAGATCTTCGGTGAGCACCTGCGCCACCTGGTTGGCCCGGTGCAGGAGGTCTCCATAGGTCCAGACGGTCCCGTCCGGGGAGTGCAGGGCGATGCGGTCCGGGCCGAATGTTTTGGTGCTGTCGTCGATGAGGACCGCGGCCGCGTTCAGCCGGTCCGGGTACTGTACGTCCGGGATGGTGAACTCGATGGTCGGCCAGCTCTCGATGGGCGGGAGATGGTCCCGGGTGTAGGTGTCCACATGGGCCGAATATGACGTCATTGCCAATCCTTTCGATGTTGTGGGAGTCAAATCATCACGGTGGGTCAGATTGCAGGTGTCAGCGGGCGGAGCGGATCATGCCCTCTTGGGCGACCGTGGCCAGGTGACGGCCCTGGCGATCGAAGAAGCGGCCCAACGCCAGTCCCCTGTTCGACTGGCCGGATACCGCTTCCTGGGCGTACAGGATCCAGTCGTCGGCACGGCCGTCACGGTGGAACCACATGGCGTGGTCCAGGCTGGCGGTCGCCAGGCCGGGCGTGGACCAGGTGAGCGAGCGCACCCGCAGGAGTGGTTCAAGGATGGTGTAATCGCACACGTAGGCCAGGGCGGTTCGCTGCAGGTCGGGGTCGTCCGGGAGCGCGTCGAACGCCCGCACCCACACGCACTGGTGTGCAACGGCTCCGCCCTCCAATTCCAGGTACACCGGACCCGGGACGTGCCGCATGTCGAAGCTGCGCCCGCTGGACCAGTAGGCCGCCGCTGCTCCGTCGACGCCCTTGAGGACCTCAGCGGCGCCGCGAAGGGTGGCCGGATCCACAGCTGCGGGGGCGGGCGGTTGGAAGTCGGGCCCCACCTCGGGAACCTGGAAGGAACCCATCGCAGCGAACACGGTCTTGCTGTTCTGGAAGCCGCGCACGCTGCGAGTGGAGTAGCCCCGGCCGTCACGCAGGTGCTCGACCTCGTATCGGACCACCGATCCGACGTCGACCGGCCGCATGAAATAGCTGTGCATCGAATGCATGATCCGGTCCGCGCCGACTGAGCGCATCATCGCGGCCGCCGATTGTGCCACCATGTCCCCGCCATACGCCTTCGGCCACGGTACGTACTGGGTGGTCGCCTCGTAGGCCTCGTCCGCGTGGCCCGGGTCGACCGGGGTCAGTTCCACGGCCTTCAGGAACGTCTGGGCCGAGAGGGTTTGCGTCTCCACAGCCATTAGGCCCTCCGGTAGTCGGCCAGGATGACGTCGTCGACGTCCTCCAGATTCACCACGATGTTCTCCGGTGTTCTGGCAGTCAGCCAGACCAGTTCCTCTGTCACTGACATGTTGGCCTCGACGTGGGGCATGAAGGGCGGGACGAAGACCCAGTCGCCGGCCCTCATGTCTTGGAACTGCTGGTAGTTTTCGCCGTAGTAGATGCGTCCGTGCCCGCGCAGCACGTAGCCGCCGGTCTCCGCCTCGCCATGGTGGTGCGGCAGTGAGCGGTAGCCTGGGGTGTTGGATACCTGGCCGAACCAGAGCTTGGTCGCTGGCGTGTGCTGGATGCTCACGCCGGAGACACGGACGCAGTCACCGGACTGGGCCGTATTCGTGTCCTCGTCGCCGGCATGCGTTACCACGGGGATGACCTGGCCGTCCGGCTGGGCGTAGATCGAGTTATCGCCTTCGGTGCGGTATTGCGCGGTTGTGTTGGTCATGACACAGACTCCTTCGTCGTGGTTTTCAGCAGTGGTGTGTTGGTTCCTGCCGGATGGATGCGGATCATGTTCTCCAATGCTCCGATCCCATCGATTTCGGTGCGCAGCACGTCGCCGTCGTTCATGAATCGCGGCGGCCTCATGCCCATCCCGACTCCGCCGGGCGTCCCGGTAAGGACGAGGTCGCCAGCGCGCAGGGTGGTGAATTGGGAAATGTAGGCGAGCAGCCGGGCTGGCCCGTAGACCAGTGTCGCTGTGTTGCCGGACTGGACAAGTTCGCCGTTGACGTAGCCGCGGACGGCGAACGCGTGCCCTGCAGGGAATTCGTCGGCGCTCACCATGGCCGGACCGACGGGCGTGCTGGCGTCGAACGCCTTTCCCTGGAACCACTGCAGGGTCCGGTTCTGCCAGTCGCGCATTGACACGTCGTTGGCCACCGTGTAACCAGCGATCGCGGCGGCGGCGGTCTGCTCATCAGCGCGTCGGAGCGTGGCGCCGACAACGACGGCAAGCTCTGCCTCCCAATCGATCTGGGTACTGCCGTGGATGTCGATTCTGTCGTTGGCGCCGGCCAGTGAGTCGGCAAACTTGGCAAACAAGGTCGGATACTTCGGCAGCTCCCGGCCCATCTCCGCGATGTGGTCGCCGTAGTTGAGGCCGCAGCAGATCACCTTTGCCGCCTGCGGGAGGAGTGGTGCCAGCTGGACTGCAGTTCCGGTGCGGACCGGGCCGCCTCCCTGGACGGCTGCTGCGGCGACGTCACGCCAATTGCCGTTTTGCAGCAGTGCTCCGACGTCCGCTGCCGGGAGCGGAAGGTAAGCCTCCATTCCGACCTCGACTGCCGCCGTCGTACTGCCATCGCCGTTGCGAACGGTAGCAACCTTCACGCAGTGCCCCTCTCCAAATCTATATGTCGACTTTTTTGCGGTCGTCACGTAAGCTCAATGTAACATGGCTTCAAGGATCTGAACAGGCCTAAATTGGAGGCCGGCGAAGCGACTATCAAGGAGGAACAGCATGAGCAATGTGACCGTCAATCCCGATTCACTGCCCAGGCCATCCGGGTACGCCCACGGCATACTGGCCGGCAACACCGTCTATCTCGGCGGACAAACCGCACTGGATGCGGACATGAACATCGTCCCCGGCGGCGTCGTGGACCAGTTCCGCCAGGCATTCTCCAATGTTCTGGCCACCCTCGCAGAGGCCGGCGGCCACCCGGAGGATCTGGTCAGCTTGACGATCTACTTGACCGACGTCGATGACTATATGGCCAACGGCCGCGAGATTGGCCGGATCTGGCGCGAGATGGCGGGAAGCCGCTACCCCGCGATGGCGGGCATCGGTGTCAGCCGCCTGTGGCAGAAGGACGCCGTGATTGAAATTCAGGGCGTCGCAGTCATTCAGGAACGATAACGTCCCGACGGAACGACAAAGGGGGCCTGACAGCACACCATGTGCCGTCAAGCCCCTTTGCCGTTGCCGATCAGGTCGCCAAAACCCGCTCATCGGCGAGTTCGCGTGCGAACTCCGCGGCCAGTGGTGAGATCAGTTCATGCGTGCGCACAAAGGTTTGGCGGGCTTGCGGGCCCTTCCACCCCTTCGGCATGTAGTCAAGCGACAGGCTCGGATCCTGGTAAGGAAAGCGGCGCCAGAGGGTGAGCATGGGCACGTAGTACCTGAAACAGTGCCGGCGTTGTGATTCGGTGGAGCGGGCCAGCGCGGCGACGGGATCAGTGCCCAATTCTCCGGACCAAAGGTCCACCGCGTTGCCATAGAGGTCCAGGAAGTCCGCGAACTGCTGGTCCAAGACGTCCAGGTCCCACCACTGGTCGACTTTCGGGCGCATAGGGCCCTTCATCAGATAGTCGCCCTGGAAGAAGTCCACGAATTGATCCAGCTCACGGGCCTGGAGCCGGCGACGGGTCTGTTCCAAGACCACCGCCGGGGCTATCCACACTCCGGAGCTCATGGACCCGAACCCCATGGCTGCGAGTTCGCTGCGCAATTGATGGCGCAGATTGCGCAGTTTCTCGGGGACCGAGAAAATCGCCAAAACCCACGGATCGCCGGGTGTGGTCCGCGACGGTGAAAAGATGCGCTTGTCACCCTCTTCGAAGGTGTCCAGAATCTCCGAAGAGAGCCGGTATCCGGCTTGGCTGCCCGACTTAGCACTCTGCAGCACGCCACGGGCCTTGAGGCGGGACACGGAGGAACGCACACCCGGCGCATCATACCCGAGCTCGTTCAGCATGCTGATCAACAGCGACACCGGCATGATTCCGCCGTCTGCGCGGCTGTACAGGCCGAAGATCGTCACGA
Organism: Pseudarthrobacter sp. H2; assembly: GCF_050157045.1. Classification (NCBI taxonomy): domain Bacteria; kingdom Bacillati; phylum Actinomycetota; class Actinomycetes; order Micrococcales; family Micrococcaceae; genus Pseudarthrobacter; species Pseudarthrobacter sp. H2. Next base: position 120,177 of record NZ_CP189596.1, read on the forward strand.
TGATTTGCTGGTGCCGGATGGGCGGGGACGGGATGCTAAACAATGGTGCTGCCCTCGTTTCCATCGGGTTCATCGGGTTCATCGGACTATGAAGAAGGATGGCGGCGGCATCCTCCTTCGTAGTATCGCATTTCCGCAGTGCCCAATCGCCTCAGCGTCCATTCTCAGTGTCCCTTGAACGCTTCGGCGAGCCACCAGGCGCCGCCGTCGGCGGCGATGCGGGCGTCGATGACCAAGGGCTTGTTGCGTGGCCCGTCGAGCCAGCGCGACACGCCAGCCAGATCGGCGGTGGAACGGACCACCACTCCCTCTGCCCCATATCCGCACGCAATGGCGGCAATGTCCACTTGCGGGAACCGCACAACGTCCAGGTCGGCCGGGTCGCCCTGGAAGTGGTGGACTTCGGCGCCGTAGGCCGAATCGTTGTACACGATGACAACCATCGGGATTTTCTGCCGGACCACTGTTTCCAGTTCGGCGATGGACATCAGGAACCCGCCGTCGCCGGCGCCGAGCACAGGCAACCTGTCGGGCCTCGCAGCCGCGGCGCCGATAGCTGTGTACAGGCCCAACCCGATGGATTGGAATGCCTGGGTGAAGCAGAACCCGAATTCATCGGGCACGGCCAGGTAGGCGCTGGGGTAACCCATGAAGTTCCCGGAGTCCACGGATACGATGCGCTCGACGGGCAGCATGCGGTCAAGCTCGCGGCTGAGGATGCGAGGGTCAATGGTGTCCGGCGTCGACAAGTCCACAAGGTCCTCCGAGTTCCACCGTGAGTGCTCGGCGATGGTGTGCGCCATGGCGGGCGTGCGCAGGCCTGTGGACCGGTGGCCTCCGGCCTGAAGAACGGACAGCACAGCCGCGGCCGTCTGGGCGCAGTCCCCCAGCACACCGAGGTCGATTGGGCGGTTTGCCGCAAGCCCGGAGTCCTCGATATCCACCTGGACCACTTTGGCGTCCGGGCCGATCAGCGATCCATGGCGCATGGTCCACATGTTCAAGGCACAGCCGAAGCCGACAATCAAATCAGCGTCGGCAATGATAGCGGCCGTGAACGGTGAGGAAAACCCACCCGAAATCCCCACATTGAACGGGTCTCCGGTGAAGAGTCCATGCGCGACGGCCGACGTGGCCACCAGCGCTCCCGTTTCCTGGGCCAGTGCAAGAATTTCCCGCCCGGCGTCCCTGGCCCCGCGCCCGGCGACAAATACGGGACGCCGGGCGGCCCGGAGGGTGTCAGCCAGGGCGGCGACTGCGGCGTCATTGGGCTTGACGGCCTGCGGCAGATGGAGGTCGGCGAGCTCGCCGATGGTCGACACGTCGACCTGCTGGGCCTGGATGTCGGTGGGCAAAGACAATACGACGGTGCGCCGGTCGTTGACAGCGGTTCGGTAGGCACGGACGGTGTCAGCGACGGCGCTGGCGGCCGAGTGGACGCGTTCGGCCACGGCACCGACGCTGCGGGCCAGCGCATCCTGGTCAATCTTGAAGTTCGAACGGGTCGCGGCCGCTGCGGTGTCGGCGGTGACCACGATCATCGGGGTGCGGCTCTTGGCGGCCTCGCCAATGCCCGTGGTGGCATTGGTCAGTCCGCAGCCTTGGTGCGTTGATACAACACCGACGCGACCGGACATGCGCCCGTAGGCATCCGCCATGGTGGCGGCGCCGCCCTCGTGGCGTGCCGCGGTGTATGGGACGCCATTGCGCCGCAAGGCGTTTGTCACCACGTAGTTCCCGCTGCCCACCACGCCGAACGCATGCCCCACGCCCAACCGTGCCAGCGTCGCTCCGACGAGCTCGGCCACGCTAATCGTTCCTGCTGCTGCCGGTGCGGTGTCGGCGCCGCCAGCAGGGAGATCTGTCTGCGGGATGGTGACTGTCATGGTGTTCTCCTAGCGAAGGATGCGATGGGTTCTGCGGTTTCGTCCTGGCGCGGGGCAGTGATGGCCTGTCGAATATTCGGGGGCCACCCCGCTGGCCGCACCTGGCCCACTGGGACGTGCACGGTGGTGAACGTCCCGTGGGCGGCGGTGCCGGCGGCGTGGCCCTCGAATGCGTGCCCGGTCACCAGGAACGTGAAGGTCATGGAGGTCCGGCCAATGGCCACGATGGCCACCTCGACCGTGATGCGCTGGCCGAACCTGAGTTTGGCTTTGAAGTTGGTGCTTTGGTGGACCCTTGGGGCCACCGGAAAGTACTCCGGAACGCCGAGTCGGCGGAACAGTTCCGCCTCGGCCGCCTCCACCCACCGAAGGATGGCCGAATTGTGCTGGTGACCGGCGGCATCGGTATCGATCCATTCGACCGTGCGCTCCAGGCTCGTCCGGGCCAGGGCGAGCACCCCCTGATCGTCCATGATTCCTCCTTCCCCGGACCGGATGGCGGTAGGCATCCACCATCATGGTATGTCACTTTTCTGACGATCGTTCTATTTTGTAGATATTACTTTTGTCCGGGGACTTCACCGGCGAAGGCGCCGGCCAGACCCTTGAAGGCCGGGGTCTGGCGCAGATGGTCCACGGAAAGCTCCTTGACACTGGATACTCCGATGGAGCGGAGCGTCTGCCGGATGTCGCGGTCGAAGAGGCCCAGCAGTTCGGCGACGCCTTGTTCGCCTCGAGCAGCCGTGGCCCAGGCCGCCGCACGGCCAAGTAGGACCGAGTCTGCCCCAAGTGCCAGCGCCTTGATGACGTCAGCGCCACGGCGGATGCCGCCGTCGAACATCACCGGGACAGAGCCACCCACGGCGGCGGCGACGGCGGGCAGCGCGGCCAAGCTGGGCACCACCGAATCCATGTCGTTGCCACCATGGTTGGAGACAACGACGGCGTTGGCTCCGGCCGCCACGGCCGCCACGGCATCGTCAGGCTCGAGTATGCCCTTCACGGACAGCTGCCCGTCCCACTGTTCACGCAGCCAGGCCACGTCGTCCCACCTTGGATAGGCGGTGTTTTTCCAGCGGGCCATGACACCGGGGAAGGTCGGATCCGCGTCAACGGAATCGGCAAAGTTGGGCGCCCGCAGAGGAGGCATCGACTTCTTCACCACAAACGGCAGGAACCAGGACGGCCTGGACAATGCGGCCGGGCCCCATTCCAGCGCCTCCCTCCAGCCCAGCGCTTTTGGCATGGCAGGGGTGCCCCAATCGCGGCCGGCGGGAAATGTCCAGTCCAGGGTCAGGATAATTGAGGTGACACCTGCCGCGCGGGCCCGCGCCAGCCGCTCCGCCATGCGCTCCCGCCCATCCACCCAGTAGAACTGGGCAACGACGTCGGCGCCAGCATCAGTCAGCTCGCGCCACGGTACGGAGGCGAAATTGCTCACGCCCAGCGGGATTCCAGCCTTGGCGCAGGCCCGGGCTTGACCGAGTTCAGCACCGGGGGCCAGACCCTGCGCGGCGACAGGGGCGATCATCAGCGGGAGGCTGGCCGCGAATCCGGCAACCTGGGCTTTTGTGCACACTTCATGACGCGCTTGGCACAGCCGGCTGCGCAGCATGATCTCATCAAAAATCCGGGCATTGGCCGAAGCTGTCGTCCCGGCCTGGTTGCCGCCGTCCAGCAGGCTCACGGCCGGGGCGGGAAGGAACCGTTCGGCGGCGGCGCGAATGGCGGCGACCGATTCGAAGGGCCGGTGCTTTTCAAGAAACATTCTCGGGTTCCCCTAGGTGGCGTTGCTGGCGAGTAAGGGCGCGGATTCTTCCGGAACGGTGTTCCGGCCCAGAATGCTGGCCATGGCGCGTTCAAGGAGGCCGGATTCACGCCCTCGGGGATCCGCAAACCTGGCGGCGATATAGCGGTCAGGCCGGACCAGGACGGCCCCGCTGGGGCCAATTCCCTTGACCGACTCCCACCGCGCCCGCACGTCCACGTAGTCTCCCTCGTAGACGCCGAGCGACACGACGTCGACACGCACCCCGTGGGTCCGTGAGACTGCGGCGGCAGCATCGCTCCACGCGGCATTGTTTGTGCCGGTGATCAGAAGGAAGCCGTCCTCGGGCACCAGGTCTGCCAGTGGCAGCATGGCATCAAGATCCTGAATCCACACATGCGGCAGATGGTTTCCCGGCCTGGTGGTCAGCGGTGGCACCAGGACCGGATCCGCTGTCTGCGGCTGCGTGGTTCCGTCGTCGATAACCGCGGGGCCGGACGGATACACGTGGCCCAGTTCGGAGCCCAGGTGCCGGAACAGGATGCGCTGGGCGGAAATCGCTCTGGACACGCGCCGACGGAACGGCTCGCTCTGGGGCCGTTCATCCCACACCTGGTCCATCCGTGCCCAGTTCTCGGCAGCAGGCGCGTCGGGCACGATGCCAATGGCCTCATTGATTTTGAATTGTGACTTTGCGTTGACGATGGCCTGCCTGACGTTTTGTTCGGCAACCGGCCTGCGTTCACGTTCATAGCTGTCCAGCAGCGACTCCCCGGCCTGGCCTCCGAGCACCATGGCCAGCTTCCAGACCAGGTTGACCGCGTCCTGGACCCCTGCGTTCAGGTTCAGACCGCCCGTGGGCGGATGCCGGTGGATGGCGTCGCCAGCCAAGATGATCCGGCCGTGGCGGAATTTCCGGGCGACGGCCCCGTCCATGGTCCAAGCGTTGACCAAATGCACCTCGGGACAGAAGTCGGGGATACCCAGGCTTGCAACGAGTTTTTCCACCACGGCGTCCCGATCGACGGGACCGTTCACCGGTCCGTCATATCGGGTGTGGAAGACCCACTCATCGGAGAAGTGGCCCCAGGTGTCCGGCCCTTCCGGAAACAGCACACCGCCGCCCCATGACCCACCCAGCTCCGGATTGACCAGAAACCGGGTGACGATGTCGGGGCCGGTGGCATAGCTGCTCAAGTCGGCGCTGAAGTAGACAGAACACATGCGCATGCTGAAGTTCGGTTCCACGTCGAAATCGATGCCTAGGGCCGGACCCACGAACTTTCCTGCATCGGCGCCAACGACGTAGTCGGCCTCGATGGTGTAGTGCGTTCCGCTGGTGTGGTCGAGCAGGCGAACGGTCACGGTCTCGGCGTTCTGCCGAATGTCCACCGCCTCATGGCCAAACCTGACGTTTTCACCATAGCCCCGCCGTTCCGCCCATGCCTGGGCGCCGTCCTGAAGGATGGGTTCCAGCCTGTTCTGCGGGATATTGACATTGCGGCAGGGGCTGGCGAGCACGTAATCGGGATCCGTGTAGCCGGCACCCCAGGCTTCCACCCTTCCGATCTCCCGCCCGAAGTTGGCGTGCTCGCCGTGCAGTCCGGCGAACCACGCAGCATAACGCATCTGCCCGGGCGGCGTGGCGTGCTTGTACACCTCGTCCGCCAGACCCAGCCTGGTCAGGATTTCAACGGTCCGCTGGTTGATGATGTGGGCCTTAGGATACGGTGATGTCTTTCGACGGTCGTTGACGAGCACATGCCCAATGTTGGCCTGCGAGAGCAGCATCGAGGCAGTCAGGCCAGTGCACCCGCCACCGATGATCAACACCGGAACACGTTCAACGGCTGGTTGGATGGTCATCGGCTCATCCGTTCCAAATCAGGTCTGCGGCCTTGGGCGGATCAGCTATCTTGCGGGCCGCGGCCGTCCAGTCGATCCATTTTTGAAGCAGGTCCGGGTTCATTGCGGCATGTGGTTTAGATGAAGCGGCAGCCGCATCGACCGCGGTGTTGAAGATCTGCTGCGCGTTCGGCGTCGCCTCGGTGATGACTACGCGGCCAGCTTGGTGGACGATGTCACGCACTCTGGAACGGTTGTCAGGGTTGCCTGCAAAATCGGCGGCCTCGGCGATGGCATCGCGCCACCCCTTGGCGGCATCCGGGTACTTGGCCAGAAATTCGTCAGTGAAGGCATACGAAGATGCCATTCCTTCCATTGCTTGAAAGGCCTCAGGCATGGGGGTCAGATTCCCGGCGTTCGTGGGGTAGCGCATATCAGCGTACTTGGTGGCAAATCCCAGGCTGGTCACCATGTCGGTGTACTGCGAATCGAACACCGCTGCCTGGACGTTGTCACGCTGCAGGGAGGCGAGCATCGATGACGGCGTACCCAATCCCACAAATTTTACATCTTTCGGGTCAACGCCGTGCTGCTTGAGCATGGCTGCCGCGAAATACTGCATCTGCGACCCTTGGGAATTCACTCCGATCGATTTGCCCCGCAGGGACTTCACCGCGTCATCAACGCTCATTCCTGGGGTAACAAACTTGTTGGCGACGACAAATCCGAGCGAGGCACGCGTGGCCGCGGTGGCCACCATCTTCAGCTTGAAACCATTGGCCCGGGCCTGGATGAAATTGTCGGGCGTGCTCATCATGGTTTGCAGATCCCCGGCAGCCAACTGGGCCAACGCGGCAGGACCGCTGTTGACGATCTGACCGGTGGCCTGGATGCAGTGTTTGGCAAAGTACCCCTGCTGGTCTGCCACATCCGGCCACAGGTTTACCACCGAGCCTGGATACACCTGGAATTTGATCTTGTAAATCGTCGGGCATGCACCAGAACCCGCAACGCGGATGTCGCCACCACGGGCGCATGAGGTCAGCGAAACCGTTGCGAGCAGCAGGGCCAGCGTAAAAACGATCATTCGTGAGCGGACGGAAATCCGCGTTGGGTGGTTCTTCATTCCCGCAACCTTTCTTTGACCTGCGTGGTTAGAGCCTGATGGACGACAGTCCGCCGTCGACCGGCAGTGACACGCCCGTCGTCGAACTGGCGCCCGGGCTCGCCAGATAGCAAATTGCCAGAGCCACTTCCTCGGCGGTGATGAGGCGTCCCATGGGTTGGAAGGCGGAAAGCTCGGCCAGGACCGCGGTGGGATCTGCCGATTCTTCGAGCCGGCGCTTCACCCAAGGAGTGTCCACGGAGCCGGGTTCCACACAATTGACCCTGATGCCCTCCGTAGCCATGTCGGCAGCCATGGCAAGGGTCATGGCCCGGATGGCGCCTTTGGAAGTGCTGTAAAGGACTCGATTTGTCAGTCCTACAGATGCCGTCGTCGAACAAGTATTGACGATGACCGAGTTCCCTCCGGCACGGAGCAGGGGCAGGAAGAGGGCAGTTACCCTTACCGTGCCGAAGACGTTGACGTCGAACACGTCCTGCCACTGGGACAGAGTGTTCTCCTCGATGGTGCCCAGCGCGCCGACGCCGGCATTGTTCACCAAGATATCCACCGTCGAAACGGCCCGGGCGACCACGGCGACTGCAGCCCGCACGGACTCTTCGCTCGATACGTCGCAGGGCACGTACGTCACCCCTGGCTGCGCCTCTCCTTGTTGACGGTCCAGGCTGAACACGCCGGCACCCTCGGCGGCCAGCATTTTCGCCACGGCGCGGCCGATACCGGATTCGGCGCCGGTGATAACGGCGGTGCGATGTTCCTGGGGCTTGTGGGCCATGATTGTTTCCGTTCGTGTCAAAGGGGACAAGGGTCAGGCGGGGACGGGTTGGCCAGCGCATATCACGGCAACGACGTCCTCAAGTGCGCGGATATCTTCGCGTGGGTCGGAATGAACAACGAGCAGATCTGCGCGCGCACCCACGGCGATGGTTCCGGTGCCGTCAGCCAGGCCCAAGAGTTCCGCGGCGCCGGTGGTTGCACCGGCCAACACCTCGTCGAATCCCAGGCCGGCCTCGTCCATCAGTGCCTCCATCTCATCCACAACACTGGCCGTAATGTCTGTGCCGACGGCGATCCTGACACCTGCGGCCTGCGCCATGCGGACGGATCGCCTGTGGGGGGTGATGACGTCACGCTCGAACGCATCGGCGGCCGCGTGTTGGCCGGCTGCCCGCAGCGCGCGCACCCGACGCGTGTAGCCAGCCAGCGTGGGGACATACCAGACGCCACGATCGGCCATGATCCGCACCGACTCGTCACCGAGGAAAACACCATGCTCGATTGAGTCGACGCCGGCTCGCACGGCGTTCAGAACGGATTCCTCGGGCAGCGCGTGGGCCGCCACCCGGAGTCCGTGACCGTGCGCCATGTCGGTGGCCGCACGCATCAGCTTCTCTGACAGCTCCACGGAGATGGGGTCCTGCGGATAGTTGGCAATGCCTCCGGAGGCGAAAAGTTTGACCCACGGCAGGCCAGCATCTATGTCCTCCGCCAGCAAGCGGTTGACGTCCTCGATCGTGGTCACGGCGCGGGCCCGATGGTGCAAGTGCCCGCCGGGGATGCCCAAGGGGGCCCCGCACGTCAGAATCCGCGGGGTGGCCGCTGCTTCCCCGCCGGCGTAGGACAACCCGGCACCTAGATCGACACCGAAGTCCCGCACCGTCGTCACCCCGCTGGCCAGGATACGCCTGGCATTGGCCTCGAACTCCCGGCGCATTTGGGCCGCGTCCGTGTGCATGAGCTCACCCATGAGAGCGCCAGCTGCAGGCCCGGTCTCCCACAGCGTCCGTTTGAAGGCGAGGTGGTCGTGAGCGTCGATGAGGCCAGGCAGGATGAATATCCGTGGCCCGCCGGCCCCGTGTCCACGGTCGGCGGGGCGAACCGCCGATATGACCCCGTCACGACAGGTGATCAACATGTCGGTGGCGGGGCGGCCGGCCTGGATGACCGTGCCCTGCAGTTCCGCTGCACCGGCCGGTGCGGGCCTCGGCGTCGCGCTCATGTTGATCGCCCCAGAGTGGAGGCGCCGCGGCTCCAGTCCGCCATCCACGCCTCAAAGTCAGGGCGCCAGGCATCGTCGAAGTACTCCGCCCGCACACCGTGCATGCTAACTGGGTCCGTAAACCACTGCCGGATCCGATCCGAGCCTTCGTAGCGGACGATCACTTCGTCGCGCAAGCCCTCCTGGCTCTGGCGGTCACGCCAGGCATCCACGTCCTCAACCCAGTAGCCCAGGTGGTGGATGCGTTCGCCCTGGCTCAGCGACTTGTAGTCGGAGTCGTCCGCCTGGACCAATTCGACGTAGACGGGGCCGGTGGTGGAGTAGCAGAGTTTCGATCTGTACGGATGGGGGTCGGGGTGGTGCATCGTCTCCACCATGAGGTCCACCTCCGTTGCCGGATGGAATCCGATGCCCAGTGCCGCCTCGAATTGGCTCCGCGCCGCCTCGATGTCGGCGACCAGGAAGCCGACATGAAATAGCTCCGGCGACTTCAGGACTGACTGCGGCTCAGAAGTCACAGCTGAATTCCTGCAGGTCGGCGGCGACCACGACTTCTCCATCGAAGACAGTCTTTGCCCGGGCCACCATGTCCTCGGGGTCAATGTTGCGCGTCACGTGCGTAAGGACGAGCCTTTGCACGCCGGCTTCTGCGGCGGTCCGGGCCGCCAGCTCCGGTGTCGAGTGGAGCTGGATGATTTTTTCGAGCGGGCCTGGCAGATTCCGTTCACCCAGGAAGCATTCATGGACGATCGTGTGAGCACCCTTGGCCAGTTCAACGAGCGAGGGTGTGTACGACGTGTCCCCGGTTATCACGACCGAACCGTTGTCCCCGTCGACCCGGAAACCGTGGGTGTCCAGCACATGTTTGGCCGGCGCCGCGGTGACCCTGAAGTGGTCGGTCTCGGTCACCAGGCCTGCATGGACCTGTTGAACGTCGATGTCCATCAATCCATAAGGCTCCCTGACGGTCAGCCGCGACTCAAGGTCGTCCGCATAGGCTTCCCACAGGTGATCCATCAGGTGCTGGATGCGCCCGGCACCGTGAATGTGCAACTCGCGTCGGCCGAGAATCCAGCCTCCGATGATGAACTGGCTCAGCCCATGCGTATGATCTGTGTGCAAGTGCGTAAGGAACAGGTGCTTCACGTCTTCCAGAGGGATGTTGGCGGCCCGAATCTGGCTGGCAGTATTGTCTCCGCAATCGAATTGGAGGTACTGCCCGCCGACTTCCACGATTTGGCCCGGACCGTGCCTCTCGGGATCCATGAACGGGGTTCCGGTTCCAGTCATAGTCAATTTCATGGCTTGCTTATTTCTCCTCAATGGATATCTGTCCGATGCCTGGCTGTGCAGGATGAGTAAAAAATCTGGCTGTGCGGCCCGAGTTAGCGTGCCGCGGCGTCCAGAGTCTGCCAATGCAGGGCCCGGCGACGGATCGCCCGCAAGATCTGGGTGATCAGCAAGGACAGCACACCAAGGATCGTCAGGGTGGCGAAATAGTCGTTGGTCTGGAATTGGGACCCATACAGGGCAAGCTTCACGCCCAATCCCTCGCTACCGGCAAGCAATTCACCCGCTACGGTACCGAGCATGGCAAAGATGGCCGCAAGTTCGAGCCCGGCGAAAATGGTGGGGATGGCGCCAGGCAGAATGAATTTCCGGAAGGCCTGGCGTTCAGTGGCTCCAATGACCTTGGCCAAAAGGGCCTGATCACGGTCGACGCCGTCGACCGCAGCCAAAGTGTTGGCAAAGACGACAAAAAAGGCGATCGAGAAGGACATCGCGATCTTGGAGGTCAGGCCAATGCCGAACCAAAGAACGAACAACGGGGCGAACGCGACCCTCGGCAACCCATTAATGGCGACCGTGATGGGTTCGATGATGTTCCGCACGTGTGCTGAGCGGGTCACGATGAAGGCGAAGACGATGGCAACTATCGATGCCAGTACCCAGCCAAAGAACCAGCCACCCACGGTGCTTGAGGCATCCACCCAGATAGCCGGGGTGGCCAACTGGACCAGCAGCTGCTGGAAAATCTTCGTTGGCTGTCCGATGAAGAGCGGGTTGACGGTCCCGGAGACTGCCAACCATTCCCAAAAGCCCAGAACGATTGCAACCAGCACCACCTGCCCGCCCAGGACCAGCAGCGTCGACTTAAGTTTGCGCTGGCGCACACCACGGGCCCATTTGCTCTTCTCACTCAGCTCGGACGGCGATTTGGCAACCGTGGCAGGAGGGACGGACCCAGGGTCTTCGGTAGCGAAGTCTGTCTGGCTCAATGTTCGCTCATTTCTGTTTTGATGATGGACCAGATTTCTTGGTAGTACTCGTGGTAGAGGGGGTCCCCCTGCAGATCCAAGGCGCTCCGCGGCCGTTCCAGATCAATGCGGAATTCCTTCAGGATCCGGCCCGGGTGAGCACTCATGACCACCACACGGTCGGCAAGGGTCACAGCCTCGGACAGGTCGTGCGTGATGAACATGACTGTGCTGCGGTGTTTTTCCCACAGTCCGATCAACAGGTCTTGAAGGTTGATTTTGGTCTGTGCGTCGAGCGCAGAGAACGGCTCGTCAAAGAGGACCACCTTGGGATTGAAGGCCAGCGTCCGGGCCACAGCAACCCGCTGACGCATGCCGTGCGACAGCTGGGCCGGGTAACTGGCACCCGCATGGCCCAGCCCGACGCTTTCCAGATGCTCTGCAGCGGTGGCGCGCGCCTGGCGGCGTGGAACACCACGAATCTCCAGCGGCAACATGACGTTCTCGGCCGCCGTGCGCCAGGGCTGGAGGCAGTCCCGCGCAAGGAGGTAGCCAACGTCGTAGTTTCCCAGTTTCGGCGCGCTCTCGCCGAGTTTCACCGTGCCGCTGGAAGGCTTCACCAGGCCGGCGGCGATGTTCATGGCTGTGGTCTTGCCACACCCACTCGGGCCAACCAGGGCCACAAACTCGCCGGCCTTGATGTCAAGGTCGAAGCTCTCCAAGGCGACTGTCGGCCCCGCGGGTGTCGGGAACGTCTGTCCGATGTTTTGGAAGGAGATATCACATCCGGCCACCGCAGTATTGGTGGCCTCGATTGTGCTGGTCATCGCATTTCCTCATTTCAACTTCATGAACGGAGCAGTCCGCCGCAGGCTGGTATGCACGTCACCGACACCCATGTCGTCATCTCATGTATTTATGACGCTCGTCACATTCACGTCATAAGCAATCATGCGACGCATACTCCCCGGACGCAATAGATTTACGGAAGAACTCCAACTATTTCGTCCCATAGCGGTCTGAGTTTCGGGCCTTCGCTAAGAACGTGTTGGGAAAGTGTTCGGTGACGTCAAGCGCGCCAAAGCGGTCTACACCCGAACCGGCGGCCAGGAGTCCGAGCTGGTCCGACGGAGGTAGAGCCCCACAGCCTCGCCCGCAAGGTCCGCATGTGCGCGGCAGCATCAACGGATGAGGCGGAGTTCGTCCGCCGCGCAAGGCATGCTCGTCCGCCCCCGCTACGCGGCCGGCCGCACCGACGTCGTGACCGGATACTCCGTGGCCGAACGCCCCCGCAAGGGGGAGCGGGCCGTGTGGTTCGGCGGCAACTCCCTGGGACGTGACCTGGCCCTGCCCAAACTCCGCAGTGACTGGGAAAGCACCCCCGAGTCCGCGACGGCGGCCGTCGCGGAATGGAACGCGGCAGCGCGCAACCGCCGGCCGGTAAGCCCTGGCCGGGAGGCCCTGCAGCCGTCGGCCGAGCTGTGGAACAGGTACGCCCACGACGTCAGCGCCCTTCGGGAGAAACTGGGCACCACCGCGCATGATGACCATGCCGCCTGGGCGCAGGCAGCCCGGGAAACTTCCGCCGCATTCGGCGCATGGTCCAGGCGGATCGAACCGATACCCGGACCGCTGGCGGACGCCGCCCGCGAGCTGTCCAAGTCGGCCCAGCTGCGCCGCTACCTATCACGGCCGGCCGTGACTCTACCGTCGGCACGCGGTGCCACCATGATTCTCCTCGCCGCGACGTCCAAGAGCGACCGTGCCGCCTACGCCCTGATGTTCCGGCAGCTCGCCCAGACCGCACGAGCCATCCACGACATGCACAAAGCCACCGACGATCTTCGCCGGGTTCGAGGCCTTGGATCGGCCGTCCCGGCAGCCAGCAAGGTTGTCGAAGCCAGCGCCACCGCACAGACACTCACGGCACAGCCCCTGACGATGGACGCCCTCCGCGGACAGTACCCGGGAGCCAGCGAAGACGCCCTCCGGGCACGGCTCATCGCGGAACGGTTACGGGGCGGCTCGCCCGTCCCAACGACACTCACCAGGCCAGAGAAAACCCTGCAGCAGGCCGGCACCACCCGGCCCGAAGAACCAAACCGAGACCACCATCCGAATCCAGGCATCGAGCGATAGGGGAAGAGCATGAGCGAAGCAGACGGAATTGACGAAGCGGTAGACGGTGCGATGCGTGGTGGGGATTTCACACGTCACGGCCCACGTAACTTCGGCTTATGAGATACAAGCCTGATTACGCGCCGGGGGTACTGCGGCATTGCCAGCTGGCCGAATCCTCATCCGGCGAGGACCACGACAATTCCCAGTCCTCCCAGCGCCACTCCCGCGAACGCCGTCCACAAAACCGCAGACGCATCCGCCTCGAAACATTCCTGCGCGATCCCCCTTGAGCTGGAACTGTAGCGCCGCCGCTGGGTCAGGTAGATCGCGCCGGCGGCGGCTGCTGAAATGGCAACGAGCAGCAGGATGGGCAGGCCGTGATGGGGGAGCCAGCGCAGGAAGATGGCGCTGACACTCACGAGCGCCATCATGGTGCGGCCCCATGCCAGGGTGGTCCGTTCGGGTTGAAGGCCTGGATCCTCGTGGCGTCCGAGGACCGCCAGGCAGTTGCGGGCCACAGGCTCAGCGCCAGAGGATGAAAATCAGGACGACTGCGGCAGCCAGCGCCCCTGCGCCGGCCAGCAGCGGCACGATGAGCGGTAGCGGCAGCGGGGCTTTGTTGCGCATGCTCCGTTCCACCCGGATCCAGCGCACTGCGGCGCCGGCGCTCAGCAGCATGCCGAGGAACAGTAGCAGTACCGTGAGACCCTTGCGCATAGGCTCCAGGAAGAGGCCCGGAGTGAATGCCTCTATGGCGATTCCGCCTGCCAGGAGCGCCAGCGAGGTCCGGATCCAGGCAAGGAAGGTACGTTCGTTGGCCAGAGTGAAGCGCGGGTCCGGTTCGGTGCCACCGGGCAGCAGACGTTCGACAATTTTCCTGCGTGCATTGAGTGTCCAGCGTTCGACCTCATCCACTGCGACGCGACGTTCTTGCGTGAAACTGCCACGCGTTGTTGATGTCACACTGTTCCTCTGATGTCCGGCATCCTGATGATCAGTTGAGCAGTGCATGCGTCGTCCATCCATTCCGTGACAGTTCGTCGGCAGTGGCGCTGCCGGTGCTGCCGACGTCTCCTGCGGGAGTTCTCATGAAGTCCTCAAGACGGGCACGGAGTTTGCGGCTCAACTCATCGAACTCTGCGCTGCTTATGCCGGTCAACGAGGGTGCACGCTTCCAATCGTTGTAGTTTCCGAAGACGTAGGGAAGGTCCGTGGCATGTCCGGCCCCCAGACGCCCGCCGTAGGCATCTGATTTCACATTGAACACCAGGGCGACGGTGGGGACTTCGTTGGCGTGCCGCCGGTCCACCAGCATCAGGCTTCCGGCCGTGTACATATCGTCGCCGATCATGTCCGCCAGGACCTTAACGGGCGGGACCCCGGACGCACGGCCGACCTCCCGCTCGTACGCGGAGGCATAGCCCGGGGAAATGCTGAGCAGGCGGCCTTGCACTTCCGCCGCCGACAGATCCTGAACTTTCTCATCTGGGGCAAAGTGGGTGGCCCCCTCGTCCGTTGTCCACATCACGAGTAAAGGAAGGTTTGCCTGTTCCAGGAATCGCACATTAGCGAAGGGGTCCGTTGGGAGCAGGTTTCCGTCCACACACAATTGGAAGGGCCAGGCTACCTTTCCCCACCGATGTCCGGCCTGGACCGCTTCGTCTTGAAGCGCGATGATCTGGCCGGCGGCCAACTCTCTGAGCGTGGCGAGCGAGAGACCTCCCGCCACCCGTGGCGTACTTGCGTTGGCAGGAGCGTATGGCACCCCCATTCCCATCGGTGCGCTCAAAAGCATCATCCGGTGGTAGGGAATTTCCCGCCTGGCGGCGTAGACCGACGCCATGGCCACAATGGAATGGGCTCCGCTGGATTGGCCCGCCAGCGTGATATTGTCTTCGGCTCCGCCGAACGCGGCGATATTGTGCCGGATCCAGTCCAAGGCCAGCATCTGGTCCTCGAGCCCCAGATTCGCTACGCCGTGCCCAGGATCGCCGTAGTATCCCAGAATTCCGAGCCTGAAGCCTACGGTGACGACAACCACGCCGTTTTCCTTGGCGAGAACAGAACCGTCATACCAGGGTGTGGCTGCAGAACCGAATAGGTAGCCTCCGCCGTGGATCCAAACCATCACGGGCCATGGCCCCTCGCCGGGCCGGTCCGGGGTCCAGACGTTCAGCTGCAGGCAGTCCTCACTCTGGCGGCACAGGGGCATGGGGCCCATCGTGTCTTCAAGCCGCGATCTGGACTGCGGGGGTGCCGAGCCCCATCCGGTGGCCGTCCTCGCGTCCCGGGGTGTGTCCATCGGTTCGGGTTTCGCGAAGCGGCGGTCGCCAACGGGAGGAACGGCGTATGGAATGCCTAGGAACCGGCGAACCCCTCCCTCGGCCGTCCCGGTCAACAGGCCGGAGGTTGTCTGTACGGTTAGGGAGGACGTTCTCAACTGACTGCCTCCGCCTTGCTGCCTCGAACAAGATGAAGAATCTTGTTGCGCAGCTCCGTATAGGCTGGCTGCTCCTTGGTGTGATACTGGTCGCGATCTCGAGGGAGATCGATAGGAACAACTTCCGAGACCGTACTGGGCGACGATGACAGCACGAGGACTTCATCACTAAGGTAGACCGACTCATCAATGTCGTGCGTGACGAACAGAACGGTCATGTCGTATTTCCTCTGGATCTTGAGGGTAAGGTCCTCCAGATCAATACGGGTCTGCGCGTCAACGGACGCGAACGGCTCGTCCATCAAGAGTATCTTCGGGCGGTAGGCGATCGCGCGCGCTATGGCCGCTCTCTGCTGCATGCCACCGGATAGCTGCCAGGGCAGACGATCCTTGGCGTGGGCCAGTCCCACCGCTGTCACGGCTTCGTCGACTCGTTGCCGTATCTCGTTCTTGGGAAGCCGCCCCTCGAGGGCGAACGCCACATTGCGCTGTACGGAGAACCACGGGAGCAGAGAGCGCGTGTAGTCCTGGAAAACCACGGCCAGGCCGTCCGGAGGGCCGTCGACCATTTCACCATTCAGTGTGACCGCACCGGATGTCGGAGTCTCCAAACCCGAGAGACACCGCAGCAGTGTTGTCTTGCCGGCCCCCGACGGTCCGACAATGGACACAAAGGCGCCTTCGGTCACTTCGAAGGAGATATTTCCGATCGCCACGACAGTACCGTTGGGCGTGGAGAATTCTTTGCGGAGATTTGATGCAACAAGCATGTCCGTCCTAGGTTGGCATAGAAGATCCTAAGCGGGCCAGTAAACGGCCCGCTTCTGAACCTGGTCGAAAAGAACGTTGAATAAAAAGCCGAGCATCCCGAGAAGGATGATTCCGGACCACATGTCGGCGATGGCATAACTGTGCTGGGATTCGACGACAAAGTGACCGATGCCGCCTGACGCCGCGACCATCTCGCTCACGACCATCAGAACGAAGGCAATGCCCAGTGCCGTCTTCAGACCGGCGAAAATGCTGTTCGCCGCAGCGGGGAGGGTGACCGATGTCAGCCTTTTGAGCGGCGAGATCTTATAGACGTCGCATGTCGCCCGAAGTGTGGGATCAATACCACGAATGCCCTCGACGGTGTTCAGCAGAACAGGCCAGATGGAACCAAACGCAATGATGAAAATCTTCATGGGATCCCCCAACCCGAAGACCAGCAGGAACACTGGAAGAAGTGCCGGCGGCGGCAGTGACCGGACAAACTGGATGACCGGGTCGAAAGTCTCACGGGCGTTCCGGCTGGCTCCGAGCCACACCCCCAGGAGCAGACCCGCGGTTGCTCCACCGGCGAGGCCGACGGCGAACCTGCCGAGACTGGGAATGACGTCGCTGATGAACCGGTCGAAAAGCCACAGCTCCCGAAAACGAGTCATGATCTCGCTGAGCGGTGGAAATGCGTAGGAGGCACTGGTGCTGCTGTAAATCCACCAGATGACGACGGTCAAAATGGGTACCGAAAGGACAAGGAATACCTTTACGATTTGTTTTCGCATATCAATTGCTCCGTTGCGAGGGATGCCATCTGAGGCCCGATTTCTCAACCAGTCGAAGACTGCTGTTAACGGCCATGCCCAAGATGCCGGACAACACAAGGAACGCCATCATGCTCGCGTACTGCCCGTTGGATTGGGCAAGGTAGATTTCCCGTCCAATTCCAGGAGCGCCGCCGACCATTTCAGCCACAATGGCCACCATAATGCCGATCGTTGCCCCGATACGGAGCCCTGTCACGATAAAAGGCAGCGCAGCCGGAAGGATGACCCCCAGAACGTTTTTCCGGAGTGAAAACCTGTAGATTCTGGCCGTGTCCTTGACTGTCCGGTCAATGGACCTGAGACCATAGACCGTCTGATAGAGAATCGGCCATATCGCTCCGAGGATAGTGAGGGAGACCTTCATATTGAGTGTCGGGCCTTGGAGCAGCACCACGACGGGTATCAGAATGATGGGCGGAATCACGCGGAGGAACTCAACAGGAAAATTGAATGCCAGACGCACGGTTGGGAAGCTGCCGATTGCCAGCCCGCCGAGGATGGCAATCATGGCGGCGACTACGAATCCTACGAGCCATCCGAGCATCGTCTGGCCAGTCGCCAGCCATGTTGCCGATGTGGTGAGGATCTGCCCCATGGCGACGGCGATCTCCGCCGTCGTAGGGAAGCTTTGACCGGCGAAGACCGTCGCCGGCAGCATCTGCCCCAGGACCAGGATCAGGACGAAACCCGCGGCCCCTTTCAGGGTCTTGCGCCCCCGCGATGAGGAACGGAGCTTCCGTGGTGTTGGCGGCGCCTGTGTCTTGAGGGTCAGGGCGGTCATGAAGCCCCCAGCAGGAAGTCGTCCGCCTTGACCGGTTTCTCGATGAACCCGTACTGCTTCATTGTCGTGATCGTGTCGTCGAGAACACTCTTGTCAATGTTTTTCACGTATCGCGGCAGCTGCACCTGCTGAAGCGATCCCTTAGCGACCTTGCTGTTGGTCTCCAGGATCTTGCGCACCTCATCCGGATGTTCATTCGCGTAGTCCTGGGCTGCCGCAAATGCCGTCTGCAATTTCTGGATCACCTGCGGATTCTGCTTCGCATACTGTTCGGAAACGAAGTATCCCGACACAAGAAGATCCTTCGACACTGCCTTGTTGGGGAAGCCGATGACCTTCAGCCCCGCCGACTTGGCCTGCGAGAGGAACGGTTCATTCATTACGGCTGCGTCCACCTGGCCACGCTGTACCGCACGCTGCATCTCGGAGTTGGGCATGTCAAGGAACTTCGTTCCCTCGGACTTCCCGCCTGCGGTGTCGATCGCCTTGCGTGTTACCAACTCGAGAAAGCTCTTGAGCCCGTTGACGGCAACGTTTGCATTGGTCAGATCTGCGGGACCGGCAACCTTGGAATCCGGAGCCACGACGAGACCGATGTAGTCCTTGTCTCCGTCAGCCGATGTTCCCGCGGGAGCGACGAGGCGGACCGGGACATTGCGGGCGGACGCATTGATAAGAGGGACTACAGCGCTTCCCCCTACTGCTATCTCTCCAGACATCACCGCAGCCACGGTGGCGGCACCGGACTGTCCAACGGAGGATTTCACGTTTAGCCCCTGCGCTGCGAACATACCCTGCTCGATCCCGACATACAGCGCAGCGTAGTCCGCAACGGGTGAAGCCTGGATGGTCAGTTCCGTCCCCGCCGCGCTAGCGCCGTCGGCGCCACCCCCGCACCCGCTCAATCCAATAGCTGCTGCCGTAGCGACGGCGACCAAAAGCCCCGCTCTTTTCATTGCACGCTCCAATCAGAATTACCGCTACATAATGCCTCGACGATGCTCGTCAAGTTTGTCGATTTACTTTCGAAGAGCGCATATCACTGCCGGCCAGTTTGTTACTCGTACTGACTAAGTTTGATGCTCCTGAATTGATGGCCTCACTGGGAGTCGGCGGCAAGCCGGCACCTTTCCCACCTGGCTCGAAAGCTTGGGCAGAACACCGCCTAGAGTGGGGCTGAGTATTGAGCCCGATCAGCCGAGGCACGGCCTGATCCGAATAGTCCAACAGATTGCCCGTCCGAGTTACACTTCGACCAGTTGAGCATGAAGAAGTTGAAGTAAACGGAATAGTGGTCCCGAGGGTTGCTCAGTCCAGTCTCGATGGCGGGGGCGTCAACGTAAAACAGTTATAACTGAGCATCAATGTAAGAAATAGTTTCAATGAGGCTCGTCAGGACCACCCAACGCTGGCCCCCGCGGGGCACATTACTGGCAAAAACAGCCGCTCAACCACCCGTTTGCAGCGAACGGGCAGGTCACCAAGATCCTCGCCACGTTCCCAGCCCACAGTGACATGAAGGCGCCCTTAAATAGGTCCCGACGCAACAACGGCATCGGCGAAGCATCTCCGCCGTTCCCCGCCGGGTCCTGGAGGCCTATCAGGAAAGGGGAATCGGCTTCACGAGCTGCTACGGAATGACTGAGACAGCGCCTGGTGCCACGATGTTGCCGGTGTGGAGGTCTCGGAACAAGCCGGATCCGTAGTCCTGCCCCAGTTCTTCACCGACGTTCGCATCGTAGACTCCTGAGGACAACCTGCGGCACCCGGTGAGGTCGGAGAAATCCAGATTTCCGGCCGAACGTCATCCACGGAGACTGGAACTGCCCCGACACCAACGCCGAAAGCCACTCCGATTCCATTTGGGTCCGCTCCGGCGACATGGGCTACCGGGTTGAGGAGGTTTCCTGTTCGTGTCGGACCGGCTCAAGACATGATCATCTGCTGCGGCGAGAACATCTACCCCGCAGAAGTTGAAGCCGCCATCGCATGGACTTGAAGCCGTGAGCAGCGCAGCCGTCATTCGGGGTCAGCGAGGACAAGTGGGACGAGATCCCACGCGCCGTTTTTGCCCTGCAGGAGGGTGCCTCCCTCACCGAAGAGCAGCTGCGTGCGGACCTGCACGGACGGCTGGCCCGCTACAAGATCCCTAAATCGGCCCTTCGCATTTAGGCATGGTTGGACTTTGTTCCCCGGTAGGGGCGGTGGCCGCCGGCGGCGAGTAGGCATCTGAGCCGGTAGTTGCGGAAGTCGCGGGCGATGCGGCGGGTGGTTTCGATGACGCCGTTGGATCGCTTCGGTGGGCCCGTTGGAGGCGCCGTTGGTGTCGAAGTAGGCCAGGATCGCGGCTTCCATGCCCGCAGGGTCCGGCCGTGCCGAGCCACTTCCGGGATGGGGCAGGTCGGGAACGACGCGATCACCTCGGTGACGAGTTTCCGGCCGCGTCCGCGCCGTCACGATGGGCCAGAGCGGTGAACACTTCGGCGATCGGGCCGGCGGAAGCGGCGAATGCACGCAGCCAGCCGCGCACCGTGGACGCAGGCCGGCCCAGCCACGCCGAGATCACCCGGTGCCCTGCCCCGCTGGCAGCCTTGGCCTCAATGGCGGAGGCAATCACTTCGGCCGTATCGGCCCGCCGGGCCGCCAGATCCACGCCCAACAGCACATGCGTGACCGAACAATCCGCGCATCGCCCCCGGCGCGGACGCCTGCGCACCAGAGCCCGCTCCGTACCGGTGCCGTGCCGGATCAGCCGTTCCCGCGCCCAGCCCCACGGGCGCAGCCTGCCCCTGCACCCCGGACAGGCCAACCGCCCACCGGCCAGGCCAACCGCCCACCGGCCAGATCCGACTCGACAGAGTAAGCCTCATGATTTACCGTGAGCATCGGCGCGGCCTTACGCGTCAGAACGGCCGGCGTGGTGCTTCGAAACTCTCACGCCGGCCGTTCGCCTTATACGGACATCGTCAGCCTGACGCCGCCGACGGCACTAAATCAAGACACCACGGGAAAACCCTGCATTGTCATCGCCAGAGACGCCCTACCGCCAAACACTGCGACGCGTAACACCACAGCCGGGAACCTGGCAGTGCGCTGCCGGTTGCGGCGCTGTGGCCCTGCTCGGTGACCTGGGTTTCGACGCGCCCGGCGTCCGTTCGGCTGTTTCCCGGTTGAAGTCCAAGGGCGTCCTCCACAGCATGCGGGTTGGAGGGGTGGCAGCGTATGAGCTCTCCGCTTCGCTGCAGTCCGTCTTTGCGGAGGGAGACCAAAGAATATTTTCCGAACGCCGTGACGACGGCACACACGATTGGCTCCTCGCCCTTTTCTCCGTGCCCGAGGTTCAGCGTCACCTGCGCCACAAGCTGCGTGCCCTGCTTTCCGGGCTGGGTTTCGGTACCGTAGGCGCCGGCGCATGGATCGCCTCTGCCCGCATCGTTGATCGCGCCCGCCGTCTGTTGGCCGAGCGGGGCCTGGACGAGTTCGTCGAATTTTTCCGCGGTGATTACCTGTTTGATGGCGACGTGCGCGAGAAGCTCGCCCTCCGGTGGGACTTGGACGCTATAGACGCCCTGATGGAGGAGTTTCTCGAGCACTATGGCGATGCCGACCGGATCTGGTCGGACCTGCTGGGGGACGATCCCGCGGTTGCGGCAAGGGAAGCCTCCCCGAGGTTTGCCGTAATGCCTTTCGGTATTACGTACCAATGCTGACTCTGTGGCGCCGACTGCCCTACCGTGATCCGAACCTGCCGCTGGAGTACTTGCCCGAGGGGTGGAAGGAGCCGTTGGCGCGTCGGGCGTTCGTACGCACCCATCGGCTCATCGCAGCGTTGGCTGCCCGGCATGCCCGGCATGCCCGGCATGTCATCGCCGAGCAGCTTCCTTAGCGAGCCGCCCACGTGCGAGCGTTCCCGGCACCGCGGGGAACTTAGGCCACACGGAAGCGAGGGGTTTGCCCGAGCGTGGCCCATGTTCTGCGGGCCGCCTTCTGAATTCCTGAGTCCGAAATCGATACGCAACGCTGTCCGGGGATTGATTCCCCGGACAGCGTTCCTTATTCATTTTGCCCTCTATCGACTGGTATTCTGCCGCCGTCCCGGATATCCCCGGGCCGGGCGCGATCCTATCGCTCGGGGATAACGGCGATGCCCTGAATCTCGATCAGAGTTTCCTTCTGCCACAGCCTGGAGATCCCGATTCCAGCCATCGCCGGATAGCCGGATCCAGTCATCTCGCGCCACAGCCGGCCGATCTCGCGGTCAGTCCTGCAGGGGCACTGACTGGACTGGCTACAGCAAAGCTGTTATTCACCGATGCAAATGTAAGCTGTTCCTGTGAGTGGTTTTACCCTGAAGCAGCTTGAGTATCTCGTGGCGGCCGTTCAGACAGGCAGCCTCACCGGCGCTGCCAGTCTGTGCCATATTTCCCACGCTGGTATTTCCAATGGCCTAAACGAGCTCGAACGCAGCTTGGGAACCCAGCTGCTTGTTCGGCGAAAGGCCAAGGGGGTCGTTCCAACCGCCGCAGGCCGGGCCATGCTGCCGCTGGCTCGGAGCATCCTCAGGGATGTCGCGGGAATTGAAGGCCTCGGGCAGTCCGGCCAAGGGGAACTGACCGGGGAATTGACGGTCGGCTGCACCCTCGCCTTGTCTCCGGTACTCATTCCACTGATCGCTTCGGCCTTTGCCGAGCTGCACCCGAATGTGGACCTGGTTTTCCGTGAGGGCAACAGCCGTGCGGTCCTGCAAATGGTGAGGGACGGGCAGGTGGATGCCGGCTTGGTGTTTCAACGCCACCTGTCAGGCGACCTGGAGTACCTCACTGTTTGCCCGATCCGGGTCAAAGTAGCACTGCCTCCCACTCACCCTCTGGCAACACGGCTGAGCATCTCGTTAGCTGAACTGGCCGCCGAACCGGCGATCACGCCGGACGGGTCGGCCCTGGAATCGATGCTGGCAGTGATGCGGGAGGCAGGGGTGGAGCCGAATGTCCAATGGACGTTCGCGAGCCCGGAGACAATTAGGGCGATGGTCGCGCGCGGATTCGGGTATTCCCTCCTGTATGTCTTTCCAGAGGTGTCGGCGTCCGGCAGCTCGGTAGTATCTGTGCCGGTCAACGACAGGATTTCGGACGATGCCCTGGTCATGGCTTTACCGGCGCGCCGGCGGCAAATCGACAAAGTGGACAAGCTCGCTGAAATCCTACGGGGAGATGCAGTCAGGAAGCTGATCGGATAAGTCCCGAGCAGGACCGGACGCCTCTCATACGTTTCCGGGAGGCGCGGCACCGTTGATGACATCAAGCTCGAGAGGGCACAAATAACGGCGGTCTCCTACCCGCTGCCTAATGAGGCTGACGGGCAGTCACTCCTGCCCCGGAGCTTTGAAAGCAGACCTTACAATAATCCCCCCATATCGCTGTTTTACTTGGCGTCAGCTATCACAGAAACTGGTCAAAGGAGCAACCCAAGGAGCACCGGCTAAAGGCGCCGGACCAAAGATGGCGCCTCAGGAAACTTCGCTCAATTCCGTATACCCCATTCCCGGAGGAGTGCTTCATGCCCAGCACAAGCAGATCATCCAGCCTGGAGGCTGTCGAGTACTCGAAGGATCTCCGAGACTCCTTTTCGACGGTTCCGTCGACGGGAACTCATATCGTCCTTTTAGGAACCCAGGGAGGACCAATACCTGGCGAGCGTGCCGCAACGTCCAGTGCTCTGGTAGTCGACGGAAGTATTTACATCATTGACGCGGGAAGCGGCCTGCCTGTGCGTTTTTCTGAAGCTGGCCTCTGCTTCGACCAGGTCCGTGGGATGTTCATCACCCACCTGCACTCCGATCACTATTCGGATTACTTCAATTTTTTCATGCTCAACTGGACCAACTGGAATGCCGACGAACAAACGGTCGAATTGTTCGGTCCGGGGCGCGCCTCCGCTGGTGGCCCAGATGACTCACAGGTTCCGGGACTGCCCGATTACCCTGAAACTCCCTTGATCACCCCGCAACTGCCCACCCCCGGGCTGCGTGACATGACGGAGCTGTTCATTCAGGCAAATGCATACGACATCAATGAACGCCTTCGATCCACCCGGCGAAAAAACGGGCGGGCCCTCGACTTTACCGGCGTCTTCGGGTCACCTATGTTTAGAACCAACGACATCGAGATCCCCGAAGGCTCCAGTCTGTCCAACCCGGCGCCGATCTGCGATGGGTTCCTGATTTACGAGGACGAAAAAGTACGGGTCACCGCCACCCTCGTAGACCATCCACCGGTGTTTCCGGCGTTTGCGTTCAGATTCGACACGGACCACGGTTCCGTGGTTTTCAGCGGAGACACCAGTCCCTGCGCCAACCTTGTTGCCCTGGCGCAGAGTACAGATGTACTCGTTAACGAGGTTATGGCAGTTGAGCCGGCGATTGAACGCTTCAAAGGCACCCACATGTACTCAACTATGGCTCACCAGTTTCTGAGCGCACATACCCCGTTGGTGGGCAGGGAAGCCGGGGACGGACTCCCGGCAATTCCGGGCGTAGGAACCCTGGCCAGAAGGGCCAACGCAAAGTCCCTCGTCCTGAACCATATTTATCCCGGAGACGGAACCGTTTCTGACGAAGAGTTCCTGCAAGGAGCCAAGTCTGAATTCGATGGTGTGGTTGTTGTCGGCCGGGACCTACTGTCGGTTGACGTATCCAGGATCGCTTCCGATCAGTCAATCGAGTGGCGCAGCTCAGTTGCTCTGCCTATGGGCTAATAGAGCCATTGCATCTGAAACCAAGGTACGGAAGACGCATGGGGGCCTCGTCCTAGAGGTCCTCGCGCGGCAACCATAAGCAGCTCCTAGTCATTCCTAGCTAAACGAGCAGCCTGCCGGTGTGCGAACCAGAAGCCGGCCGTCCGACTGGTCGGTCAACGAGCTGTTCCAAGCCCAAGCCAGCACATCGCCTTGTTCCCTCCGCTAGGGGACTCCTACTTCCAGGAGAAATACAATGAAAGATATGGCGTTCCAAGACCAAGCAAGGGTTGGCGTCAAGAAGGCCGTCATTGCTCTGGCTTTCCTCGCAGTACTTACGGACGGATTAGACACCGGAATATTGGCCATGCTCGTGCCTCACCTGGCACCAGAGTGGGGCACGACCCCGGCTGTTTTTACCTATCCGTTGGTGCTGACCAACGTAGGCGTTGTAGTCGGCTA
>NZ_CP189597.1:0-41545 GCF_050157045.1 Pseudarthrobacter sp. H2
GCATGGCCAGTCCGTTGTTGACCGGTTCGGCACCCGCATGGCTTTCAAACTCTCCAGGTCCTCCGGGACGAATCTCTACCGGTCCGGCCCTCTGGGTGTGACGGAGTGGGGCATGTACCAGCTCCCCGGGCTTGCCGCGAAGTCCACCCTGTACGAGTTCGCTGACTCCTACAAGCGCCCCTTCGCCCTGTTGCATGTGCCAACCACGAGCCACTTCACCGTGATTTTCTCCACCGAACCTGATGGTGCCTCGCTGGTGGACCCTGAGCAGGTTGATGCGTGGGTGGCGAACTGGGGCGGCTGGCTCGCCGGCCTGGCGGATGAGGCCGGGCTGGACGCCGCGGCTGTCACGGTGGAGACCGCCCCCGACTCTGGGTACCGGCTCCGGAACGAAGTCATGATGAACATCGACCCGGACGCGCCGGCATTTGCCAAGGACATGCTGAGTGAAGTCGTGGATACGTACCCGGAGGGATCGGCCACGGTCCGCGCCTGGGTGTCCCTGACGTTCAACGCCTCCCTCCGTGCGGGATCGAAGAAGCGCACACCGGAAGATGTTGCCCGTGACCTCGCCTCGCGGATCCCGGGCCTGTCGGCCCGGCTTCAGTCCACCGGCGCCGGTATTGCCCGTCCGATGTCCGCGCAGGAACTCTGCGAAGTTGTGCGGATCGCCTACGATCCCCCCGCTGCCCTGATCATTGATGAAGCCCACTCCGCCGGCTCCCCGGTGTCCCTGAACTGGGGAGAGGTCGGCCCCACTGCGACGCAGGCAAGCTGGGATGACTACCGGCACGACAGCGCATTCTCGGCGTCCTGGACCATGACAGGTGCCCCGCGCGGGTCCGTAAATTCCTCGGTCCTGTCCCGTCTGCTGGCACCGCACGGAGACATTGACCGGAAGCGGATCTCGCTGCTGTACCGCCCGATGGATTCGGCCCGGGCAGCCGCCGTGGTGGAGCGGGACCAGAACAACGCCAACGTCCGCATCACCTCCGGGACCCGGCCCTCCGCCCGCGCCCTGGTCGACGCCCGCTCCGCCGTGCAAACTGCGCAGGAGGAAGCCCAGGGCGCCGGGCTGGTGAACTTCGGGATGGTCGTCACGGCCACCGTGACCGACAAGGACCGCCTCCCCGACGCTGTCGCCGCCGTGGAACAGACCTCCGGTACCGCCCGGGTGCTGCTGCGCCGCGCCTACGGTGCCCAAGACACCGCATTCGCGGCCTCCCTGCCGCTCGGCCTGGTGTTGCCCAAGCACAGCATGGTGCCGTCCGAGATTAAGGATGCCCTGTAATGACCCTCATGAAGATGTTCACCCGTACCTCCAAGCAGACCACCGAGCCGACAAAGGCTGCGCCCAAGAAAAAGGCTGAGAAGCAGCCGCGCGAGGCCGGGCCGGGTGCCCGTGGCTGGTCCGGTCGTGGCGGGGGCATGGCCCAGCTCGTCCCGTCCGTGAAGGAATACCGAGGAACCACGGTTCAGGTCTGCGGCCTGTGGCCGTTTTCCTCCGGTGCGTCCTCGCCCATGATCGGCGTCCCACTCGGACGCCATGAGGAAACCCAGGCCACGGTCTGCTGTGACCCCATCAGCTGGTTCCAACGGGCACGCCTGATTTCCAATCCGTCCGCATTCATCCTGGGCAAGCCGGGGCTGGGAAAGTCCACCGTGGTGCGCCGGATGTTCATCGGCCTCTCCGCTCAAGGCGTCCACCCCCTGATCCTGGGAGACCTCAAAGGCGAGCACGTCAAAGCCGTGGAGGCTCTCAACGGCCAAGTCATCAAGCTTGGCCGCGGCGTCGGGTACCTGAACATCCTGGACCCCGGCCAGGCCGTCGAAGCCGCGCAGCTCCTCGAGGACAGCGGCCACCATGAAGACGCCACCCGGGTCCGGGCCGACGCGCACGGCCGCCGCCTGACGATGGTTGTCTCCCTGATCACGATCAGCCGGAACAACCCGCCCACCGATCAGGAACAGACAATCCTGGACCGGGCGCTGCGGGTCCTCGATGACCGGTTCGAGGGCGTCCCGGTACTGAAGGACCTCCTGGACGTGATCATCTCCGCGCCGGACGAGCTGCGCCAGGTCGCACTGGACCGTGGCGACATGACCGTCTACCTGCAGGAAACACGGGCGCTGGAAGCAACCCTGCTGGGCCTGACCGGCGGCGGGAAGCTGGGGGAAATCTTCTCCCGGCAGACCACCAACCCCATGATGCGGGACCGCGCCGTGGTCTTCGATGTCTCCAGCATCGACGAGACCGAAACAGACCTGCAGGCCGCAATCTTGCTGGCGTGCTGGTCCTACGGCTTCGGAACCGTCAACGTCGCCAACGCCCTGGCAGATGCCGGCCTGGAACCGCGCCGGAACTACTTCGTGGTCCTGGACGAGCTGTGGCGGGCACTGCGTGCCGGCAAGGGCATGGTTGACCGGGTAGACGCCCTGACCCGGCTCAACCGCTCCGTGGGCGTCGGGCAGATCATGATTTCCCACACCATGTCTGACCTGCTGGCACTGCCGGCGGAAGAGGACCGGATGAAGGCCCGCGGCTTCGTGGAGCGTTCCGGCATGGTCATCTGCGGTGGTCTGCCCGCCTCGGAAATGCCGTTGCTGACCTCGGCCATTCCGTTGTCCCGCCAGGAGCAGCAGAAACTCATTTCGTGGCAGGACCCGCCCGCCTGGGACTCCCGCGGCGTCGACGTCGAGCCTCCCGGTCGCGGGAAGTTCCTGATCAAGGTCGGCGGCCGCCCGGGGATCCCCTTGCAGGTTGGGCTGACGTCGATCGAAACCGGAGACCATGGCGTGAACGACACCCAAACAAGGTGGCACGCCCCGGCTGATTCCCTCCTTGAACCAGCAGCTCCGCAGCTGCCCACCGAAGGAGGCACACCGTGAGCGCACCAAACCGTAAGGGAATGGGCCTCGGGGATGCCCTGCTGGTCTGGTTGGCTATCGGCTTCATCGTCGTCTTCGGCGGCGGGACCTACGCGGCCGCCCACCTCGGTTCCTGGATGGCCGGCATCGAAGCACCGCCCGCCCACCCGATTGATCTGATCGCCGGGCTGGTCAAGGGCCGGGTGCCCTGGCCACCCCAGTCCACGGTGGCCGCCGCCCTCATGGCCGGCCTGATTCTGGCGCTAACCATCGTCGTGCTGGTGGCATGGAAGAAGGGCGCATCCAAGCGTGCCCGGGTCGATAAGGCCGCCCGGTATCTGGGCCGTGGGAAGTCCTTGGCCGCGTTCTCCGAGAAGGGCGCGAAAGCGACGGCCGAGCGGCTGGGCGTGAAGAACACCCCGGGCATCGTGGTCGGCAAGGTGGTCTCCACCGGCCAGACGTTCATCCAGTCCTGGGAAGACCTCAGCCTCGATATTTGGGGCCCTCGTACAGGTAAGTCAACTTCCCGGGTCATGCCCGCGATCCTGGACGCACCCGGTGCCGTTGTCTCCACCTCAAACAAGCGTGACGTCGTGGACGGCACCCGGGGGGTCCGCGAGCTCACGGCCCCTGTGTGGGTGTTCGATCCGCAGAAGATCGCCCAGGAGGAAGCGCAGTGGTGGTGGAACCCGCTCTCCTACGTCACGGACGAAGAGAAGGCCTACAAGCTCACGCAGCACTTCTCGGTCGGTTCACGGGTCCCGGGGTCCAAGCCGGATGCCTACTTCGACCCCAAGGCGGAAGACATCCTCTCCTCGTACTTCCTCGCGGCCGCGCTCGGAGAGCGGCCCATCACGCAGGTCTACTTGTGGGTGACGGAGCAGGTCAACCGGGAGCCAATCAACATCCTCAAAGAGCATGACTACGAGCTGCAATACAAGGGGCTGGAGTCCACGCTGGAACTGGCCGACAAACAGCGCGACGGTATCTTCGGCACCGCCGAAAAGATGATCCAGTGCCTGAAGTCCAGGAACACGCTGCGCTGGGTCGCACCGACAGGCGGCGCGACGGTGGCCACTGATGCCCGCCGCCAGTTCAACCCGCACGCGTTCGCTGCCTCACAGGAGACGATTTACATCCTCTCCAAGGAAGGGGCCGGCTCAGCGTCCCCGCTCACCACAGCTTTGACGGTGGCCATTGCCGAGGCCATGGAGGAACGGGCCGAGCGCAGCGGAGGCCGCCTGCCCAAGCCTGCACTGTTCGCGCTGGACGAGTTGGCCAACGTCGTCCGCTGGGCCGCCCTGCCGGATCAGTTCAGCCACTACGGGTCCAAGGGCCTGATCGTCATGGGCATCCTGCAGTCCTGGTCACAGGGCGTCGAGCTGTGGGGCGAGGCGAACATGCGGAAAATCTGGTCAGCCGCGAACGTCAAGGTCTACGGCGGCGGCGTCGCCGAAGAAGGTTTCCTCCGGGCACTCTCGGACCTGATCGGGGACTACAGCTACACCAACGTCTCCGTCTCCTCCGGCAAGTCCGGCTCCAGCCGCTCCCGGCAGGAAGGCAAGGAACGCATCTTCGATGTCTCCAACCTCGCCGAACTCGACCGCGGCCGCGCCGTGGTCCTCGCCTCCGGCGCACCCGCCACCCTGGTCCGGACCATGCCCTGGTACACCGGCCGGCACAAGGACGCCGTGGAGGCGTCCATCAGGAAGTACAGCCCCCGCCCGGAGGAACCGGAGGCCGTCCCGGTGCCCGCCGCTCCGGTCGCTAATCCCTGGGTCACCGGGTAAGGAAGCAAGCCATGGCAGACGATTTCGGATTGTTCGACACGGACACCCCCGCCCACAACCCCGGCGCAAGCGAGGACGGCAAACCGGAGAAGGCACCGGAGCTCGTCTACGGCACGGCCGAAGAGTTCCTCCACGAGCAGCTGCTGCCGACATACGTCCGCAGCGTCACCGGAAAGACCGCGAAGTGGTGCATCGAGTGGTACTTCCACCCCGAAGCCGTCTCCCGCGTTGCGGCCTTGTGGCGTTCCTGGGAGCACCTGCGCCTCGACCCGGCCACCGGTATGAGCGTCTGGTGGCGGGACCACGCAGACCACCACATGGGTGTCCTGCTGA
Source organism: Pseudarthrobacter sp. H2 (assembly GCF_050157045.1). Taxonomy (NCBI): domain Bacteria; kingdom Bacillati; phylum Actinomycetota; class Actinomycetes; order Micrococcales; family Micrococcaceae; genus Pseudarthrobacter; species Pseudarthrobacter sp. H2. The sequence goes on from NZ_CP189597.1 coordinate 4,992, forward strand.
ACCCACAGGGACCGTTCTACAACTGCGACATGAAAGAACACCGCGACCCCGACCATCTGGAACCCAAGAAAGCACCCGAGGGCTGGTTCCGCGACGCAAGGACGCCAACGTCTTAGACAAGAATTCTCACGAAAAGGAGGACCGCCAACAGACGTGACGTTCCCCTTTTCTTTCCCTGACTTATCTAGGGCGGCTTGCAAAAAGTCGACTACCCAACGTCAAGGGTAAGTTGGGGACACCTTGTGAATTCGTGAAATATTCGAGGCCCAGCGGTCCCCGGTCATGGCCTCTGTAGTGTCGCAATGGGGCACGATACGAACCCCAGCGCGCCCTGACAGACAAAGAAAATTCGGCCCCCTGCTAACACACGACGTGGCAACCTCGACTACCTCACACAAGTAGCATTCTGAATGAGCTTCATTTCGTGTAAATCTGACTTAGCGGCGGGGGAGAATGGACCCACAACAAGACGTGGTTTCGGAGGCGGACGTATCCACCGTCTCCCAGGACATCGGTGCGATGTACCTGAAGCACCGCGATGTTATGTACAGCGTCGCCTACGCCATGCTGCGCACGGATCGGCACAACCAGGCCGAGGACGTGGTCGGCGAGGTGATGGTCTCGATCCTCAAGCATCCGCCCGCCTCCGTCAGGAACTGGGAGGCTTACTTGGTCCGCGCCGTCCAGAACAAGATTCGGGACCTGTGGAAGTCCGCCGCGCACCGTCACGAGCAGCTCCTGCTCGCCGATGCCGCACCGCTTGAGGGTGACCGGCTCAGTGGCGACGAAGTCGAGGACGACCCGGCGTCTGAGGTCGTGGATCTGATGGTCCGTCAGCAGACCGTGCAGTCGGTGCGCGCGGCTATGGCTGAGATGGAAACCTGGGATCGACAAGCGGCCTATGTGCTGTGGCAGTGCGCGGGGCAGGAGAGGTCGTCTCAGCAGGTGGCAGACGAGCTCGGGGTGTCGAGCTCGCGGATCAGGCAGATTTTGTCGAAGGCGAGAAAGAAATTGATAAGCCTCTTGGAGGCCAAGGAGGTGGAGTTATGAGCGAGGAGACAGATCGGCTCTTGGAGCGACTGCTGGAGGAACCACCTGGCCCACAGCGTGAACAGATGCTTGCCCGATTCGACGCTGACCGGCGCGAGGAAGCTCTGAAGGTGATTGATGCCGGAGATCTGGTCTGGGAGGCAGCACATACCGCGCCTCCCTTGGAGAAGGATCCGGTAGCGGCGACCCTGGGCTTGGTTCCAGATCCCAACTTCCAGCTCGACGCAAAAGCACTTGCACGAGCCTGCCAAACAAGCCGCGTCAAGCCCACTACTCTGGCGGGCAGCCTGAATGCACGCGGGTGGAAGGTCGACGCCTCCGATGTCTTCCGTTGGCAAACACGTTCCGCCCCAGACGTTCCGCCGGCCCTAATCAAGGCGATCGCGGAGGAAGTACACATTGATCCCGAACGCCTTGTTGTTCAGTCGCAGCCGCGGCGAACCGCGCTCCTTCAGGTGGCTGAAGACATCGTCGCCACTCCGCGATTCCATGACCTCGTTCAACGTTTTGCCACCGTAAGGCGGATCTCCGTCGAGATGGCGGAATCGGCCATGAAGTCACGGATGCTGGCCACGGTTCACCGTGGGGACATGCCCGATATGGATCAGATGTTGGCCTCCCTGGAATCACTGGTTGATGCGCTGGAGACAGACCAAGACAGATGAAGACACTTGAGGAGTGTGTCGATGCAACGCTGGCGAGACTTACCCAGAAGGTCCGCGCCGATTTCGCTGCGGATCCGAAAGCGGTGCTCCGCGACGGTCTAGGCCTGAAGGTCCGGCACGCCGAGCACCTCAGCGATCAGCGCGGCGATGGCGGGGCATGCGACGGCGTCTCCTTCCTTAAGGACGGGGTCATCCTCTACGCCCCGACTCCCCAGAGCCGCCGGGAGAACTTCACCTTGGCCCACGAACTCGGCCACTGGCTGATCGACCAGACCCCGGCTATTTACGATTGGCTCGTCGAGCAGCCCGACCCGAACCAAGAACTCGAGACGATCTGCGACCGCATTGCCCAACGGCTGCTGCTTGCCGATTCCGACATCGACCACGTTCTGGGAGGAGCCCGCGTTCAGGCCCGGCACGTCCTCGACCTTTATGAACGGAGCAACGCCAGCCTGCCGGCTTGTGCCATCGCTCTGGCCTCGAGGCTTCCCGGACTCGGAGCTGTGCTGATCATCAAACCCGACCCAGATCTCGGCTCGGCGGCAGTTGTCTACGCGAGCGTCCGCCCGGATCCCGAGCGGGGCTGGCCGAAGGTCTACCCGTGGCCCGGTCAGCCCGTCCCGCCTGGTCACCCCCTCCGAGGCATCCGTGCAGGAGCTTCTATTCGACGGCGCAGCTTCTGGGCGATGCCTTGGGGCGTACAAACCGACTTCTACCTCGACGCTGTCGAGGTGCGCGGGCGCTGGGTTGCAGTTTTGGCCGACACCGACCTGTGGGGTGCGGAAAAGTTTCACCCGATCGCTCCCCGCGAGTTCGATCAGCGGCTTGAACGAGAGGTCCGCTGCTGCGGACTGACACGGAGCGTCCGAGGGTACCCCTGCCCGAAGTGCGGCCAGATCCCCTGCCCCGACTGCGGAAAGTGCCGCTGTGGCCGGCAGGATGACGAGTTAGTTATGTGTGCCGGCGGCTGCTTTTTGAAGTTCAGGCCGAGCCTGCTCGCCAGGGGCCTATGCGAGGAGTGCCGCTAACACTTCGAGCCGCTAGCTCGTCTACTTGCTGAGAGGACACCGGGAGATGCCCGGCGCCTCGACAACAGCAAGGAGAAAAGTCATGACCACCGACAAGAAGCCGAGTGAGACAAGCACCTTCACGGTCGACAATGTCGAGTTCACGGTAAGCGACAAGCATCAGACCGCTGGTGCGATCCTCGCACTCGCCGGTCTGGATCTGGCGATGTACGAGCTGGCCAAGCTGCACGGCGACGGCACGCCGTACAGGGGGGACCAGCAGGTGATCGTCCATGAGGGCGACGCTTTCGTCACCGTGCGCACCAGCGCTCCTGTTGCCTGAGGCGGCGGCGATGGAGCACGGAGTCAACGCAATGCTGAGGTGTCTCGAAGCGCTCGGCGCCATGCCCGTGCTCCGTGACGGGCTCCTCACCTACACCGTCACGCCCACCTACGGAGCACGAGCGGGCCAGGAGGTCGAGACGGGGGTCGCCGAGACTGAAGCACGGCTCTGGCCAGCAAATCCGCCTCATTGGGTGCATATCCCGGAAGAAGTCGTGATCCCTGGGTCGAACACTCAGCCCTCCGCGCATCCCGGCTGGTTGGGCCATTCCCGCGACATCCAGGGCTGGGCTCATGAGGTCAACCACGGAATGGCTTGGCTCTCCCACGTGCGCAGCGTGTTGGCCGGAGCCGTCTCGTGACGGGCCGAAGACTGTCGGTCGCGATGACCGTCGAGATCCACGAGGCCCTGACGATGCACCTCATCCGTGAGGATGGCGACGAGGACCTTTGCCTGGCCATGTACGCACCTTCGACCGGCGCTCTTCGCGATAGCGCGCTGATCCGTGAGGCCTGTCTACCTCTTGATGGTGAGCGCGAGGTTCACGGCAACGCAACCGTCACCGGTCGGTATGTCTTGCGCGTCGCGAGGGAAGCCCGCAACCGTGGCCTGGGAGTCGTGATCCTCCATTCCCACCCTCGTGGCCGAGGGTGGCAGGAGCTCAGCCGCCTGGATGCCGACGCAGAGGCGTCTTACGCGCACATGATCGCGCAGGTTACCGGGCTGCCGCTGATCGGGATGACATTCGCGGGCATCGATGAGACGTGGTCTGCACGCCGATGGAGCGCTGAAGGGAAGCACTCCGCGGCTGAGAGCGTGCGCGTTGTGGGCGCCCGATTGCGAGTCAGTTGGAATGAACGGCTTGTGCCGGCGCCCTCCGCAATGCCCAGCCAGCTTCGCACCGTCTCGGCCTGGGGCGACCGGACTCAGGCCAGCATCGCGCGTCTACGCGTCCTGGTCGTCGGTTCCGGGAGCGTGGGCATGGACGTCGCTATCCGACTCGCAGCCACTGGAATCCAGAAGGTCGGGGTGATGGACTTCGACGTAGTGGAAGAGGTGAACCGGGACCGACTCGTCGCCGCCACCCGCCGCGATGCAAGGCGCCAATTCCCCAAGGTCGACGTCGCCGGACGCGCGTGCGTCAATGCGGCGACCGCAGCCGACTTCGAGTTCCAGCGCCACTTCCTCAACGTTACGACTCCTGAGGGGCAAAGTGCGGCCCTCGACTACGACGTGATCTTCTCCTGTGTTGATCGGCCCTGGGCCCGAGCCATCCTTAATCAGATCGCCTACACAGACCTCATTCCGGTCATCGACGGCGGGATCGGCATCGACACCTTCGACACCGGGGAGATGCGCAACGCAACCTACCGTACGCACGTCGTTCGACCTGGCCGCCCCTGCCTGCAATGCAACGGTCAGCTCGATCCCGCTGAGGTCTCACGCGACCGCCTCGGACTCTTCGACGACCCGACCTACATCGAAAAAGCTGGTCAACCCGAAGTCGGCAAGCAGAATGTGACGATGCTTTCAGCCTCCGTTATGGCGTCGCAGCTGGCACTGTTCGTCTCGCTGGTCGCGGCACCGTCCAAGTTCGGCGAACCCGGACCACTGCGCTTTAGCCTCACCACCCACCGGCTCCAGCACGTCGAAGCCACCACAAACCCTGCCTGCATCTACGAACACCTCGTAGCCCGAGGAGACCGTCGGGTCCCTCTGGCACAGACTGTGGCTACATCACCTGCTGCTGGATTAGGACCGATCCGGACGCTGATCGGCTTGGTCGCGCCCTACCTAGTTGGTGGTCGCGTCAAGGGGACGCATCTTCGCTAGAGGGGGGTGGCTTGTGTCGTGGAACAGCCTTGTGTATTTTCGGCTCCGGTATGCGACCCTTTCTAGCGGGCGGGACCGCTCTTGGCCCGTTCTGCGCCCACTGCTGCCCCGCTGCGGGTCTTCTTGGCCTTTGCTGCGCCCTTGCCCATGGTGACGGCCGCGCGGGGGTGTGTGGCCTCGCTGCGTTCCGCGGCGGCGCGCCCACGGACCTGGGTTTCGTTAGCTCCGGTTGTTGCCAGGGATGCTGCGAAGGCTTCCTGGCGTTCCGCTGAACCGTAGTCAGCGGCAGACGTGCTCTCTGCTTTCAGGCCCTGGACTTTTAGCCGGCTGCTGTCGTTACCGGTGACGCGGTTCTCGATCTCGCGGCCGGCGCTTTCCATGCGAGCGAAGAGTTCCTTTTCGGCGCGTTCGTACCGCTGTTCCACGGGCGTCCGTTCGGACCCTGTGAAGCCTCCCTCTGCCAGGAGTTTGGCTTCGTGCATGTCCTTGGCTGCTTGGACGAAGGCGGGATCTTCGAAGTGTGAATCTCCGGCGCCGTTGATGTTCGAGGTGGTTTCTTTGCGGAGCTGGTCGATGTCGGGGCCGTTGATGCCGTCCTTGCCGATGAGGAACAGGCGTTCCTGCACGGTGGCGTCCGCGGCTGCCAGTGCTGTGGGTGTCTTGGCGGCGTGTGCGGTCTGCAATGCCTGGGCCAGTTCGGGGTTGGCAAGGTACTCCGCGGGCACTTGGTGGCGTTCCATCTCCGGTGCCAGTGTCGCGGCCTGGGCGCGGAGTTCTTCGGCACGGGCGGCAGCAAGCAGGCCCATGGCCTTCTCGTGTTCGGCGGCCGCCGTGCGTGTTTCTTCCTGGCCACGTTCCAGTGCGTCCTGCCGGGCCTTGTCCGTGGCGGCATGCTGGATATCTGATTCCACATATCCAGAGTCCTTGCCGGCCTCGCGGGTGTCGATGCCGTAGCGCGTGAAGACTTCCTGCCGGATCTTTTCCGAGGCCGCGAGGGCTGTCGGGTCGTGGTCCTTCCAGCCTTCAGCGACGGCGTGGGCCGCGGCGATGTCGTGGGGCTGGGCCTTGTCCCACCACTGGTCTTTGTTTACCGGCGCCAGCGCCGCGTGTGCTGCACTGCGGTCTGCCGTGAGGCGGGCCTGCGCTTCGTGCGCTGCCTGGGCATCTTGGTGTTCCTGCTGCCGTTGGGACTCCTGCCGGCGACGGGCCAGCGTCTCGGCAATGCGGGACGCGATCATGAGGGACTGCCGCATTCCGCCGTCCAGCAATTCGTCCATTCCGTCTGATTCACTCATCGTGCTCCCCTTGCAGTTGGTGGTGGTCGTTATCGGTCAAGTACGGGGCCGGAATCACGGCCCGTGTGCTGCCTGGTCTTGGCCGGCGTTGGTGTGCTCGGCACCGCTGACCCTGGACGGACGGGCGCCATGCCACGCAGTCCAAGTTCTACGGAGTTCGGAGCCGCTGCCTGTTCCGGTGCACCGACGGTGACCGGCCGGGGCATGGTCGCCGCGAATGGCTTCAGCTGCTCAGTAACGAGAGCCCGGAGCCGCTGCGCTTCACGGGTTCGTCCGGACTGTTGGTGCATTTCGTGGATGGCGAAGGCAGTGTTCACCAGTTGCAGCATGAGCGCCGATTGCGCGGCAGTCTTGTTCTTGCTGGACGCGGCCATGAACAACATGGCAGTGCCGGCAATGGATGGCAGAGCGACAGGCTTGCTGTGCTGCCGTGGTGCCCGGAGTTGGGCGGTGCGGGACAATTCGGCGGCGGTGGCCGCCAATGGACCCGGGGTAGGTTCGAGCCGGTGGGACCATGCTGCGAACGCGCCGGATACTTCCCTCGCTGCTTTCGCCCAGGTGGCATGATCGTCACGGGGAAGTGTGCGCAGCTGCTCAACCAGTGCGGTCGCGTTCCGGGTGTACTCCACCCACATTTCCGCCGGGGGGGTTCCATTTTCGGGGCCGGTCCTGGACACCGTGCGCCTGTTGCGGGCAGCTGCGTTCCACTCCGCTGCGGCTTCGGTTGCCAGGTGCGGTGAGTCCATCCACTCTTCACGCAGAGCACCCAGCTTCAGGTCGGACGCGAGGGTGCCGCCGCCGAACCAGATAGGCCTCTCGCCCTGCTTGGGCCGCTCCGCTACGGAGTACCCAACGATGACGTCTGTGGTGTTCTTCGCATAGCGCGGCCGGACCAACATGCCGGTGTCGCGGGCGCGTCGGACGAACTCACCTTCGGTAGCCGAGGCGCTGGCGCTGGCGCGCACTTTCCGGGCCAAGGAGGAGCGGTGCATTTCCCGCTCGTCCCGGACAGCGGTGGCTTTCTCGGCCCGGTCGTAGCCGCGGGTGGAGTGCACGGTGGAGAGCTGTTCCAGCCCGTACTTAACTTCCAGCTCACGGCACGATTCCTGCGCCCTCTTGTAGTCCCCGTGGGTGGATGCCTTGGTTCCGTCTTCGCGGACCAGGGACACGGCCAGGTGAATGTGGTGGTTGCCGTTCTCACTCGTGCCGTGGTTGACCGCGACCCACCGGCAGCGGGCCTTTCCGCTGCTTTCGGTGAAGCCCATGGAGTCCACGAAATCATTGGCGATATCGCCCCACTGCTGATCCGTCAGCCCGCCCTCTTCGGCGCGCAGACTCAGCGAGCAGTGCCACACGCTGGCGTCCTTGTAACCGACGTGGACCCGTTCTTTCTTGGCCGCGTCCCACTGCATGTCCTTGATCTGAACCGATACGTCATAAGCCTTGCGTGGACGGTCCAGATGCTTGGCGATTGCCAGGGCATCGTCACGGTCCAGCACACCGTCGTCGTACCACGCCATAATCGCAGCATCACCGGCCACCAGGTGCGGATCGCTGTGCGCGTTCTTGGTCTTGTTGGCATCCGTCGAGGCCAGGTAGACCATGAGCCCTCCCATGCGCGAACCGCGGGTGATGTTCGGGATCACCCTTACATCAGCCCGTCTATGGTGTCGTCGATGCGCATGGCAACGGAGCGGATATGTTTCAGGGCTTCGTGCGCCTCGGCGGGGAACTCGCTCGTGGCGTTAGCCTGCCGTGCGAGCTGGTTGATGTTGTTGGAGGAACGCGCCAGCAGATTGTGCAGGGACATCAGTTCCGCGATGGCGGCACGCCTTTCCGTTGTCGTCTCCTGGGTCTCGGACAACGCCGATGCAATAAGCAGGTTCGGGACGGTCACTTTCTCCCGCTCAGCCCTCGCGACAAGCGCGGCTTCCTCTTCAACAGTGACCCACAGGTCACGGCGCTTCTTGCTGCCGGCGGGAGTGTTCTCCCGGCGTCGCCGCGACAGATTGAAACGGTGAGTGAATCCCTCATCCGACATTCATTCCATCCCTTCAAAGGCCCAGCGCAGCGACCCCGAAACCGGGGACCACACTGACCAGTGTGCCGCACTCGACCGCCAGTGTCGAGCGCGACAAGCCACTTACACCCGTGTAAGTGTATAGCTTGCTCCGCACGGTTGCCTTCAGAGGTTTTCACGCCCCGTGTGCGGATCCCCTAAAAACAGGCTTCCTGCGACAACGATTCAGCCGGTAGAGTCGGGCTATGGACATCAACGACATTGCCGCTAAGGCGGCCGCAAAGATTGACGCCGCCCGGGACGCAAAAGTAAACGCTGTGAAGACCGCCGCCGCCAGCAGCGTTGAACTCCAAGAGGCAGCACAGCTGCTTGCGGCAGCCGAACAGAAGTACGCAAAGGACTACCAGGCCGCCCTCCGCGCCGACTGGACCGAATCGGACCTGCGCGGCTTCGGCTTGGACGCTCCAGCAAAGAAGGCCGGCGGACGTCCGCGCGGTGCCAAAACAACTCGCCAGTCAAAGCACAGTGATGACGCAGCACGTGAGACTGAAATGATCGGCATGACGGGCTCCGGCAGCTAGCTGCCCCTCGCCCACAGGTGCACGGCAAAAGCAATTTCCTTCGGGCTTTTCCCGCACACAGGTGGACGACGGGACCCGCCTGACCGCCTGCACACAACCACCACGTCACCACCGGGGGAACAGTCACCCAGGGCGAGCGGTGGCCGTGCACAGCCTGGGAACGAAAGGGCCGGCGTTCGGGTTGGTTGCCCATGGTCCAAGACGGAACGCTGCCGGGTCGCCAACCACGCGGGCAGGGTTCTTTTCAGCGGGGACAACACACACCGGCAGCGCGGGGCACAGTCGCGCTGGCACAAGAACCAACGTGCCGGGAGCCCTCTAAAGCGGCAGGGGGATTCACGTAGGGGTACTACCCGCGATCACCCAAGACCCACCACCCAGCCCACACCAGAAACGACAGGAAGTTTGGGGACTTACCCATGACGTTCAACGCAGCACTTTTCAGCATCCGCCCCGCCCACCTAATGGTCCGTAATGTGGAGGAATGGGACGCCCTCGCATTCGAGCTAAGAAGGGCCTACGACAGCAAAGACGATGAACTCATCGACGAACTGCTGCCTCCCTATCTGGAGTCCTGGCGGACAGTAACCAGCAACCTACTCCAGGACGCCTTTACCGCTGCCGGGGTCACCGTAGCGGCTCCAATGCACCCGTGGGGAATCGCGATCCTGACAATGAACGGAAGCAGCTGCGAACCTCTCCTATGCGATGCCGAAGACACCGTCGACGGTCGAGCGGAAGCGGCCGTCTACGGTGGCCTCCGGTTACTGAACTTCGAAGAAGCCATGACCAGCTACGCAACCTGCCTGCGCAGACTGCCAGGCGAAGAACTGCAGCGCGAACTCATCTACAAGCCCGCAAAGTGTCGCACCGAGACTGAGATTCCACAACGTGCAACGGCACCGACACCGACACGAGTGCGCACGGTTGTTATGAATCCGGAGCATGAGGCAGCCCTTCTCAGACTCAATGGACAGGAAAAGGACGATGAGGGTTTAAGTGGCTCTTCGCAGATGAGGGTGTAAGTCGGAGCCCACCGATACGATCTACCCATGACCGAAACCCACGAGATTGAGAACCTTGGATCGAAATTCACCCAGGTGCTGGACGCTGCGGCGAAGCTGCCGGGCGTGAGGATCAGCAGGGCCGCCTACCTCCGAACAGCGCTCAAGCGCCACTGCACCGAGGAACAGATCGAGAGGGCAATCGCCGACAGTCCAGCGGCAGCGGGCATCCCCCTCAAGGTCATCGCTGAGGCCGCGAACACCTCCATCGCTTACGAGACGAGCAAGGTCACTGGCCTCTCGACCCTCGCGGGTATCCCCGGCGGCTTCGCGATGATCGGTACTGTGCCAGCCGACCTCGTGCAGTACATGGGCCACCTGCTACGGATCGCCCAGAAGCTTGCCTACATCTACAGCTGGCCTGATCTGTTTGCCGATGATGGCGAAGAAATCGATGAGGCAACCGAGAGCATGCTGGTTCTTTTCGTGGGGGTTATGTTCGGCGCACAGCTCGCCCAGGGTGGAGTCGCAAAGGTCGCAGGACTGATCGCCGAGCAAGTGGCGAAAAAGCTCCCTCAGCAGGCGCTCACCAAGGGAGCAATCTACCCCGTAGTGAAGAAGGTGGCTTCCTATCTGGGTGTGCGCATGACGACTCAGATCTTTGCCAACGGAGTGGCCAAGATCATCCCCGTCGTCGGTGCAGTTCTCTCTGGAGGCCTCACCCTGGGCACATTCCTCCCCATGTCCAAGCGGCTGCAAAAGCACCTCGCCAGCCTGGAGCTGACCAAGCCAGGACACCGGACCGAAGAGGCCGAGATTATCGACGCCGAAGTCATCAATCTGGAGGTTGTCGAGGAACTCCCAGGTCTGTAACGACGGAACCAGCCCGGTTCAAAGACCGCTCAATCCTCGAGAAGGTTCGCCGCCTGCCGTGCCTTTCGGTGGGACCTACGAACAGAGGCTGTGCACGACCACCGCTCGGCCCTGGGTGACTGTTTCCCCGGTGGTGACGTGGTGGTTGTGTGCAGGCGGTCAGGCCGGTCCCGTCGTCCACCTGTGTGCGGGAAAAGCCCGAAGGAAATTGCTTTTGCCGTGCACCTGTGGGCGAGGGGCTTGAACGGATTTCGGTCATAGAAAGGGGGGCCATTGGGCCTACGAAACTTCTTCGGTAAACGCCCGGCAGCTGCCGGCACAAGTGAATCCTCCGCCGTGCTCGATCCTCCGCAGTTGCAGGAACCGGCTGACGCCCGAGCAGCTTGCCGACCTTCGGCAGGCATGGGCCGAACTTGCTCAGGCGGCTGAAGGATCAGACCTAATCAGCCTGCACGCCTGTTCACGAAATGGAAGGCCCTGGGAAGAAGACCCCGCTGCCGTGGCGCGGCCTTGCCGCCACGCTTAGGAACTTCTGGTCACACGACGCAGCAGCCGACAGCCAGCCGGCCCCCTAGGATCGGGGCCTGCCCGGTTGGCATTGGGGTTAGCTTTCCACGTCTTGGAGGCGGCACGGTATGTCAAAAACAACGCTTTTACCGCCCCGGAGCAAAGCGCAGTACGGGCGGCGTCGATGCAGTCAAACTGGGACGGGGGGATTTACTAGCCGCCTCCACTGGTTCGTTTGGCCCGCTCATCCTTGTCCGGGGTTTCCGGCACGATTCGCTGCAGGAGCGCGTCGTGTGCCTTTTGCAGGGTGTCTGCTCGGGCTTCGGCCGCGGCCAGCCTGGCCGCGGCGTCGGCTGCGGTGCTGCTGGCCTGCTGTTCTGCCGCGCGTGCCTGCTCTAGCTGAGCCTCCATCGCCGCGGCCTGGCTTTCCAGTCCGGTGATCCGGCCGGTGAGTTCGGTGACGGCGGCGTCTTTCTCGGCGCTCACTTTGTCCAGGTCCGCGACGAGTTCGGAGATCTCCAGCCCCAGATCCCTTTTCTCCTGTGCCCAGATCGCCTCCGCAGCGGCGTGCCGCTCATTCGCCAGGGTGGACGCTTCAGCCCAGCAGGCACCGGCCAGACGCGCCGCCTGTTCCAGCAGCGCAGCCGGCGTCGCGGCGACCTGGCCTCCCGCGGCCTGCTTCTCCTCGACCCACTCCTTCAGGTAGCGGGTGGCATCGGCGTTGCTCACACCCGCCGCTGCCCGCACCGTCGAGACTGTAGGCCGGCGCTCGGCACTGATCTGCTCCGCAGCAGCAAACACACGGTCTTTCACACTCAACGCCACGGCGACAACCTCATAATGTAGTAGTAGGAGTAGTAGCAAAACTACTACTCCTACTACTTTTTGGCAATACCGCCTTTGGCTTGGCCTGCCAATCGGCACTTCCCCCCTCCTGGCCTGGGGCGCTGGCGTCGGGCCGGTGGCGGGGGGCCGTCGTCGGAGCTTTCCGCTTTTTGAAATGAGTCCCTGAAATTATTGGCCGCCGGCAATAGGTCAGGTGCCTTTGAGCGCGTGCATTATCTGATCGGCCACCATCACGGGGTCCTCATGGGCCCAAAACCGGAGGACGGTCCATCCGGCCGACACGAGGTGCCCTGTCGTCTCTAAATCGCGCTCACGATTTCGGGATACTTTCGCGCTCCAGTAAGTCATGTTGGACCCCGGCGCACGATAATGGACGGGGCAACCGTGCCAGAAGCATCCATCAATGAAGACGGCGATGCGTGCACGGGTGAAGGCGATATCTGCGGTTCTTCGAAGCCCAGGAAGTGGCCGAATACCCACTCTGTATCTAAGTCCCTTAGCGTGGAGGATGCGCCGAACAGCGAGTTCAGGCTCAGTGTCGCGCGAGCGGTTACCCTGCATCGCTTTCCTAGTGGCAGGGGTGGTGGCCCAGGAGTGTTCCACCCTGCCAACGTATGCCGCCTCAGTGTTCCGATCCAGCCCCCGCATCAAGGTAAGCAAAGACACGGGATACGGTCAGGGGCAAAATTGGCACTTGGCCTCCGCGCGGAAGTAGCGTTAGGCCCATGAATCATGTCCGCTCTCTTCCTCCTCTTCCGCGCGCACCGCTGCGCGCGGCGGAGTTCTTCGCCGGCATCGGCCTGGTGCGCGCAGGCCTCGAACCCGCAGGCTTTGAAATCGTCTGGGCCAACGACTTTGAGCCAGCGAAGAAGGAGATGTACGAAAGAAACTTTGGAACTGATCACGACTTCGCCTTGGGCGACGTGGCTGAGGTCAACAGCTCACATCTTCCCGAGGATCTCGATTTCGCCTGGGCCAGCTTTCCATGCACGGACCTGTCCCTTGCCGGTGACAGGCGCGGGCTTGCGGGGAAGCACTCTGGCACTTTTTTTCACTTCACCCGCATCCTTGGTGAGCTTGAGGATAAGAAGCCCCGGGTGATCGCGCTGGAGAACGTCAACGGTTTGGCGACTTCGCACGGCGGCGACGACATGGCGGCCCTCGTTAGAGAACTGAATGGCCTCGGCTACAGCGTGGACGTCCTCGCCCTGGATGGCCGGAGGTTCGTCGCGCAGTCACGGCCCCGCATCTTTATCATCGGCAGTCTGGACGTCCCAATGGAAGACACGAATGAAGTGTCAACAGTGCGGCCCGAATGGCTCCAAGGCGTGTTCCAAGATCCCACCCTGGTAACTCATCGTGCAGATCTCCCTGAGCCACCAGCGATGTTGACGGTCGGCCTGTCCGACGTGATCGAAACCATGGGTCCGCGTGACAGCCGCTGGTGGGACGCGGAGCGTAAGAAGAAATTCCTCGCCTCCCTCTCCGCGGTCCAACGTGAACGCCTGGACGCGATGAAGGCGTCCCAGCAAGTGACGTATCGGACGGCCTATCGGCGCACGCGGGCCGGCGTGCCCGTTTGGGAGGTCCGGGCCGATGAGGTCTCAGGGTGTTTGCGGACCGCTCGCGGAGGCTCTTCCAAGCAGGCGGTAGTGATGGCAGGGCAAGGAAAGACTGCCGTCCGGTGGATGACGCCCGTCGAATACGCGCGCCTCATGGGAGCACCGGACTACAACCTGAGCGGCCTTAGGGACAACCAGATACTTTTCGGTTTCGGCGACGCCGTAGTCGTCCCGGCTGTGCAGTGGGTCGGGGAAAAGTACCTAGCACCCCTTATCCGGGGCGAGCTGCTGCAGCCTGCCCGTCTGGAACGGGTGGCCGGTTAGTGTCCTCCCGCGGTGACGCAACACTGCCCGGAAGCGGGCCAGCAGCCCCCATTGAATCCCTTCCCGCAGAAGACGTGCGCCAATTTCGCGCCGAGCTCAAAACGTTCATGGAAAGCCCTGACGGCGAGGGCCGCAAGATAGGCACAGCCAAATTCGGCATATATGCGTTCTACGATTACGACGGCGAGCCGATTTATGTCGGCCAAACGCGCGAAAAGCTGTCCGGCCGGGTTGGACGGCATCTGACCAACCAAAGGACTGATGCTGTGGCGATGCGGGTCCTGGATCCCTTGGAAGTCGCGGCAGTGGAAGTGTGGCCCCTCTGGGAATTCGAGGAGTTGGCACGGAACGCGGCCACGAGGGAAGAGAAGAAGGAGCTCTCGCGCCTTCTCGATGCCTACGAGTACTCCGCATACCTGAAGGCCATTGAGGACAGCCGCTTCAAGGCAATCCTCAACGAGAAGATCCCGCCCGTTTCCGAACCTGTCTTTCTCCCCCAGTCGTTCAAGGCGTCTCTCGTCACAGACCTCCACCGGATTGAAAGAGGTCACGCAGACATCCGTATCGCCCGCAGGGCCGAAACGGTCTCCCGGCTGGCCGACGTCGTTCGTGAGCGCGGTAAGGTCACCGTGGGGCTCCGGCGCGTCCTGGTCGTGCAGGCCGTCCGTCTCGCCTTCCTGTCCGCCCAGCGCCTCGCTGTCGCCGAAGGGCGTCCCATGCCGACGCCTGATTCCATCAACGTCAGCCAGCTGGTCGGTTCCGTACTCAGCGAGGCCCCCGACGGCGGCGAAGACGACGACGACGCCCTATGAAAGGTTCGGGATAAGGTCATCGGCGGCGGCTAACATCCATTCGCCATCGCCGAAACGGATCTCATACAACAGCTCTCCACTCGGGCTCATACCGCGGAAGTTTGCCTCGAAATAGGGCCACCCGTCACGCGTCTGAGCCACAGCATCACGTGTTTTGACCGCACGAAACATGCCAAGTGGCGCAGATTCCCTTGGATGGTGGCGACCAATCGCTGGCACGGCACTCAGCCTCACTATCTCTTTGAAGAAGGGCGGCCTGACGCTGAGTTCAGACTGCCGGAGTCATACCCTAGGCGCCTTATGATACATGGATGGACCCCCTCCCCGACGATGACCCGCGGCACGGCACCCCCAACGGATATGGCAACCTCAAATGCCGCTGTGATCGGTGCCGGGAAGCAAACCGTAAGTCCCACTCCGCTTACATGGAACGCATCCGCCGTGAGGGTCGCGTGCTTGGCAGCCACGGGACGGAACTCAGCTACGGTTCCGGGTGCCGCTGCGATACATGCAAGGCGGCCCACAATAAGAAGTCCCGCGACTACAAGCGACGTCAACGTAGCCAGTAGTAGCTCAACAAGTCTCGGCGCTCCAACTCGTCAGTCAGGCTTCGTTCTCTCCCAGGCGGGGACGACTGCGGGGTCCCTGCCAGCCTGACGGGAGGCTCCTGGCAGCGGAGGTAAAGTGAAACAGCACTGGCACCAGAACCTGCCCGTAGGAAGAGCCACCAGTGGCAGCACGTGAGCCGTATAGAACCCACCGTCAACAGCACCTGGGCGACTTCTTGGACCTGTTGCAGGATCGTGGATGGATTGCCTGGGAGATGGGCAAAGAAGACAGTCCCACCCTGTTTCGCATAGCGGAGCGGGGCTCGCCCGTGGCGGAGTGCCGGACTTGGGAGGCCGAAACCATGGCACAACGCATCGCCGACAGGGAAGGCATTCCGTGGATGCCCGTTCCCTACCCAGGTGGCCTTGATCGCTACAACGAAACGATGGCCCAAATCAGGGCAATGAAGAGTAGTAAGCGCGGGGTTTCAGAACATGGGCCCTGATGGCGTCCAGGGGTTTGAGGACCAATGCTCGGGAAAGTCACGCTAAGCCGGTGCGGCCACGTAGTAGAGGTTCTGGTCGGAGCTGCTGTTACGCCGGGTTAGGGGCGCCGCCACTGGCTCGCCGTCCGATGCTTGTTTTGTTGAGGTGGCCGTAGATTGTGGAGCGCGGGACCTGGAGAAGGTCGGCGATGCGTTGGACGGTATGTTCGCCTGCATCGTAGAGCTGTTGGGCGTGGTGGGCCTGGTCGGGGGTGAGTCTCGGGCGTCTTCCTCCGGTTCGTCCGCGGGCGCGGGCGGCCGCGAGGCCGTCGCGGGTGTTAGCGATGATGAGTTCTCGTTGGAGTTCAGCGAGGACCGAGAGCATCCCAAACATCGCCCGTCCTTCCGCGGTCGTGGTGTCGATAGCTTGCTCAAGGACACGCAGTCCCACACCGCGTTCTCTGAGGGTTGCGCCGAGTGTGACGAGGTGGAGTACTGAGCGTCCGAGTCTGTCGAGGCGGGTGATGACGAGCTGGTCGCCGGCCCGGTTGGCCGAGGCGAGGGCTTTGTCGAGCTCTGGCCTGCTGGCTTTGGCGCCGCTGGCGTGGTCGAGGTAAATGTTTGCCGGGTCGACGCCGGCGCGGGTGAGCGCGTCTGTTTGGTGGTCAGGGTTTTGGTCCGCGGTGGAGACCCGCGCATATCCGATAAGCATGTGTCGAGAATACTGTTACGGCTGGGTTTGCCGACGTTGATTTTCGGCGCGAGTTTCCGACATCGATTTCGTGGTGTGTCGCCGGCAGGTTCGGGGTGTCGGTAGATGGTCCTTTCCCGACACGGGTCGAAGCGTGACTTTTGTGAGCATTGGTACTCAAACCCCGACGTGATCGTGGTCCACACGCTGGACCGGTTGGGCCGGACAGTGCGGGACACCCTGAACATGGTCCACGAGCTCAAGGAGCGCGGTGTCGGTGTCCGGACACTGGCCGATCCCCTGCCTATCGACACTTCCAGTCCGGACAGCCCCAAGGCGCAGCTGGCGGTTGTCATGCTGGCGCCGCTCGTCCGTGGAGCATGGAGTCGCCCCACTTTAGTGGTCCTCAAGGATTCCTTCGATTTCGGTGAATCGTCGGTGAGGTTGCCGATTACTGTGACGGTGGTTTATCCACCCGGGGTCTTGCAGTTTCTCTCGGTTTAGAAAAGTGCGTTCAGTGGTTTGATGTCCGGGATATCGCCGTACTTCGGCCAGCCGGCCCCGTTCTCGCAAGCCAGGAACCTCTGGGTGAGGTCGCCGCTGATCGGTTTGCCCTCTTCGGCGTATTCGGGCTGGGAGTAGAAGTCGATGATTTCCGCGACGGTACTGCGTCCGTGCGCGGACCAGCCGGAGAAGTTGCTTCGATGTGGTTCGGTTGGGTCCAGCCGTCCCTGTGGTGGTTCGAGGTGGCCGGTGGTCTTGCTCGGAAAGCTGCTGTTTCGTGCCATGGCCTATACCTCTGCTGTGGCGATTTGGCGGACTTCGCGGAATGAGTGGGTGTTATGTTCCAGCCAGCGGTGAAGCTCGTCCTCCGTGGTGGCTGCCTTGATCTTGGTCTTGCCCTGGTGCGAGTCGTAGATGGCGAACCAGATGGTCATGGTGTCCTCCAAGCTTGGTGGCCCGGCACCCGGGGCGTGTTCCTCCCGGGTGCCGGGTGGTCTTTAATTGGCGGTGGGGATTCCGGCGGCGAAGAGGTCTTCCCAAAGGGCGGAACCTTCAATGTCTGTCCAGTCCGAACCTGCGTGGACGTCTGGGGCGCTCCCCCGGTGTTCCCAGATTTCCAGTCCGCTCATGGAGCCCTTGTGATCAAGGATCAGCCTGGTTGCCGGTTCGTCGTTGTCCCGGGAGCGGTAGAGCGCTGCGACATGGTGGTCGTCAATGTCGTGCACTTCCGGCAGCTGGTCTGAGCAGACAAGGAAGGGGTTGGCTTTCAACAGCGTTTCGGCGTGCTGGTCCCCGTAGAGTCCTGAGTCGATGGCTCGCCGGTCAAAGACCTGGGGTTCAACATCGGTCACTTCTTGTTCGCGCCCGGACGTCTTGGCGGTGATCGTGGGAAGCATCCCGGAACCGTGCATCACGTCGATGTACTGGTGGAGTCGGGCGATGGTGATGACGGGGGTTTCGTGGTGTGCCCGTACCCACGATTCCAAGCCTTCGCGGCTGACGGTGACGTTGGCGCGTCGTTCGGAGGATTCGCGGACTGTGATGGTCACGTGCAGCGTGTCTGCGGAGTTGGTTTCGACGCGGGGGCCCGCTGTCAGGGTGTGCTTCTTCATGGTGTTCTCCTTGCGTAGGAAGGGGTTTCCCGCAGGTGCTGTGTCCGCAGCGTCTGCGCGTTGGTGGGTTCGGCTAAGCGGTCGGCTGAGCCAGTTCCTCGATCTTGTCTGGCCGGAATCCGGACCAGTGGTCTTGGTCGGTGACAACGACGGGAGCTTGCAGGTAGCCCAGCGTCTTGATGCGGTCCAGCGCTTCGGCGTCGGTCGAGATATCTACCGTCTGGTGGGCAATGGCTTTCTTCTCCAGTGCCAGCTCGGTTGCGTCGCACTGCACGCATCCTGGCTTGGTGTACACGGTGACCGTCATGGGGATCAGCTCCATCTCGTCGTCGGTTCTGGTTTCGCTCTCCTGCTTACTTGATACTATTATGATATCACCTTGATATCACTATGAATAGTGGCAGCGGCTGTTTTTCCCGTGAATACTAGGAAGGGCGGGACCCTTCCGGCCCCACCCTTCCCTTTGGCTATTCGCCGGCTTCCATGACTCCTACGTCATACCCGCCCCACGGGCTGCGTCCGGGGACGTGGCGGCCACTCATAGCCGTCCGTGCCGTCCTGACCGGCGCTCCGGGATACTGCCATTCCATGGGGTAGTCCTTGGGAACGTTGAATTTGTATCCCCCGTTGGGCTTCATGGCTGACGTGACCAGTGGCAGGTACTGCCATCCTGGCCGGCAGTGGTTGAGCATGTCCTCCACGGCTTGGTTCTCGTTGTCGTGGATTCCTCCCCACCAGTCGCAGTCGTGGCAGTAGACGCGATACAGGAGGTCTCCCATGCACTGGCAGTCCGGGTTGCGCCAGTGCTCGTTGCAGCGCAGGTCCGCTCCGTAGGTGAAGGTGCGGTGGGCGGATCCGGCAGTGACGTTCCTGCCCGTCTGGTTTTCATTCCACTGGCGGCTCCAGTTGGATACCCCCATCCGCCCGTCGCTTTTGGCCCGGTACTCATAGGCGGCGTCCAGCTCGTCCGGATGGTAATGGCCAACGGTGAAGTGCAGCGGGGCCGTGGGTAGGGTTTGCAGTTCAAGTAGGGTGAGAAGGTCAAGCTGGCCGGTCAGCACATCTGTTGCTGTCATGGTCCAATCTCCTTATTGCGTAGGGATGAGAGTCGCTTGGCGAGGGTGGGTTCTGTGTCCGCAGAGCCCACCCGCTTTATATCGTGTTAATACTATAATGATATCATTTTGATAGTACGCATTCAAGGTAAATCCCCGTAATTGCGCGGATTTTTTGCCCTCCCTCATATCTCCACCGCACCCCAAGGTTCCGATGCGTGCGGGCCCCTGCTCCCCGCCTGACCATTGCGTCATCCCTGCTGAAAAGAACCCGACCCCACCCGGGTGGCGCGTCGGCGGCGGCAGGCTTGGACCATGGGGAGCTTTGCCGATCCTGGGAGATTGTCAGACCCCCACTGCACACTAAAAGGAGGCCGTCCGGCCTATTTTTTCGGCGTGTCATTCGAACACATATTCGATAAGGTGTGTTAGTGAACCGGGAGCAAGCGACCCAGCTGCAGGCGCAGTACGCTCGCCGTGCCGGCCCGATTGGGCTGACGGTGGAGGAGCTTGATTTCGAGCATTTCCCGGCCAAGAACGGGTATCCGGGGATACCGGTGAAGGCGTGGATCAGGTTTCCGAACTGCGCGGAATTGGTGGACGGTGAAGTGTTCGCCTGGACAGCCAAGGCCGCCGAAGTGACCTGGAAGGACGGCCCGGTGACGTACCGGACGTGGGTGTGGAGTTCGGCGGTCACCCGCCGGGAAGAGTTGATGAACAGGAATTTGGGAGAGCGGACCAACCGTGACAGCAGCAGTAAGTGAAACGAGCCTCGACGCTCCCGTGGACGTCCGGTTTACGGCGGCAGGCATTCCCCTGGCGGTCCGTTACGACGGGCGGGTATGGGCTGTGGCGGCAGAGCCGCTGCACTGGTTCACCAGAGATTCCTGGTGGCAGACCCAGCGGACTGTCCCGGTAGGCGTCGGGAACGTCGTGGACATTGAGCATTGGCGGGTACAGGTCCGCCTAGGCACCTCGTCGGCGGCGCTGCGGACCTTCGAGCTGCGGCGTGACCCGCTGGCGGAGCAGTGGCTGTTGGAATCCATCACGGACAACTAGCGGAGGTGATCGGGGATCATTCATACCCCCACCCGTTCCGGCCCCGGCGCTTCCTCCTGAGTAGGGTGGGGGCATGAATGATCCGGCCCCGTGTCCCGGCCGCCATGACCGAGTGCGGCACGGTAGCGGGCTGCTGTCATCGCGAGCCCTGTGGATCCTTGCCGTTGTGTTCACCGCTGCTACAACGGGATCTCTGGTGCTGGTTGCCCTCGATCTCGTCATCGGCCGACCGGCTGCGGGCGATGTCTTCATCGCTTTCCTGAATAGCCTGGTGGTTTTCGTGTTGTGGCGCCGGATTTCTGAGCAAGCGCGGGCCAACCGCAGCTAGGCTGGATCAGTGGAAATAACAGGCACCATTGAAGCCCCCGACGGCAGCCAAGAGCGCATAACGGCAGTTGGCGAGGACTACACCACAGCGCATGCCGCGCTACTGCAGGGGATCCCCGACGAACACAAACTCATCGTTATCCGTACGCAGTGACTCTTAGCCCGGGGGTATGAGGCCGACCAATACTCCGAGCCGATCCATACCAATTTCGATCAGGTGGATTGCGCCGCCAAACAAAAGCACCTCCATCCAATTGGCGCTGCGGTTCTCAGGCTGACGCTCGTTCTGTTCATTTGGGTCCATACCAATAGACATGCGTCGATATCCCAGCACGGGCGTGGGAAGGCTCGATCTAGCAGCATCAAGATGGTGAATCACTTTGGTTTCCTCGCGCGAGAAACATAAGTAAGCCCTGCACAGCTTTTGGGCTGTGCAGGGCTTACTTATGCCCGGGACGGGCTTCAGCGCCCGTATTCGGGTTGTTGCTGGCGGCGCTGTTCGCGTGTCCCCTGTTGGGCGGCCGTGGCCGTGGAGGCCGGCGTGCCTGGCTGTGGCGGGAATGATGCATTCATTAGCCGTTGCATCTTTTCCATTCGGGGGTCGATTTCGGCCGCGGGTTCGGGCTTTTCCGGTTCTTCTGGCTTTGCCGCGTCGGCCATGAGCTGGTCGATGCGTGCGGACTCCCCCCGGGCGGTTTTGAGGGCGTCGGCGTACTTGAAGGGTTCCGCCAGTGCCTTTTCTGCCTGTTCGACGCGGGAGAGAGCTTCCTGTCGGCGTCCGTCGACGTCGGCTATCAGTCGTGGCAGGGAGGAAACCCTGTTCTCAAGCTGCCTGATGGTGCCGATATCAGCTGAAAGCAGGCTCCTTCGGGCAATCTGGGTGGTTGCCCTGGGCACTCCTTCGATGCGTACTTCGACGGTGGCGTGGTCAAGGTCGCGTGCGGGCACGAGTTTGGCGCGGAGGTCGTGGCCACCAAGGTTGGCGATGGTTCCGAGCTCGTCATATCCGTAGAGGTTCATGAGCCGGTGGCCGTGTTTACCTGCCCATGCGCGGAGCGCTTCGGCGGCGTCGCCCCGGTTGTCGAGGGTTTTGCCGTCGATGCTGGCTGCGAAGGCATCCGCGGTGGTGTCAACGGTCCGGCCGGCGGCCTCCTGGATCAGGGGCAGGTCATGGGACGCGGCCTCGGCCGCAGACTGCTCACCGCGCTTGGTGTGGGCCACGGCAACCATGTTGCGGTTGTAGGCCCGGTCCAGACGGCTCAGCCGGGCAAGTTCCTGATCTGCGACGGCTTTTTCCAGCACCAGCGGGTTACCGCTGGTGATGGCTTTTGCCTGGGCGAAGTTCAGGGTGTTGTCCCCGATGTCCTCGATTTCCCGCACGTCCAGGCGTCCGCGCATGATCTGGTTGATAAACCGGGACTTGCGTTCAAGTCCCTGCCACATGAAGGAGTCGAAGGATTCCTTCGTCACCACTTGGGAGATGCGGACCTCGGGGTTCAGGTTTCCCTGGCGCATGATGCGGCCGTGGCGTTGCTCGACGTCGGAGGGCCGCCACGGGGCGTCCATGTCCACCAGGTGCACGGCACGTTTTTGAATGTTCGTCCCGACACCCATTTTCGAGGTCGATCCCACCAGCACGGCGATCTGGCCGGAACGGGCGGCGGCAAAGAGCCGGCCCTTCTCGGTGTCGTTCTTGGCTTCGTGGATGAACCGGACCATGTGTTCAGGTACGCCTCGGCGGCGGAGCTGGTCTTTGAGTTCGCCGTACACGTTCCACCGCTCAGATGGTGTGCCGAAGTCACAGAAGACCAGCTGCAGGGCACCGGGAACCGGGTCCGGCTCGCCGGTTTTCGGGTCGGTGTAGATGCGGTCCTTGTGTTCTTCGTACACGCTGGCCAGCAGGTCAGCGGTCGCGCTGATCTTCGTGGGGCCCTGCTGGGAGAGCGTGGGGTCAACGAGTCTCATGTCCAGGGCGGCCTTGCGGCCGTCTGAGGAGACTTTGAGCATGTTGTCTTCCTCGGAGTCCACCAGCCGTTGCTGGATACGGTCCACGCGGTTCCCGATGTCCTGGATGTATTCGCGCAGCTCGGGGCTGGGCTCCACGGCCAGCATGTTCGGCTGGCGCAACCCGTCGCCGTCGCGCGGGGCAAGGGCCGGGACGGGCAGTTTCAGATCTTCGGCGGTTTTGACGTCCGCAAAAGTGTGGAACATTTTCAGCAGCTCGGGGACGTTCTGGAATTTAGCGAACCGGCTCTTGAGCTTGAACCGGTCACCGCCGGCTACTGAGAGTTCCATTTCTTCGACCACTTGGCCGAACGTGGCGGCCCAGGTGTTGAAGTCCTGGATCCCGGTGGCCCGGAGCAGGTCCGGGCGCAGGTAGCGCTGCATGACGTACATTTCTGTGACCGAGTTGGCGATGGGTGTTGCCGTGGCTCCGGTGATCACGCGGCGTCCTTCGCGTTGGCGTAGGAACTCGGTCTTCATGTGGAGGTCGGATGCACGGTTGGAGCCTTGGATTCCGGCGCCGGGGATGTTGCTCGGGGTCCGGAGGTTCTTGTAGTCGTGCAGCTCGTCCACGACGAGGTAGTCAATGCCGGTCTCTTCAAAGCTGATCCCGGGGTCTGCGGGGGTGTCGAGTTTGGCTTTGAGGGTTTCTTCCTGGGACAGGACGGCCTTTTCCAGGCGTTTGACGATGCTGGCGTTGGCGCGGCCATTGTCCTGGCCGTTCTCTTTCGCGGCTTCCAGCTCGGCCCGCATCTGGATGACTTCAGCGTTGATGTAGGCAGCTTCGGCTTCGGGGCTGAGGCTGACGCGCTGGAAAGCTGTGCGGGTCATGACCACGGCGTCCCACTCGTTGGCGGCCGCGCGGGCGACGAACTGGCGGCGGTTGTCCCCTGCGAGGTCGCCCGATGATGCGGCAAGAATGCGGGCCTGGGGGTAAATCTGGAGCCATTCGCGGGCGAACTGTTCCAGCATGTGGTTCGGGATCACGACGGCTGGCTTGTTGACCATGCCCAGGCGCCGCAGCTCCATGACGCCCATGACCATCTCGGCGGTCTTTCCGGCACCTACCTGGTGGAACAGTCCCACGGCAGGTTCCGAGAGCATCCGGGCCACGGCCGCGCGCTGGTGCGGGCGTGGGGAGAAGTCCTTGGCCATGCCGGGCAGGGTCATCTGCTCCCCCTCGGTGCTGTAGTCGCGCAGCACGATGGAATTGAAGCGGCGGTTGTACTCGTCGATGAGGCGGGTGGCCCGTTCTGGTTCCTCCCAGACCCACTCGCTGAAACGCTCCTGCAGCAGCTGGGCTTTCTCCTGGGCTGCTGCGGTTTCGGTGGGATTCAGGATGCGGCGCTTGTCCTCGCCTTCATCAGTGACGCGGACGGGCCGCTGTTCCAGGACCTGCTTGAGGACGTCAGACGCGGGCATCCGCTGGGTGCCCCAGTTGCTGGTGGCCGCAAGGGTATGGCGGTTGGCTTTGACGTCCCACATGGACCCGGCGGCGTTGGAGACGGTGGCGTAGGGGTCGTTCAGGATTTCCCGGACGAACTCCTGGTGGGTGCCGGCGTCGATCCAGACCGCGCCGAGACGGGCTTCCACTTCGTCCATGCGCAGCGGTTCCGGCATGGCTTCGGTGAGGGCCTGGACGTTGGCGGCGTACCTGTCGTCCGAGAGCGCGGCCGCTTGGGCGACTTCCAGCTTTTCCCGCACGTTCCCGGACAGGTACTCGGCCCGGGTCTGGTAGGTCTCCTCGGTGCCGGGGACCTCGTAGATGCTCTCCCCCATGGCGGCCCGTGTTTCGTCCCGGCTGATGCCCAGCAGGGACGCGGCGTAGTCCAAATCAACCTCTCCCACGGTATCGAGGGTGACGGTGAGGGCTTCTTCGGCGGTGTCCACACCAAGGACCGGGCGGCGGGGTTGGACCTGACGGCTGGAGAGCAGGGCAGCCGGGGAGGCTGTCTGCGTGGCTTCATCGAAGTTCTCCAAGGCCATGACCAGCGGCCCGAACGGGTCACGGGAGACGATGGAAACTGCCCGTGGCGTGATGCGGGCCTGGATGGGCTCCTGCGTCTCTTCATCCACGCGGCCGGTGTCCCGGAGCGTGAAGCGGTTGATCGGCCCGTAGGTGTCCGCGTACTGACTGTAGGCCGTCTTCAGGTCCTCACGCAGGGAATCAATGTCGGCGGTGTCGTCGCGGCTTTCGGCTTCTGCGGTGAGCAGCGTCCGTCCGGCGTCGCGCAGCCCCAGCAGGGCTCGGAGTTCAGCGGCCTGGGTTTTAGGTACTGCGAGGTCGGCGTGGGAGCCGTTCTGGACAACGGTGAAGCCGTCGTCCTTGGCGCTGATGTGGCCGTCCCATTCGTGGGTGGCAGCCGGTACGTAGGCGGCACGCTGGCGTTCCTGCTCGACGGTCCGCTCGGTCATGACCATGCCTGCGGACCGGGCTTCGTTAACGACATCAGCCAGGGCAGCGTTCAGGCGCTCCGGGACGGCTGAGAGGTCGTCCGTGGTCAGCTGCAGAGTCTCGGCCCCGTACATGCCATGGCTGACGTGCAGCTCGCCCAACAGGCGTTCGGGGTACTCGTCAAAGTAGGAGTTCAGGCGGGTAATAGTCCCGTCGATCCGACGGGCTGTGACGGTCTCCCAAAGAGTGGAGGCCGGTTCCTGGCCAGGTTCCCTGCGGCGGAAGATCAACAGGTCCGTCATGGCGTCCGTGCCGGCTGCCTTCCGGTGGGAGCCGGTGGGCAACCTGACAGCGCCCACGAGGTCGGCCAGCTGGTTCATTTCCCTGCGGGCTGCCGGGTTCGTGCCGTCCAGCGTGAAGCTGGACGTCAGCACAGCCACCATCCCGCCCGGGCGGGTCAGTTCCAAGGATTTGAGGATGAAATGGTTGTGGATCGAGTGGCCGCCGGGGTTGTGGCGAGGATCGTGCAGCTTGACGTTGGCGAAGGGCACGTTGCCGATAGCAAGGTCGAAGTGCCCGGTCGGCAGCTTGGTATCGGCAAAGGACTCGGCACGGACGGTGGCCTCGGGGTAGATGGCTTGGGAGATGGCCGCCGTGGTCGGGTCCAGCTCCACACCGGTCATCGTGGCGGTGTCAGGGGCAAAGCCCATGAAGGTTCCAACCCCGGATCCCGGTTCCAGAACAGTGCCGCCGTTAAAGCCCAGTTCCTGCACGGTTGACCACATGGCCTGGACGTAGGCAGCGTCCGTGTAGTGGGCGTTGATCGTGGTCCGACGCGCGGCGTCGTACTCGGACTCGGTCAGGAGGCTGCGCAGATGCTCGCGGTCCCCGGCATATTCCTCCCGGTTTTCATCGAATATCTGGAAGACGCCTTGCGCTCCCCAACTCCCCCACCGCGCCAGTGACGCCTTCTCAGCCTCCGTGGCCTGCCGGTCCTCATCCTGCAGCGTCTGCAGCACCTCGAGGGCTTCAAGGTTCGCCCGGATACGGCTACGGGCACCGGATGGGGCAAGGTCGTCCTGGGAAGATGGGCGGAACCTGCCCGTCCCGGTTTCTAGTAGAGCTGCTCGCGCAGCTTGTCCGCTTCCGCCATCGAGTCCAGGTACTCCTGAATACTCGGGTTCACGTACTCGTCCTCCTCGTCCTCCGTCTCCGGCGGCGAAAGCAGGTCGTAGCGAACGATCTCCTCGGCCTGGTTCCGCGCTGCGTTCAACCTGCCTACCTTCTCCAGGTAGCCCTCCCCCTTCGGGTCCGGCCCCGCGAGCTTGATCAGCAGCCCGTCCACTTGTTCTTGGGCTTCCTCCCCCAGCTTGGTGAAGAAGTCCTCCGGGTTCTGTATCTGGCTGTAGCGCGTGGGACTGGCTGTCTTCCAGGCTTCCTGAGCCTGCCTGCCGTACTTGTTCATTGCGATCCTCCTCTGGTGCCGCCCAAAGAGCTTCAAAGCTCAACTGGCCATCAATTTGTTTCTTTCGCCCCGCCATGGACTTCTCCCCCTGGTGCCTCGTGTGGTCCGAAGGTCACGCTAGCGGGGATTCACCCGTATTACCTGTCACAGGAGGACTACTCCCCCGCGATGGCGGGGATCGGTCGTCCAACGGATGCCCGGACGACGCCATTCGTGGGATACCGGGGCGATACTGCTCTGATATCACTAGGATACTATGGTGCTACTGGTTGCGCTCCGCTTTCCGGCGTTCCAGTTCCGGCCAGATGATGGATTCAAGCAGCTTCTGCTGGCTACGCCTGTCAGCGTCTGCCGATTCCTTGAGCAGCTGCTTCTGGTAGTCGTTGATCCTGAAAAGGATGCCCTGCGGGCCAATTGGCGCGTTGGGATCCAGGGGAGCCTCAACCACTTCCGGCGCGTATCCGCCCTTCCCGAACTCGTCGGCCTTCCGGGCCACGGCGTCCTCGTCCCCGGCCACCGCGGTGGATGCCACTGCGCGGGCGTCGCGTTTCTTTATAGCCATTCCTCAATCTCCTTCACTAGTACCTGCACTTCGGCCTTGGCCGATCCGTTCGAAATCTCGATGACGCCCTTGCCGGCCGGGATGCTGTCCCGATAGGCCTTCCTGATCTTCAGTGCGGCGTCGATACGCGGGATCTGCGGGTAGTCCTGCAGAAAGTCCTTGGCTTCATCCTCTTCAGTCGCAGAGGAGTAGGTGGGCACCTGGGTAAGCAGGGCAGCGACTTTGAGCTTCGGATTCATGTCCTTGGCCGTCTCGATGAGCTCGACCATGCCGGGCATGGTGTCCAGGTCGAACTGTGAGGGCCGCACCGGGATGAGCATCAGGTCCGCGACGGTCATGGCCGTCCGCATTTCCTGGCTGTCGTGCCCGGGAGCGTCCACGATCACATAGTCGTACCGGGCACTCAGGTCTTTCAGTGCTTCCCGGACATTGCCGGTCTTCTGGATGGCGTGGACGCGGGGGAGTGACTCATCCTGGGCGCGATCAGCGGCCCACGTGGACGCGGACTGAACGCTCTTGTCGCAGTCAACGATCAGGACGTCACGTCCTCTGCGGGCAAGCTCGGCCGCGACGTTGATGGTCGTCGTGGTCTTGCCTGTCCCGCCCTTCTGACTGGCTATAAGGAGTACTGGCATGGGGTCTTCCTCTCTTCGGGGCAATGATACTGCGGCGATATCAGACTGAAACTGCTTTGGGGTAGTTTCGCGGAGATATCTAAACAGTATAAGAGTGAAACTGTTTTGATACTAATATCAAAACGATATCACAACGATATCGCTTGTCAGACCGGCTGTTTATCAGCCCAATTGGGCTTGGCGAATCCGGGCGACGCGCTCTCTCCAGGGCACGGTGGGCGGCGTGTAGCTGGAACGTTCCGCCAGCGCACGTTCCCGGCGTTCGGCGGCCGCCCGGGTTTCAGCGGCGCGTTGAGACCGTTCGGCCTCGCGTTTTTGGCTGGGGGAGCGGTACAAACCGCCGTCATGGCGGATCCACTTGCCCAGGCGGAACTTCAGCCATGCCCCAGTGTTTCCCACGCCGTGGGCGCCGTCATGGTGGTACTTGGCATCGGTATTCGGCCGCCAGTCGATGGCGTGAAGAATGTCCTTGATTGTCCAACCGGCCCGGAAGAAAGGCCGGCAGATGGCGGCGACATGCGCAGTGGAGATGCGCTGCAGCGGGAAAGACCTGAATTGAAGCTCCAGCGAGGCTAGACGCTCAGTCTCGCGGCGCTCACGCTTGGTCGTGGCGTCTGTCGTGGCGTTCGGGTCCCAGAGGGGTTCTGTCCGATTGAGCAGCTGGTGATTGACCTCGCGCCGCTGTGCGGCGCGCTTCAAAGAAGGTTGCGGCGAAGCCGCATCCATTTGAGGATTTGACGATTCGCCCGCCCGCGCGTGCGGGGGGTTATTAACAGCCCTATTGGGCACCGGTACGCTACTTTTTTCCACACCCTGATCTTCGGCTTTTTCCAGCAGCACATAGATGGCCGCTTCGTTCTCGGTGCGGCCGCTGGATTTAGGGGTGAACTCGGCTGTGCGCCCCGTGGCAACCACAGCCAGCACGCCCCAATCCCTGAGCCGGCGGAAGTAGTTGGAAATGCTCTTGGACGGGAATCCGAACCGCTCCTGGAGGCGCTGCCAGATGGGCATGATGGTCATACTGGCGGGGTCAAAGCCAGGACACTGGGCGACGGCGTTGGCGAACCGCCAGATGTTCGCCTTCAGGTCCTTGCGGGCCAGCTGGAACTCCGCCAGCTCCTGAATGCTGCGTAGCCAGCGGACGATGTGCCGGGCAGGCCTGTGCCCTGCCGGAATGACCGACCACACGGCACGGTTGCTGCGCTCCTTCGCCTTCCGTACGCGCCTGGGCCTGTGCTTGCCCTTACGTCCTGCGCGTCGTTTGCTGCGACCTGTAGGGGAGCCAGGATCGGCGGTTGTGTCTTCCGTCCTGGGAAGGGCGGCACCAAGGGCCGCCACGTTCTCGGGCGTCAGGTGCAGTTTTTCGGGGTCTCGTTCGGCTGCTTTTTGCAGCCCGACACTCGCGCGGACAACCGTTGACGCGGAACCGGGGTCCGGTACCATAGGGGACAATACCTTTCCTGTTGGAGGGTGTGAAAAAGGGAGCGTCCTCGCAAGAGGAAGCTTGAATAGTTCAGATCAGTGACTGCCAGGAAACTTGGATCTGAACGGATACTTAGTGAAGGCCCGCCAAGTGCGGGCCTTCAACTTTTAACTCGCCTGTGCCATGGGCAATGTCTCCGGTAGTTGGGTTCGGTCGAACCATGAGGGCAGGCCGTCGGGTTTCATTTCTGTCCGCAGATGAGCGATCAGTTGCTCCATGGCTTCGCCGGTCGATACGCCCATGCGATCCGCGACGGAGAAGAAGAAGTCCTTGTCCTCTTGAGGCACCAGCGTATTCAGCTGGACGTTGTCCATTGCCGTTCCGCGATGCCTGCGCCGTCTCGTAGCCATAGCTCGAAAATAGCCTTAAGAATATGCATTACTCGGGATTCGGGCCGCGTGTCTTCCAAAGGAAGAACATTTAACGCCCTCGTAAGAAGTCCTTGAGTCCGTCCAGCAATTGCTCCAGACGCTCCGGTCGCACGGTGAAGGTCACGGTCCGCCCGCGCCGTTGACCCGCGGGGACATCGGCTTCCACCAGGCCCGCATCTTCGAGTCCCTGCAGCGTCCGTCGCGCGGTGTTGGGATCGGTTCCGAGTTCACGGGCCAGGTCTGCCGCCCCGGTGGGGCCGTGGATGGAGAGATGGCGCAGTATCGCGCGGGAGAACATCGTCCCGAATGACTCGATGGCCATCTCTACGTCCCTGGGCAGGGAGCTCGGGGGACGAATATATCGGGGCATCCAATCATTTTGTCACTTCCTGTGTTTGACTCCGGCGCGGTCCATATAAGACTACATTTAATGTCGTTTTAGGGTAATGTCTTAACTGTCGCACAGACAAGAGCGCAGATAGCCAGTGACCACTGACACAGAGAGGCCGTGTGACACGGCGAATTCACTGAATTCGTGGAAAATGGCCTGCTGGTCCACCGAGTGGAATTTTGTCACTGGGTGCGGGTAGAGGTGGACGTGATGTTCTCGGGGGGAGAGACAGGGATTGAGTAGTCTATTGCCGTTCGGCGCGGCTGAGGTCTTCAAGGATGGCCGTCCGGGCGTGGTGCTGCGGATTCGACGCCCTGGGGTTGTCCTGACCGTCGAAGCCGCCGGCCCTTTGTGGCTCAAGGATTCCTGGGTCCGCAACCGGGCCGGGGGCCTTCCTGATGCAGCGTAAGTCGCTTGGCCTGGTGGCCCTCATTGCCATCCCCGGCCTGTTCTTTGGTCTGATCTTCACCATGCTGCTGTTGCTGGCCCCCGCGAAGCCGGCGGCCGCCGATTGTGGCCCGGCTGTTTCTGTCGTCATCGACGGCAAAACCAAGGTCGAGGGCTATACCGAAGAGCAGCTGAAGAACGCCGCCGCGATCATGGGTGCAGGTAAGGCACTGGACCTATCCGTGAAGGGTCAGATGATCAGCGTCATGGTCTCCCTGGGTGAGTCAGGGCTGCGGGTGCTGGACCACGGCGACGGACCCGGCCCGGATTCCAGAGGACTGTTCCAGCAGCGCGACAACGGCGCGTGGGGCTCCTACGCAGACCGCATGAACCCCACCACCAGCGCCACGAACTTCATCAAGGCCCTGCAGGCCGTTCCCGGCTGGGAGCTCTTGGAACCGACCCTTGCCGGTAACAAGGTCCAGCGCAACGCCGACCCGTACCACTACCAGAAGTACTGGCCCGAGGCCGTCAAACTCGTCCAGGCACTTTCGAACTCGCAGTTCTCCCTGGAAGGCAGCGACTGCGCCATCCCGGGACAATCCGGCGCGGGGGATGACTACCCGTGGAAGAAATCTCCGACCTGGTTGCAGGTCGGAGCGAGCACAGCCAGCACGTCGCCGCTGGGCATGTACTACCGCGAATGTGTGGATTTCGCGTTGTGGCGGGTGAACCAGCAGATGGGTTCGACCAGTGCACCGTTCAAGTTCCTCAACGGCTCATTCCGCCCGGACGGGCAGGGCCTCGGCTCGGCCCTGACCTGGAAGGCCGGCTGGGACGCCAAGGGCTGGCCCACCGGCAGCACGCCCCGGGTCGGTGCCGTGGTTTGGTACGCACCGGGCGCCGGGGGAGCGGACCCGAACTTCGGCCACGTCGCGGTGGTCAAAGAAGTCAAGGACAACGGGACCTACGTCGAAGAGGGCTACAACGGCAACCCGGCCCCGGCGGACCACAGCTACTACACCCGGACAGTGGCCAACACTGTCCCCTCAGCTTTCCTGTACCTGCCCACTCAAGAGGAGAAGAAGTGAAAAAGCCCTGGACCCTGCTCGCCGTGGCCCTGCTCTGCGTTTCATGCGCACCGGCAGCGAACACGACACCGACACCGACGGAATCAACCAGCAGCACGCCCACAGCGTCCGCCCCCGTCTCACTGAGCGCCAACAGCGGACCACAGGCGCCCGGTGGCACAATCCCGGCCACCACCGGCATCACCTGGGATCAGGCCAGCAAAGACAAAGCGTTGGAAGTCGCGCAGAAGGCAATGGCCGACTTCGCCCGCCCTGCCGTGGAGGAAAAGCAATGGGCCAACGACCTTGCCCGCTGGCTGACACCACAGGCCACAGCCGACTACTCGGCAGTGGACCCGGCCAACATCCCGACCAACCGCGTCACCGGTCCTGCCAAGCTGACCGTCGATGAAGCCAACGGCTACGGCGTCACGGCAGCGGTCCCCACCAATGCCGGGACCTACACGCTGCAGCTGCTCCGCACGGGCAAGGACGCCCCGTGGAAGGTCAACCGACTCACACCACCAACGTCCTAAGCGCCGCACCTCTCCATCTCACACACGTAAGGAAGAATTTCATGGGTACTACACCAACCGAGGTCCTGGCCTTTCCAAACATCAGGGCCATCGTCCGCGACAACGGGACCGCTGAGGTCGTCGTCGCGGGTAACTCCCGCGTCGTGCCTGCCGGGGACTCCGTACAGGATCTCCGCAACAACGCCCTTGCCCTGGTCGTGGGCGAGGCGCAGACGCTGCAGCGCCCCGTCCGGGTCCAGATCGAGGATCCCGAAGGACACGGTGAACTCATCGTGCACCCGGACAACAAGATCGAATCCGTCTCCTACGAACCGCGCCCGGCACGCCGCCGGGCAGAGGCCCCGGAAACCACCCCCGAGACCATCGCTCCGACCGTCATTGATACGGTCCCTGTTGCTGCTCCTGAACCATCAGCCGCCCCCGCACAGCCCACCGCTGCGGCAGCGGTGAAACGACAGCCGTGGCCGCCCAACCCCGTCGAGACCGAGCCAGCAACCGAGACGCCTGCACATTCGGAGGCCCAGCCGTCGGCCGCCGCAGAAGAACCGCAGACCACCGCAACCGTCCCGGAAGCACCGCTGACCCGTCGCAGCCTGAAGGAAACCTCGTTCCTAGTCAGCGCTCCGGTTTTGGAACCGGCAACACAGGGATGGAGGGGAGCGCTCACGCGACTGGGATTCCGGATGGACCCCTCAGCGGAAGAACTCTCCCAGCGGGAGGACATCCGCACGGTCAGCCAGCACTGGCCCGGTCCCCGGACTATTGCCGTGGTGAACCGCAAGGGCGGGGCGAACAAGACCCCCACGGTCGTCATGCTCTCAGCCATCCTTGCCCGCTACAGCGGGGCCGCCACCGTCGCCTGGGACAACAACGAATCCCAAGGCACCCTGGGCTGGCGGACGGAAAAGGGTTCCCATGCCCGGAGCGTTCTGGACCTGATCGATTCATCGACCGAACTTCTCTCCCCGGCCACGAACGCGGCAGAAATCGCCAAGTTCGTCCATCACCAGACCGCCGACAAGTTCGACGTTCTGCGCTCGGATGAAAACGAAGAAGGCGATCACGAAGTCACCGCTGAGGAAGTCGATATCGCCCACCAGGTGCTCACCCGGTATTACCGGCTGGTGGTCATGGACTCGGGCAACACCGCCAGGGCAGCGAACTGGCGCCGGATGATCGACCACACCAACCAGCTCGTCGTCCCGGTCACGGCCATCGAGGACCGCGCCGAAGCTGCGCGGCTGACGCTGCAGACGCTGGAATCCCGTGGTGGCCACGACGCGGAGCTGGCACGCAACGCCGTCGTGATCGTCTCCGAATCCACCGACGCCAAGCGCAGCATGACCGGGGACGCCCTGAAGCGGGCCAAGGACGAAGCCCAGCGGATCGCTGACGGCTTCGAGCCGTTCGTCCGCGCGGTCGTCCGGATTCCTTACGATCCGGCCATGGTCAACGGTCCCATCCGTTACGAAGCCCTTCAGCCCGCCACCCAGCGGGCATGGCTGGCCGCAGCGGCCGCCGTCGCCGCCGGCTTCTAGAACAACCCACCAACGGATTCTGAAAGGAGGAACCATGCAACAGTCCCTGAACCCCTGGATCACCAGCCCCGCCACCGACAATGCGGAAGAGGAAGCACCGGACGCGCACCTGCCGCCCGCGGCAGTGATCAGTGAGCCGCTGAGGGGAATGGTTGAACCCGACACGGCAGACCGCCTGGCCCGCCGCACCATGTCAGGTTCTGCAGCGCTGTGGATTACCGGCGCCCAGGGGGGAGCCGGCGAAAGCCGCATCGCTGACCTGCTCGACGGGGCCCGCCCCACCGGTCACTGCTGGCCCGTCCTGCAGGACGGGAGCACACCCCGGGTTCTGCTGGTCTGCCGGGCAGACATGCGCGGCCTGACAGCGGCACAGAGCGCACTGACCCAATGGGCATCAGGCGCGGCACCGAAGCTGGATCTGCTCGGCCTCGCCGTCCTGGCGGACGCACCGGGGAAGACTCCCAAAGCGCTCCGTGACTTCGCTGCAATCGTCGGCGGGGGAGCGCCCCGACTCTGGACCCTGCCCTGGGTAGAGGCCTGGCGGCACGGCGACACCACGACGCCGCCCACGGGCCGCGAATACCAACGATTCATCAATGACTTGGCCTCCCTGGCCACCGACACCACACCAAGCACCACCCACTGAAAGGTCTCACCATGAACCCCTTCGCCGTACTTGACGGAAGCGTCATCCCCAACCCCACCCCGACCGTCCCGGCCGAGGCCGGCGGCCTGCTCACGGTCCTGAACTGGGCCTCCGGTATCGGCCTGGTCCTTGGCGTCCTGGGCGTCATCATCGTCGGCATCGGCATGGTGATTCAGCTCCAGCGCGGAGAGGGCGCACAAGCCATCGGCAAGCTCGGCTGGGTCCTCCTGGGCTGCATCATCATCACCGGCGCTTCCGGCATCGTCCGCGCCTTCGTCTAAGCCAGCACCAACAACGGGAGGTTCACCATGAGCCAGTCAACAGAGAGCACCACCGAAAGCAATCCGTTCACCAAACCCGGTTTCCTCATCGCTGCCGCGCTGGTGGTCGCGCTGATCGCAGCAACCGTCGTCATCTTCCTGCTCCCCAAAGGACAGGGAAACGCCCAGCCAGCTCCTGCCCCGACAGAGACCAGCAGCACAGCCGCAGCCAACCCCAGTGCCTCCGCTGGGGCTGGCAAGAGCGTCTGCGGCCTCCCTGCGAGCAAGGAAACTGCACTGGGAACCGCGCCCAAATCCAAGTGGGACTTGCTCGGAACCATGGCCGTTCCAACCGATCCATCAACAGCAGGCCCCGGCACTGTGGGCAAGGACGGTCTGAGGTCGTGCTTCGCCCAGTCACCCACAGGGGCTCTTTACGCAACGGCGAACATCTGGGCGTCGTCATTCAACGGCTATGCAAAACAGGTTTACCTGGAGCTTTCAGCTGACAGCCCTTCGCGGGACAAAGCAGTACAGGCCATAAAGGAAGGCAAGGACGTCAGCGGTGGGACCTCACCGAAGGTCCAGATTGCCGGCTTCATGATCCATTCATACACTCCCGAAACAGCCATCGTGGAGCTGGCTTTCGAGTCCAAAGATGGCGGATACGGTGCTCTCTCGACGTCGCTGCTTTGGGAGGACGGCGACTGGAAAATGGATATCCCGCCCGCCGGTGGAGGCGCAGTTCGCCAGGTCAGTGACCTGAGTTCATTTATCCCTTGGGCCGGAGTCTGACATGGCAGAAAAGGAATGCGAAGTTTGGAACGTTGTCTGCATGGGCGAACAGCGACTCGGCAAAGTTGCGGCGGGGATCGCGGACGACGCAATCAACAATCTTGCAAAAGCCATCATGGAGGGCATGAGTCAGATGGTGACAACACTGTCTACCTTCTGGGTCTCCATGCCCACCGTGAACCTGGCCAGCCAGGACGGCACCACGCCAAGTCCCGTTGTTTCTGCGGTCAATAGCGAATTGATGCCCTGGACGCTGGCGCTGGCGGTCCTCGCCGTCATCCTCGGAGGCATCCGGATGATCTGGGAACAGCGCGGGGCACCGCTAAAGGACCTGCTCCGCTCGCTGCTCACGCTCACTCTGGTGTCGGGCCTTGGCTTGGGTGTCATCTCAATTCTGGTGATCGCGGCCGACGCCTTCGCTGTCGCCGTCATCCAGCGTTCCACAGACGGGAAGGGATTCGCAGCGTCGATGAACATCCTAGTCATAACCAACCAGACCGGCGTCGGGGTGTTTATCCTGATCGTCCTGGGACTCATCGGGTTGATTGCGTCCCTCGTCCAGGTCGTGCTGATGGTGGTGCGCAGCGGCATGTTGGTGATCCTGGCGGGCATCCTGCCCACCACAGCCGCGTTCACGAACACGGAGATGGGCAGGCAGTGGTTCCAGAAAGCAGTTGGCTGGACCATCGCGTTCATCCTCTACAAACCTGCTGCGGCGATCGTCTACTCGGTCGCGTTCCTGCTCATGGGCAACGGTGCGGGCCAGAACGCGCTGATTAGGTCCATCACGGGCTTCACGCTAATGGTCGTTGCCTTGTTCGCCCTGCCAGCCCTGATGCGGTTCGTGACGCCGATGGTCGGTGCCGTCGCCTCTGGCGGGGGAGCCGGGGCAGGCGCGGCAGTGGGTGCCATGGCCACAGGTGCTGTCTCCCTGGGCCGCAGCGGCAGCGGCAAAGGCAATGCCGCACCGACGCCAGCCAGCACGCAAAGCAACCAATCAGGCACATCTCCGAAGGGCAGCGACGGAACACCTGGGCCCAAGGGAGGCGGCGGCCAGCCGACGCCAGCGTCGACCGGCCCGGCTGGAGCCACCGGCACCGCAGCATCTGGCACAGCAGCTGGTACTGCAGGAGCGGGGGCGGGAGCCGCAGGAGCAGGTGCCGGCGCTGGAGCAGGAGCAGCAGCTGGAGGAGCCGCAGCAGCAGCCGGACCAGTTGGCATGGCCGTAGCCGCAGGAGCACAGGTGGCGTCAAAGACATCGCAGGCAATCGCAAAGACCGCGCAGGATTCAACCGGGGAGGGCCCCAGTGGCAGCAATTAGCACCGAATACAAAGAACCGTCCTACGGCAATTGGCGCGTACCGCGCTCAGCCGGTCTGGGCAACCTCGGCGCTATCGGCACCGGGATTGTCATGGCCGGGCTGTTGCTGGGCATCACCAGCTTTGCTATCTGGGGTTTGTTCCCGGGCCTCGCTGTTCTGGCCTTGGCCGGGGTCAGCGCCCTGTTGCTGAC